>CAXSEG010000097.1:0-13973 GCA_964235545.1 uncultured Acetobacteraceae bacterium
GGACCTCACGCAGCAGCGCGTGCTGGTCACGCCACCGACCTTGGCCGGCGTGCGGGACACCCTGCGTTTGCTCGCCCTTCCCAGCGGCCCGGCCCAGGCGCGGCGCGCGGTCGTGGTGCTCAACCGCGCCGGGATGCAAGGCGGCCTCAGCCGCAAGCAGATGGAGGCGGCGCTGGGCATGGCGGTCGACGTCGCCATCCCCGACCTGCCGCGGGCTGTCGGCATGGCCGAGCGGCTAGGTGAACCTGCCGCAAAGGCCCGCGGGCCGTTCCGCACGGCGATGTCCGAACTGGTGCGCGAAGTCGCCTTCGCGTCCACGCTCACCCCGCCGAAGCGGCGGACGTGGCGGCTCCGTTGAGCGGCTTCGGCCGCCGCACGGTCGAGGCGGCGCCGGCCGCTCCGCCGCCGGACGCTCGGCCGCACCAAGCCACCGCGCCCTTGGCGGAACTACGGCAGTTGTGCCTGACCAGGCTTGACCCTGCCTCCGTCGCGGGCTTGGCGCCCGATCGCCTGGCCGTCGAGGTGGAGCGCCTGCTCGCCGACATCGCCACGGAAAGGCGCATCCAACTGAACGGACGGGAGCAGCGTCAGCTGGCGGGCGAACTCGTCAACGACATGTTGGGTCTCGGGCCGCTCGAACCGCTGCTGGACGACGACGGCGTGGCCGATATCATGGTCAACGGCCCCGACCGTGTCTTTATCGAACGGGCCGGCCGGGTGTCGCTCTCGAACGTGCGTTTCCGGGATGCGGCGCATGTCGCCAACATCTGCCAGCGCATTGCCGCCGCGATGGGCCGCCGCGTCGACGAGAGCAGCCCCATGGTGGATGCGCGGCTGAAGGATGGCAGCCGGGTCAACATCGTGTTCCCGCCATTGGCTTTGGACGGGCCTTATATCTCGATCCGCAAGTTCGCCCGTAAACGGATCGATTTTGCCAAGCTGGTCGAGTTCGGGTCGATGAGTGCGGGGGTTGCGAAGATCCTCGAGATTGCGGGGCGGTGCCGCCTGAATGTCATCATCAGCGGCGGCACCGGCAGCGGCAAGACCACGCTGCTGAACGCCATCAGCCAACTGATCGACAGTACCGAACGCATCGTGACCGTGGAGGACGCGGCCGAGCTCCAATTGCAGCAGCCCCACGTCGTCCGGCTGGAGACACGCCCGCCGTCGCTGGAGGGCCGTGGCGAGGTGACGCAGCGTGACTTGGTCCGCAACGCGCTGCGCATGCGGCCGGACCGGATCATCGTCGGCGAGGTGCGCTCGGGCGAGGCGTTCGACATGCTGCAGGCCATGAACACGGGCCACGACGGCAGCATGTCCACGATCCACGCCAACACGTCGCGCGACGCCGTGATCCGGATCGAGAACATGGTCCAGATGGGCAATTTCGGCTTGCCGTCGAAGTCGATCCGGCAACAGATCGTCGGCGCCGTGGACCTGATCGTGCAGATCGAGCGCCAGCGGGACGGCGGCCGCCGGCTCATCCAGGTGACCGAGGTTTGCGGCCTCGAGGGGGACGTCGTCATCCTGAACGACATCTTCGTGTTCGAGTTGACGGGCGAAGGTCATGACGGGCGGTTGCAAGGCGCCTACCGCGTCAGCCGGGCCCGCCCAAATTTCCACGAACGCCTCGCCTATTTCGGGCTCGACCGCGCCTGGGCCACGACGCTGGAGGAGGCCGAGCGATGCCAGCCATGACCACGCTCCTCCTCGTGGCAAGCCTCCTGCTGATCGCTTTTTCGAGCGCCGGCATCGTGCTGCTGCGCGCCGATGCACGCCACCGCGCTATCCTTGCGCGCGTGCACGGGATCGCCAGTCCGCATCGCCGGGCCGGCGCACCGGTTGCTGCCTCAGCGCGGTTGATGAGCGTCCTTCCCACGGCGACCGTCAAATGGAAGATGAAGGCGCTGATCGGCATGGACCCGCACCGCCGTGACCCGTATCCGCTCCTCCCGATCCTCGTGATGCCCGGCGCGCTGATACCGGGATACGTGGCTCAGTGGCTGCTGCATGGCCTGCTCGGCGGATTTGCCTGGCTGTTGCTGCCGGTGGTGACGCTCGTCGTAACGCGGTCGGTCTACCGGGGCAGCGACGCGAAACGCACGCAGACCCTATACAAGCAATTCCCGGACGCACTGGCGATGATCGTGCGTGCCGTCCGCGTCGGCATACCCGTGACCGAGGCGTTGCGCGCCGTCGCCCAGGAGGCATCGGAGCCGACCTCGCTGGAGTTTCGCCGTCTGCACGACCAAGTGGGCGTAGGCACCGCCTTGGAGGATGGCCTGCGGGAGATGGCCGCACGCAACCGGCTTCCTGAATACCGCTTCTTCGCGACGGCTCTCGCCCTGCAGAGCCAAACCGGTGGCGGCTTGACTGAAACGCTGGAGAACCTCGCCGAGGTCATCCGCAAGCGCCTCGCCCTGCAGTCGAGGGGCTACGCCCTGGCGTCCGAGGCCCGGACCAGCGCAGGCGTGCTGACCGCGCTCCCGGTGTTCTCCTGCGCTGCGCTGGCGGTGCTGAACCCGGGCTACATCGCGTCCCTGTTTGAACCCGGCAGCGGCCAGACCCTCTTTGGGGTGACGGTCGTCTGGCTCGGCCTCGGCATGTTCGTCATGCGTCTGATGATCCGCAAGAGCCTGTCGTGAACCCGCTCCTGATTGGCGCCGGCCTTCTAGGGTTGCTTTGCTCGGGATCGGCGCTGCTGCTGCTGAGAGCGGAGCGGTCGCAGGACCGTCTCTCAGCCCGTATCGCCTTCGTGCAGGCGGCTGCGGGGATCGAGGGTCCGGGCGGCGCTGACGGCGGCTCCGGCGTGTTGCGGTATGTCGCGGCACTCGGCTGGTTCATCGCCCGCAGCGGCCTCCTCTCCGTCAAGACCGTGGCGGAACTGGAACTCACCTTGTCGGTCGCCGGGTTCCGCGGCCAGAACGGTTTGGGCTTGTTCGTCGGGAGCAAGATGCTGCTTTTTGCCGGGCTGCCTGCGCTCGGCTGGTTCGTGCTCGGTGCGCTCGGGTTCTCCGGCCTCATCCATCTCGGCGGGACAGCAGTGGCCGGCAGCGTCGGACTGTTAGGCCCGGACTACGTCGTGAGATCGATTCGGGCGTCATACCTCAAGCAACTTGATCGGGGGCTGCCGGATGCGTTGGACATGATGGTGATCTGTTCGGAGGCCGGGCTCCCGCTCGAGCCCACCATCGCCCGGGTCGCGAGTGAGATCGCCCACACGCACAAGGCAGTCGCCGATGAGTTGCAGCAGACTGCGACCGAGCTCCGGCTGTTGGCGGACCGCCGCACGGCGTTGCTCAACATGGGCGCACGTACCGGGCTGGAACCGCTCAAGCGGCTCGGCACGACGCTGGTGCAAACGATGCAATACGGGACGCCGCTGTCACAAGCGCTGCGCCACCTCTCCGCGGAGATGCGGACCGAGATGCTGACCCGGTTCGAGGCGCGCGCTGCGCGGCTTCCCGTTCTGCTGACCGTCCCGATGATCGTGTTCATCCTGCCCACCGTCTTTGCCGTCGTGGGCGGGCCCGCGATGCTCAAGGTGCTCTCATCGCTTCACCACTGAATACGGAGACCGCAAAATGCGCTTCCTGCTCCTGCTCGCCCTGTTGCTGCTGACTGCCTGTACATCGGGCAACCCTGATCGCCTGAGTGACAAGCCGCCCGGTTTGCGGGTAGCGCAGGCAGCGCTCGCCAGCGGCGTGCCCGAGGCCGCGTTGACGGTTGCTCGGCGCCGCCTTGGCGAGAACCGCGACGATGTCGGCGCCCTGCTGATGGAAGGGCAGGCGTTGACCATGATGGGCGAGCTGGGCAAGGCAGAAGCCAGCTTGCGCCGTGCTGCCCGGCTGTCGCCGGGCTCGGCGGGTGCGCAGTTCGGGCTCGGGCGGGCGCTGTTGCTCGAGGGGCGCGCCGGCGAGGCCGAGACCGCGTTCAATGCCGCGCTCACGATGGCGCCCGGTGACGCGCGGACCTTGACCAATCTCGGTATCGCCCGCGATATGCAGGACCACCATGCCGAGGCGCAGCAGGCCTACAACGAGGCCCTGCATGCCGATCCGGACCTGGATGCGGCCCGGGTCAATCTTGGTCTGTCGCTTTCCCTGGCGGGTGACCCTGCGCACGGTGCCGACGTGTTGCGGCCGCTGGCCGCCAACCCGGACGCGCCGCGCCGGGTCCGCCATGACCTTGCCACCGCGCTGGCCATGTCCGGCGACCGTGCCGGCGCGGTGGCGATCCTGCGGGCGGACCTGTCCCCGGAGCAGGTTCCGATGGCGATGGCAGGGTTCTCTGCCTTGCGGGATCCGTGAGCGCACGCGGTCACCAATGCTTAACGATTTCGCGTGAGACTGTACCCACGATGCGCTCCCGCTCCATCAGCACCCTCCCGGGCTCGCGCTCCGGCGCCGCCGCGCTGGAGTTCGCGATCGTGGCCATCCCGTTCTTCGGCCTGGTGCTCGGGATGATGTCCGTCGCCCTCAACCTCTATCTGCAATTCGCGCTGGACTTCTCTCTTCAGCAAGCGGTGCGCCAGGTCCAGCTCGGTCTGGTCCCAGGCACGATGACCGCGGCGGACTTCGCGGCCAAGGTGTTCTGTCCCGTGTTCGTGGCCTTCGCGCCGTGTTCCGGCCTGCTGATCTCGGTCCAGCCTGTGGCGGACTTCACGGCGGCGACCATCACTGCGGCGGGTCCCTCGCCGTCGTTCTGCATCGGCGCGCCCGGCCAGCTGATGTATGCCCGCGCCGTGTATCAGGCGCCGGTGCTGGAGACGATCTACACCGGCGCCGTGGCGACCACGGCCGGGCCCGGCTCCAGCGGCAGCAGCATCGTCTCCGCCGCGGCCTTCGCCAACGAGAACCCATCCGGCACGTCGTTCGCGGCTGGGTCCGGATGCTGAGCCTGTGGCGTGCCCGGCGGGGGCTGGCCGGGCTCGAGTTCGCGATCATCGTGCCTGTCCTGCTGACGCTGCTCTGCGGCGCGGTGGATTTGTCCCGCGCGATCGTCATGACACGGCGGCTGACCGTTGCGGCTGCGTCCACAGCGACGATCGCGACGACAATGGCGGTGCAGGCGAGCAACCTCAATTCACTGAGCGGGCATCAGGCTTGGCAGGCAACGACCGCACCGTTCGCCCTCTTCCCGGACTGGCTTGCGTCGTCCTCGGCCGGCAGTTTCTCAATCACGCTGTCGGCCGTGACGTTCACGTCCTCCCGGTCCGGTACCGTCGCGCACGTCGCCTGGAGCGTCGCCAACCCGATCGGTCAGGCCCGGTTGCGCTCCTGCGGCACGCTCCCCCCCGTCGCGGACAACGCACCCAGCAGCTTGACAGGGCTGCCGACCGACGTGTTCGGCGCGACGTCTATCCTGGCGGCGGACGTGTCTGGCGTGTTCGAGCCGCTGTTCACGTCCGTCTTCCTAGGCCCGCTGACGTTGCAGCGGTCGGACTACGTTTCACCGCGCATCAACAATGGCGTGACGTTGGTGGGCCGGTTCCCGGGACCTGTCGCCGCCTGCTCGGTTCCGTCATGAGGGTCTGGCGCTGCCGGCGCGCGAACGTCGCCCTGCTGACGGCGCTGCTGGCCTTGCCGATGACGGCGCTCTTCGGCCTTGCGATCGATTTCGGTAATGCAGCGCTCGCCCACGCCCGGCTGGATGCCGCTGCCGACACGGCCGCGTTGTTGGCCACCACGGTCGCGTCCAACCAGTCCCTCGCGGGGGCCGCGACCCCGGTCGCCACGGCACAAACCGCAGCCGCGCAGCGGTTCAAGGCCGAGGCAGGGGCGCAGCAGAACGTGACGCTCGGGCCTGTTGCGGTCTCGGTCGCCAATTCCGGCTCCCTCTTCACCGCGAACGTCACGTATCAGGGCACGTACCAGACCTATTTCGGCGGCCTTGTGGGGGTCGGCCAAATCAGCTTGACCGGTGCGTCCGCCGCCAGCCTCTCGCTCAATCCATTCGTGGACATCCAGGTCCTGATGGACGTGTCCTCCTCCATGACGATCGCGGCCACACAGTCTGACATCAGCAGCATGCAGGCGCTCACCGCCGCCTACGTCCCGACCGGTCCGGTGCCCGGAAACGTCGCCGTCGGGGAGGGATGTGCGTTCGCCTGCCACTGGTCGACGGCGGGTAACGACTACCTCGCCCTTGCGAGCAACAACCGGGTGACCTTGCGTATCGACGTCTTGCGGGCGGCAGTCGGGAACCTGATCACCAATGTCGTTGCGTCGAACCAGCGCGGCTCGTTCCGGCTCGGGCTGTCGACGTTCGCCCAGCAATTCAGCGTCATCTATCCAGCGAGCAGCAACATAAGCGGCGCATCCGCTGCTCTGGCAAAGATCGCACCGGACATCAACGATTGTAGCAATAACTGCCCGGAAACGTATGTCAGCCAGGCCATGGCCGCGCTGGGCCCGGTCATCGGCGTGTCCGGCGATGGGGGGAGCCAAGCTGCTGCGCAGAAATTCCTCTTCATCGTCAGTGACGGCCTGGTCGATCAGTATAACGCTGGGAACCGCCAGATCGGGCCGATCAACTCGTCTGACTGCGCAGCGCTCAAAGCGGCAGGTGTGACGATACTGACGCTTTACACACCATACCTCCCGCTCACCAACAACGCCTTCTACAACACGTACGTCGCCCCCATCCAATCGCAGATCGCGCCCCAGTTGCAGGCCTGTGCGTCATCCCCCTCCATGGCTTACCAAGCCTCGAACGCCGCAGACGTCGATACGAGGTTGCAGAGCATGTTGGCAGCCGTGATCCAGACATCCGGCCACTTGACCCATTGACCGTGGAGCAACGAGGGCAGCGAGGATCGGCTACGTCGTCCCACGGCGTACATCAGGATATAAAGGCACGAAAAGGCACTTGTCTTTCTGCCGTTCGAAGCCAAACCGCCCGCCGGGCTTGCGCCGGTCGGCCGGTGACGGCGGCTCCCGTTATTGGTCTTACTTTGCCGCTGCCGATTCGTGGCTGTGGATCAAACCGTCATCGTGAGTGTCCGAGCCGATGCGGTCCATCACCGCGTCTTGCCGTCTTGAACTGGTCGTGCTCCGAGCTGCCGGCCGTCGCCGTGGTGCTGGAATTGCCCCCGCCGCCGTCGTCGCCACCGCGTCGGACCAGCCCGTCATCTCGCACGCCGAGTTCGCGTCCGCCGCGACCTGCCAGCCGGAGAGATAGATCGCCTGCAGCCCCGCCTTGACCTGCTGCACCGCCTGGTTGCCGGTCAGCGCGCCGAGCGAGGGCACGAACGACTCGGTCTTGAGCAAGTGCCAGAGTCGGGCGGCACCCATCTCCGCCAGCGTGTAATAGATGCGGAACGAGCTGGACAGCCGCTCCACTTCGGCCGGGGATAGTCGCGCTTGATGCCGGCGAACCGGTCCGGATCGTTGCCGAAGGCAAGGCCTGGCGGCGGGCCGGCGCTCATTCCGTCGGGCTGGCGGGTCGAGGTCGGGTGCATCGTCTAACCTCTCGGTCGGTGGCGCTGAGTGAAGAATTGACATTTCGACCGCTCAGAGCCAGCACTGAACCCCGCAATCTCGCGAAATCTGTCGTCAGGCTGATATGAAGCGACGCAAATCCGTCTGTAAAGTGAGCCGGCCGTTGATCGGCCGCACTGTCCGCCGTGTCCGACTCGAGCGGGGGCTGACGCAGCAGGTGCTCGCGAGCCGCCTGGGCATCTCCGCCAGCTACCTCAACCTGCTCGAGCACGACCAGCGCAACGTCACCGCCTCATTGCTGATCAAGCTAGCGGAGATCCTGGACGTGGATCTCGCCGCGCTTTCGGGCGTCTTGGAACGGAAGTTGGAGGTAGGGTTGCGCGAGGTGTTCGCCGACCCGCTGCTGGCCTCGGAGCCTGTGCCGGACACCGAGATCGAGAGTCTCGCCGCCAGCAGCCCCAACGCGGCCCGTGCGATGATGGCGCTCTACCGCGCCTGGCGGGTCGCCCGCGAGGATTCTAGCGCCATCGCACTGCCGTCCGGCCGCCGCCTGCTGTTGCCGAACGAGGAGGCGCGTGACCTGTTCAACGACCGTGGCAATCATTTCCCGTCGCTGGAGGATGCGGCCGAGGGGCTGGTCACCGAGTTGGGGGCCACGCCGGCTGAGACCAACCACGCCATCGCCGAGCGGTTGCGCCGCCGCCACGGGCTGGTCGTGCGCGTGTCCCCGCTGGAGGGCGCGCTCCGCCGCTACGACGCGGCCGACCGCGTGCTGACGCTGTCCGAACAATTGCCGCGCGAGAGCCGTGGCTTCCAGCTGGCGTTCCAATTGGTGCTGCTCGAGGCACGGGAGGCGATCGAGGCGGTGCTGGAGAGTGCCGCGCCCACGACGCAGGAATCGGCACAGCTGATCCGCATCGGGCTGCTGAACTACGCTGCTGGGGCCGTGCTCATGCCCTACGCCGCCTTCGCCGGCACCATGCGGCACATGCGGCATGACGTGGAATCGGTGGCCCGGCACTTCGGGGTCTCGTACGAGCAGGCATGTCACCGGCTTTCCACCCTGCAACGGCCCTCGCAGCGCGGCATCCCTTTCTTCTTCCTGCGTATCGACCCGGCGGGAAATGTCAGTAAGCGGTTCTCCGGTGCAGGCTTCCCATTCGCACGGTTCGGCGGCTCGTGCCCGCGCTGGATCGTGCACGGCGCCTTCGTGACGCCGGGCTCGTTGCAGGTGCAACTGGCACAGCTGCCGGACGGGGCCACCTTCCTCTGCTTCGCCCGCAGCGTCGTTGGGGTCGCAGCGGCCTGGGGTGATCCACCACCGGTGCACGTGATCGCGATGGGGTGCGACGCTGCGCACGCCGCCAACCTGGTCTATGCCGACCGGATTGATCTGGACGCGGCGGCCGTGGGCATCGGGTTGTCCTGCCGGTTGTGCGATCGGCAGGGATGCCGCAGCCGGGCGTTTCCGCCACTCGAACACCGCTTGGCGCTCGATCCGCACACGACCAGTGACAGTCCTTATCGCTTCACGCCAGCATGATGAGCGACCTTTATGAGCCTTTTATAACAAAGCTTAAGCGGCGCCGCTCACGCGTCTGTGATCGGACTGATTGAGCTCCGCCGCAATCCCGCCCCGGTTCCGCGGCTTAACAAGGACTGGCCGCGGCCTATAACCATCGTTCCTCCCTGTCCCTGGACCTTGTCCGGCGGACCAACCTGAAGAGATATCCATCATGCCCGATACCGGCCTGGACGCAGTCAGCACTGGGCGGCACTTAGGCGTGCTTGTCGTGGGGCTGGGCGGCGCCGTCGCAAGCACGGCCGCGGCGGGCATCGAGATGCTGCGAGCCGGATCCAACGACCTGGCCGGGCTGCCGCTTGCCAACGTCGGCGTCTCCGGCCTGGCGCCATACCGAAACCTGCATTTCGCGGGCTGGGATTTGCACTCAGAGGATCTCTCGGCCGCCGTGCGGGAGCATCGTGTGTTGGACCGCGAGCAGGTTGAGCTGGTGGACGGGAGCCTGTCCGCGATGAAGCCTTGGCCTGCGGTCGGCAGCCGCGATTTCTGCAAGAACGTGGATGGCGACAACAAGATCACTGGCGGCCACCGGGACGCGGTGGAGCAGATCCGGGCCGACATCCGCAACTATCGCGAGTCGACCGGGGTGCGGAACCTCGTCGTGATCAACCTCGCCTCCGTCGAGCGGTGGCCGGACCTAAAGCTTGAGGTGCTGCAGACCGCTGCCGCGTTCGAGCGCGGGTTGGATGGCAACGACCCGGCGATCAGTCCCGCGATGCTCTACGCCTACGCCGCGATCGTCGAAGGCGTGCCATACGGCAACTTCACCCCGAGCCTCGCGGCCGACATTCCCGCTTTGACGCGGTTGGCCGATGAACGCTGCGTGCCCGTCGCCGGCAAGGACGGCAAGACGGGGCAGACTTTCATCAAGACGGTACTTGCACCGGCATTCCGCTCCCGATCGCTTTACGTCGAGGGCTGGTTTTCGACTAACATTTTAGGAAATCGCGACGGCCTGGCGTTGGACAACGCCGATAGCCTGCGGTCCAAGTTGAACACCAAGGGTTCGGTGCTCGACCAGATCCTGGGCTACCCGGTGGAAGACCATCTGGTGAACATCCAGTATTACAAGCCGCGCGGCGACAACAAGGAAGCATGGGACAACATCGACCTGGTCGGCTTCATGGGCCAAAAGATGCAGATGAAGGTGAACTTCCTCTGCCGCGATAGTATCTTGGCGGCACCGCTGGTGATCGAGATTGCCCGCGTGCTGGACCTCGCCAAGCAGCGTGGCGACGGCGGCATCCAGGAACAACTTGGTATCTTCTTCAAGGCCCCGATGACGCCCGCCGGCAAGCGCGAGGAGCACTCCTTTCCCGTGCAGGAGCGCAACTTGTTGGACTGGCTGGCTGCAGCTTGATGGATGGTGGCGGAAACGCCGCCTTCCGCAAAGTGGGCGGAATTGGCGCGCTCACTTCGCTCGCGGCCGAGCTCGGGGATCTGAAGCGCATCCGGGACGCGTCCTCGCATGACAGCCTTGCAGTGCGGGCGTTCCGCAACGGGTGGGCACGTCTGGCCGCCGGGGAGAATGTCGAGGTGGTCGCGATGTCGATCACCGCGGACGCGCTGGCGGCCTCCCGGCTTGGCGGGATCGACCGGGATGTGTTGCAGGCGACTGGTGTAGCCGAACCCTTCTCCGTCCTGGCGCGGAGCTTTGACGAGGCGAGTGCCGGGATCGCTCCTGGATTGCGCGCCGATTTGCGGGCGAGCCTCGGCCAGGGCCAAGCGGGTGCCCGGGTACCCGTCTTTGCCGAGGCGCTGATTCGGCAGCCACGTGCCGGTGCCACCTGCCCGGGCAAGCCCCGACTGGTGCTGGAGCCGCCGGAGAACCACGGCGACCACTGCCTAGTCGTCGCCGTGCTGGGGACGGTGCTCGCTGGGCATTATGGCGCGAATCCAGCGACGGCCTTCGTGGCCGGCATGGCACACCACCTGCACAATGCCGTGTTGCCCGATAGCGGGTTCGCTGGCGAGACCCTGCTCGGCGACGAACTGGTCCCCCTGATGCGCCGGTTGTTCGACCGTGAGTTGGCTACCCTGACGACAGGCGTGGCAGAAACCGTGCGCGCGGCCCTTGCCACAATCGGGGACGCGGACACCCCGGAGGGCCGCGCCTTCAATGCGGCGGATGTGATGGACCGGGTGTTGCAGATGCGGCAATACGACCGGGTCGCCGCCTTCACCACGTCCCAGGCGTTGGATGACCTCGAGCTGGTCCATGCCGGCCCGATCCAGGCGTTCCACTACGCCGTGCTGGCGGAGGCCGGCCTGCCGTGAACCTCCGCAGCCCGGTGACGGGCCGGGAGCTCACCCTGTCAAACCACGCCCTCACTGCCGAAGGGGAACGCTGGCCGGTGATCGACGGCATCGCCTTCCTTCGCGCCGACCGCGCCGGGTTGGCCGAGGCCGCTTTGTCCCGCTTGGATTTCGGGGACACGGAGGGAGCGCTCGTGCTGCTGCTGGGTGACCAGGACAGCTGGGTCCGTACGCCGCCCCCGACCGAGGAGGCGCGGCGCCAGGTGATCCAGCAGCGGGACCGGCTGAGCTTCCGGGACGCCATGGACCTGCTGGCGTTCGGACCCGTCGGCACCTATTTCGCGCATCGCTGGTCGGACCCGACATTCCTGTCGGGCCTGGCGCTGGCACAGAGCTACTGGGGTGCGCCTCGCCGCGTGCTGGAACTGGCATGTGGTGCCGGGCACTACCTCCGCGCCTTCACCGGCCATGCCGGGGAGGTGATCGGCGGGGACCTGGTGTTCGCCAAGCTGTGGCTGGCCCGCCATTGGATCGCCCCGGCCTCGACTTTGGTCTGCTTCGATGCGGCGTCCCCCTGGCCGTTCGCGGACCACGCCGCCGACCTGCTGTTCTGCCACGACGCGTTCTATTTCCTGCCGGAAAAACGGCAGGTTTCCGCCGAAATGCTGCGCGTGGCGAACCGCGTGCTGGTCGGGCACATGCACAACGCGTTGGTGGACAACCTCTCGGCCGGCGAGCCGTTGGAACCCGCGACCTACGCCGCCATGTTCCCCGCGCCGGACTTGTTCGATGACCGCGAACTGACGGCGGCACTGATCGAGGGCCGGGTGCCGCGCAAAGCGTCTTTTGCCACCCTGGCCGATGCGCCCGCCATCGCTCTGGCCGTAGGCACCGCGGCCCCCGGCATCGCCGCCGGCGAGCTGACGATGCCGCCACCCGGCCGTCCCCTGCGGCGCAACCCGCTTTACGCCGGCCGCGAGATCCGCTGGCCGTCCGACCGTTACGAACGGGAATACGGATCGCTCGCCACCTACCCTGCCGCCAGCGACGCCCCCGAGACAGCCGTGGCCGGTGAAGATGCCACGATTGACCGCTACGCGAACCGCCGCGAACTGGTCGACCTTCCCGACCGATGGTAGCTTGGAACCTGCATACATGATCCGCTGGGGTATCGCCGGGTGCGGTTGGGTGGCGCGGGATTACGTAGCCCCCGCGATCGTGCAATCTGCCAACGGCGCGCTCGTCGCATTGCACGACCTCTCGCCCGCCGCCCTCGCCCGCGCCGCGGCCCTGTTCCCTTCCACCACGCCCTACAGCGATCCGGCCGCTTTCTTCGCTGCCATCGATGCCGTGTACATCGCTTCTCCGAATGACGCGCACCGGCCGCTGGTCGAGGCGGCCGCCGCGGCGGGTGTCCCCGTGCTGTGCGAGAAGCCCATGGCCACCACCCTGGCGGACGCCCGCGCCATGGTCGCCGCCTGCGAGGGGGCCGGTGTGACTTACGCCACGGCGTTCGACCAGCGGTTCCACTCCGCGCACCAGCACCTCGCCACCCTCGTCCAGTCCGGTCGGCTGGGAACCGTCACCGCCATCCGCATCGCCTATTGCTGCTGGGTCGGGCGGGAGTTCTTGAGCCAGGACGGGGGTGACAACTGGCGCATCGACCCGGCGCGGGCCGGCGGCGGTGCGCTGATGGACCTCGCCCCGCATGGGCTGGACCTTGCCTCGACCCTGTTGGCGGAGCAGATCACCGAAATCGCCGCCATGGGCCAGTCCCGCGTGCACGGCTACGCGGTGGAAGATGGCGCGTTGCTGATCGCCCGCACGGCCGGCGGGGTGCTGTTGCAGTTGCACGTCGCCTATAACTGCCCCGAGACCTTCCCGCGCCGCCGTTTGGAGGTGATCGGCACCGCCGCCCAGATAGCCGCCACCGACACGATGGGGCAAACCCCCGGCGGCACGCTCGACCTCACCGACGCCGCAACCGGTGCCGTCCAACGGTTGGACGTGCCGGGCGCCGAGCGGTCCCCCTTCCTCAACCAGGTCGAGGCGTTCGCCGCTGCCCTGCTCACGCGGACGCCGTTCGCCTTCCCGCCCGCCCACGATCTTCACATCATGGACCTAGTGCTGCGTGCCCAGGCCCAGGCAACACCGGGCCTCTCTTATGCCGCCTGACCACTTCCTGCCGCCCAACCTGCCGGACGCGGCGGCCGCCTACATCCAATCGATGCCGCCGGGCCGGGTGGAGTTGTTCAGCCTGGCGCCGCTGGATCAAACGGGCGTGGCTTGCTGGAACGCGATCTTCCTCAACCAGGACGGCACGCGCTTCCACGGCGTGACCCCGCACGGCGTCGGCTACGGCACCACGGACGCCGAGGCGATCATCGGCACCACGGGCGAGCTGGCCGAGGCGGTGCATTCCGCCGGCGCCATCGCCCGCTTCCCGCGCCGCACCGGCAGCTACGCGGCCCTTGCGGCCGAATTGGGGGCACGCGGCATTGCCGACCCGCTCTCCCTTTGCCTGCCCGCCGGCAGCCCGGTCGATCACGACACGGTCATGGAATGGGTGCCCGCCCAGCGCTGGCCCGGCGGCGGGAGCGTGCTGGTGCCGACCGAGATCGCCGCCTGCTCGGTTGGGGATTTCTCGCCCGGCTACCAGCCCTTCACCACCCCCATCACCAACGGGCTGGGCG
>CAXSEG010000098.1:0-704 GCA_964235545.1 uncultured Acetobacteraceae bacterium
ACGATGGCCCCGTCGCGCACGACGGGGCGGGGTTCGCCGGCGCCGACGGCCAGGATGCCGCCGTGGGGGGGGTTGATGATGGCGGAAAACGACTTCACGCCATACATGCCGAGATTGCTGATCGAGAAGCCGCCGCCTTGGAATTCCTCCGGCTTCAGCTTGCCGGCGCGGGCCCGTGCTGCCAGGTCCCTCATCTCATTGCTGATCTTGGCCACGCCCTTCTCGTCCGCGCGGCGGATGATGGGGGTGATCAGGCCGCCCTCGGTGGCGACGGCGATGCTGATGTCCACCTCGTCGTAGAGGGCGATCCCCTCGTCCGTCCAACTGGCATTGGCGGCGGGGACGCGGCGCAGGGCGGCGGCAGCGGCCTTGATGACCAGGTCGTTTACGGAAAGCTTGAACGACGCCGGGCCGTCCTTGGGGGATTTCGCATTCAGGTCGGCGCGCAGCTTCATCAGAGCATCGATCTCGATATCGGCGCTGACGTAGAAATGCGGGACGGTCTGCTTCGACTCCGTGAGGCGCCGGGCGATCACCTTGCGCATGTTGGTGTTGGGCACCAGCGTGTACTTGCCGGCGAGGACGGTCGGGCGCGCGGCGGGCGCGGGCGCCGAAATCGGGGCCGGCGGTGTCGCGGCTGCCGCGACGGGGGCGGATGCCGGCGGCTTCATCGGGCCGGCGGCTTGCGCCGCCTCGATATCGGC
>CAXSEG010000098.1:714-13950 GCA_964235545.1 uncultured Acetobacteraceae bacterium
GGGACCGGTGCCACGCACCGCCTCCAGCGCGATGCCAGACTGCTTAGCCAGGCGGCGGGCCAAGGGGGATGCGAAGATGCGCTCGCCGGTGTCGTGACCGTTGGCCAAGGGTGCGGGTGTTCGGGCCGCTTGGGGCTGCAAGGCCGCCATGGACGGACCGGAGGCGGATGGCTTGGGCGCACTGTCCGCGGTCTCGGGTGCGGGGGCGGCCGGGGCAGCCTTGGCGGGGGCTGTCATCGCCAGCACCGCTTCGCCGGCCTCCACCAGGATCGCGATCGGTGCGTTCACCAGCACGCCGGCGGTGCCGTCGGCGACCAGGATCTTGCCGAGCACACCCTCGTCTACCGCTTCCACCTCCATAGTAGCCTTGTCGGTCTCGATCTCGGCGATCACGTCCCCGGCGGTGACGGTATCACCCTCCTTTTTGAGCCACCGTGCGAGGGTGCCCTCCGTCATGGTGGGGGACAGCGCCGGCATCAGGATGTTGGTCGCCATCAGACGATCTTCTTCACGGCGTCCACAACCCATTGCGGCTGCGGCAAAGCGAGCTTCTCGAGGTTGGCGGCGTAGGGCAGCGGAACGTCCAGTCCGGTGACGCGGACGGGGGGTGCATCCAGCCAATCCCAGCACTGCTCAGTCACCTGCATGGCGATCTCGGCGCCGATACCGGCGAAGGCCCAGCCTTCCTCGACGCTCACCACGCGGTTGGTCTTCTTAACGCTCTCGATGATGGTCGCCGTGTCCAGCGGGCGCAGAGTGCGCAGGTTGATCACCTCGGCCTCGATCCCCTGCTCCACCAACGCCTCGGCCGCCTTCATCGCGACGCCGACCATGATGGAGAAGGCGACGATGGTGACGTGCGTGCCGGGCCGCTCGATTTTGGCGCGGCCGATCGGCAGGGTGAACTCCGGGTCGGTCGGGCAGTCGAAGGTCTGGCCGTAAAGGATCTCGTTCTCCAGCACGATCACCGGGTTCGGGTCGCGGATGGCGCTGCGCAGCAGGCCCTTGGCGTCGGCTGCGGACCAGGGGGCGACCACCTTGAGGCCGGGCACATGCGAGTACCAGCTCGCGTAGCACTGGCTGTGCTGGGCGCCGACGCGGCTTGCGGCGCCGTTCGGGCCGCGGAAGACGATCGGGCAGCCCATCTGGCCGCCGGACATGTAGAGCGTCTTGGCGGCGGAGTTGATTATTTGGTCGATCGCCTGCATGGCGAAGTTGAAGGTCATGAACTCGACGATCGGCCGCAGACCGGCCATCCCGGCGCCGACCGCCATGCCGGTAAAGCCATGCTCGGTGATCGGCGTGTCGATTATGCGGCGGGGGCCGAACTCGTCCAGCAGGCCCTGGCTGATCTTGTAGGCGCCCTGGTATTGCGCGACTTCCTCGCCCAGCAGGAAAACACTCGTGTCGCGACGCATCTCCAGCGCCATCGCGTCACGCAGGGCCTCACGCACGGTGGTCGGTGCGGTGGCCCCCCAATGCTTCTCGGGAGCGGCAGCGGCCATGGCGGGGACGGTGTTGGAGACGGTCTCGGCCGGGCGCTTGGGTTCCAGCTTCTGTGGCGCCTCCGCCGTCGGGAGTGCCGCACTCTCGGCCTCCCCTTCCCCTAAGACGGCGATGGGGGTGTTGACGGGGACGCCCTCGGTTCCCTCCTCGACCAGGATCTTGGACAGCGTGCCCTCGTCGACCGCCTCCACCTCCATAGTGGCCTTGTCGGTCTCGATCTCGGCGATCACGTCGCCGGCGCGTACGTCCTCGCCCACCTTCTTCAGCCAGCGGGCGAGCTTGCCTTCCGTCATCGTGGGGGACAGGGCCGGCATCAGCACTTGGGTTGACACGTCGGTCAGGCCTCCAACAGCACGTCGGTCCACAGTTCTTTCTCGTCCGGCTCGGGGCTGGCCTGGGCGAACTCCGCCGCCTCGTTCACGCGCGCCTTCACCTTGGCATCAATCTCCTTCAGCGCGGCCTCGTCCGTGCCCAGGCCCATCAGCAAGCGGCGGGCCTGTTCGATGCAGTCATGCTCGTCCCGCATCTTCTGGATCTCGTCGCGGGTGCGGTACTTGCCCGGGTCGGACATGGAGTGGCCGCGGTAGCGGTACGTTTTCATCTCCAGCAGGAATGGGCCCTTGCCGGCGCGGCAATAGGCTGCGGCCTCCTCGGCCGCGCGACGCACCGCGGTCACGTCCATGCCGTCCACCTCGGCGTTGGCCATGCTCCAGGGCGCGCCGTTCTTGGACAGCTCGCGTGAGGCGCTGGACCGCTCGATGCTGGTGCCCATACCGTATTTGTTGTTCTCGATTACGTAGATGCAGGGCAGCTTCATCAGGGCAGCGAGGTTGAAGCTCTCGAACACCTGGCCCTGGTTGGCGGCGCCGTCCCCGAAGTACGTAACCGAAACGTTATCGTTCTCGCGATACCAGTTTGCGAAGGCGAGCCCGGTGCCGATGCTGACTTGGGCGCCGACGATGCCATGGCCGCCGAAAAAGTTTTTCTCGCGGCTGAACATGTGCATCGAGCCGCCCTTGCCGCGGGAGTAGCCGCCGGACCGCCCCGTCAGCTCGGCCATCACACCGCGCGGCTCCATACCGGTGGCCAGCATGTGGCCATGGTCACGGTAGGAGGTGATGACCTCGTCGCCCTGCTTCAGCGCGCCCTGCATGCCGACAACGACGGCTTCCTGCCCGATGTATAGATGGCAGAAACCGCCGATCAGACCCATGCCGTAGAGCTGGCCAGCCTTCTCCTCGAAGCGGCGGATTAACAGCATGTTGCCGTAGGCCGCCAGCAGATCGTCCTGCGACATGCTGAAGTTGGAGCGTTCCTGCGGCATGCTGCCGTTTGATTTCTCGGCTGTTAGAGCCATGGACCGCTCCCTTCGACTGTTCGTCTCCACCTAGCGCCGCTCCGTCGTAGCGACAAGGCCACAGGGGGCGAGTATTCGTGCTGGGGAGTGGGTTGGGATCCCTAGCTCCCTCACCCCGACCCTCTCCCAGGGGGAGAGGGAGAAGGTTGGGAGCGACTGCCTATGTCCGGCGGCAACGAAGCGGCGGTCAAGCTTCCAGTTGGAAGCCGTGCAGCGCGCCGATTGCCAGGCGTTCCACCAGGGCGGACAGGGCGAGGTCCAGCTCGTCCAGGGCGACCGCCACGGGGTTGCTGCCGGGCGCCGGTTTGGCGGGATGGCCGAGCGGGCTCAGCTGGCCACCCTCCGCCAGGGTGCGCAGGCTGCGCTCGATCGTGCCGGCGCGCCTGGCGGCTTGGGGGTCCGGCTTGGTGGCGGCCACGGCGAGCGCCCGGGCCCAGTGCACACAGGTCAGGAGGGCCGGCACGGGACGCTCGTGCTCGAAGCGGCGCAGCATGAAGCGGCCGGCGGTGAGGGGGATCAAAGCGAGGCGCAGGTCGGCGACCTGGCGGTCCACCGCGCGCAACGCCGGCACGGGGAGCGCGTCCGTCTCGCCGGCCAGGGCGCGGCGGCAAACGCCCACGGAGTCCGCCAGCGCGCGGAGCACGGCCGTGCCGGATTGCGCCACGCGGTCCTGGGTGCGCAGCGGCAGGATACACACGGCGACGAAGATGGCGGCGCTGGCGCCGATCGCCGTCTCCTCGAGGCGTAGGAGCAGGATCGGCTCCGTCGAGGAGCCGAGAAGGCTGTAGAGCAGGCCGAGCAGCACGGTGACGCAGAAGATGCCGGCCGTGTAGGACAGGAAGAAGAAGTAGTACATGCCGAACACGGCGGCGACCAAGGCCACAGCCTGCGCCGGGCCGCTGCCCTGCAGCACGCTGGCGAGCGAGACGCCGGCGACCAGGCCGAGCAGGGTGCCGCACAGGCGTTGGACGCCCTTGTAGACGGTTTCGCTGCGGGACCGTGTGCCGAGGAACACGACGTAGGTGGTGATCACCGCCCAGAACCAGCGCTGGGGCGAGATCGCCATGCCGCCTGCCATGGCGATAGCGGAGGCCAGGGTCACACGGAGCGCCACGCGCCAGCCGAGTGGACCCGGCGGCGAAGGCGGCACGGGCCGGGGCTTGTCCGCCACCGGCAGCACCGCCGCCGCGGCACCGAGGGCAGCGGCGGCGCGTGCGATGTCGGCGAACACGCCGCCTACGGCGGAGGGGTATGCCGGAGGCTCGCTGCGCATGTGCCGCGCGCGCCAGCGGCCCTGGCGCAGGCGCTGCTCGTGCACCTGGAGCCGGGCCAGCCGGCGCTGGCCTTCAGCGATGCCGCCCAGCGCCGCCGCGTCGAGCGGTCCCACGGCCAGCCGCGCCGTGGCGAGCTCGAGGTCCATTAGGTGGAAGCGCAGGGGGATGCTGCGCACGGGGTAGAGCAAAGCGAGCTGGTCATCCGCAGCCAAGGCGACCTCGGTCAGGCGGCTCAGGCTGCGCACGAGTGAGCGGGATGCGGCGGGGCCGTCCTCCTGCAGCAGGGTCGCGGCCCGTAGGACGGCGGCCGCCCGCCCCTGCACCGCCTGCACTGCGCGCCGCAGGGTAGCAGCCGGGCGCAGGGGCACCAGCACGAAGCAGCAGAACCAGGTGACCGGCACGGCGAGGGCGATCGACAGCAGCTGGTAGGGCAAGGCTTCGGGCGGCAGTTGCAGATAGAGCCCGACATAGAACTCGATGATGGCACCGACCCCGATCCCCATGGCGCGGGGGCTGCGGCCCTGCAGCAGGAGGGTCAGGAACACCAGGATGAGGAAAGCGCCGTCACCGAGGCGGTGATCCCCGTGCAAGACCGTGGTGACGACGACCGAGCCTGCCGCCGCCAACGCCTGCCACAGGAGCGTGCGCTGCCGCTCGGCCCGGTTCGGTTCGCGCATCCAGAACGGTGCCATCAGGCTGCACACGGCGCCGGCGGCAAAGAACAGCTGGGACGTGCGGAGGAGCTCACCGAGGCCGATGGCGCATAGGATCATGAGGACCAGCCCCGCCGTCCCGCGGCAGGCCAGGAAGAGGCGGAGCAAGCCGGGATCTGAGTCGACGACCCGGTCGGTAAGCCTGGCCAGCAGGGAGGCCGGGCCGGTCAGGGGCCGCCAGAAAGAACGTCTTCGCGGATGCAGCATAGTGGCCACCATAGCCTGGCGCGCCGTGGGGGGCGTGGCCGCCGGCGTCAGGGCGGGATCAACTGTCCGTTCCTGCGGCGAGGCTGGGTCGGCTTGGATGGATCGAAGTTGCACCGGATTAATTTGCGTTCCCTGCGAAACGAGCGCAGTTTCATATCATGGAACAAGGAATCAGCCCGGATAGTATCCGGGCGTGCAATTAGCAGCCGACGGGTCCGGCATTGCCGGTTGAGCCGTCTTGGTTGCTTTTCCCTTGTCCAGCAGGTTCCCATGTCATCCCTCGGGGGCTCGAGCCTCCTCAAGTTCCGCCAGCTTGCGCGGTCTGACTTCGGCGCTTTGACGTCGGTCGAACTCGATCCGGAGCATGTCGAGCGGTTTCTCGGCCCCGTTTCCGACATCCTGGATGCCGTAGACCGCGGGCTGGCGCATTCGGTGATCGCGATCGAGGTGGACGGCGCGCTCGCCGGCTTCTGCGTCGTGCATCCCGAGTTGCGCGACTCGTCGTGCTGGTGGCTGGGCTGGTTCGCGCTCGACCGCCGGCAGCAGGGCCGCGGCTACGGCGGGGCGGCGTTGCAGGCGGTGTTGGAGCGGTTGCGACGGGTAGCGGGCTGCCGCCGGGTGCGGCTGCTCGTGGCTCCGGACAATGTTCGCGCTCGCGGGCTCTATGAGCGGAGCGGGTTCCGTGCAGCGGGCGTGTGGCCGGCGACGCGGGAGCTGATCCTGGAGCTGACCTTGCCGGCAGCGATCGACGTGGGGCGGCTCGACGCGTTCAA
The DNA here is from genome assembly GCA_964235545.1 of uncultured Acetobacteraceae bacterium. Taxonomy (GTDB): domain Bacteria; phylum Pseudomonadota; class Alphaproteobacteria; order Acetobacterales; family Acetobacteraceae; genus LMUY01. The sequence goes on from CAXSEG010000098.1 coordinate 6,545, forward strand.
CCTGGTGGCCGTCGCGACCCGGGCGCGCCGGGTGTTCCGCCATCGCCGGCTGCGGCAGATCGCGGGGCCGCACGCGGCGTGGGTGATCGGCGTGGAGCGGGGGCCGCCAGCTAGCCGTGCAAGGCGCGCCAGACCCGCTCGGGCGTCAATGGCATGTCGAGGTGGGTCACCCCGCGCGGTGCCAGCGCGTCCAGCACCGCGGCTACCACCGCCGGGGGGGCTGCGATCGACCCGGCCTGCCCCGCGCCTTTTACACCAAGTGGGTTGGATACCGTGGGAACGCCGTGCAGATGGACGTCCAGGTTCGGCAGGTCGGCGGCGCGGGGCATGGTGTAGTCCATGAAGGAGCCGCTCAGCAGCTGGCCGGTCGCCGGGTCGTAGACGGTGCGCTCCAGCAGTGCCTGGCCGATGCCCTGCGCCAGGCCGCCCTGGACCTGGCCCACCAGCAGCAACGGGTTGATCGCGGTGCCAAAATCGTCGGCCGCGGTGTAACTTAGCAGCGCCACCACCCCCGTCTCCGGGTCCACCTCCACTTCGGCCACGTGGCAGCCATTGGGGAAGGTGATCTTGTCCAGCAGGGTCCAGTGATAGCTGTCGAGCGAACCGCCCTCGCGCGCCACTTCCAGCAGGGGCACGCTGCGACCGCCAGCACTGAAGACACCGGCGTCGAACGTGACCTCCTCGGGATGCGCCTGCAGCAGCCTGGCGGCGGCCGGTTGCGCCTTGCCCAGCACCAGCGCGATCGCATCCACCAGGGCGGAGCCGCCCATATGCAGGGAGCGGGCGCCGCCATGACCGTGGCCGGCGCGCACCTCATTCGTATCGGCCTGGATGAAGTCGAAGCACTCGATTGGCAGGCCGAGCCGGTCTGCGGCGAGCTGCGGAAAGGTCGTCTCGTGCCCCTGCCCGTTCGACTGGGTGCCGAGGTGCAGCGAGACGCGGCCGTCGGGGCGGAAGCGGATCTCGGCGCCCTCGTTCGGGGCGCCCCGGGCGGTCTCCAGGAAGCAGGTGACGCCCAGGCCGCGCAGCCGTCCGGAGGCGAGCGACGCGGTCCGGCGGTTGGCGAAGCCGGTGAAGTCCGCGGCGAGCAGCGCCGGGTCGATGTTGGCGGCGAAGCGGCCGCCGTCGATGGTGGTGGCCATGGCCGTGCGGTGGGGGAAGTGCTCGACCAGGTTGCGGCGGCGCAGCACCACGCGGTCGATGCCGGTCAGCCGGGCCGCTTCGTCGATCAGCCGCTCCAGCAGGTAGTTGGCCTCGGGCTTGCCGGCGCCGCGATAGGCGTCCAGCGGGACCGTGTTGGTGTAGGCGCCGCGGGTGGCCATGAACACGGCGGGGATGGCGTAGCCGGATCCCATCGCGTTGCCCGGTGCGGTGGTGGAGCTGCCGGGCCCGCCGGTGGACATGGCGGCGCCGAGGTTGGCCACGATATCCACCTCCAGCGCCAGGAAGCGGCCGTCCGCGTCCAGGCCGAGGCGGGCGTGGGTGACGTTGTCGCGGCCGTGGGCCGTGGATACGAAATCCTCGCCATGGCCGGACGCCCAGCGCACCGGACGGCCGAGGTGGCGGGCGGCCCACATGACGGCGATGTATTCCGGGTAGAGCGGGTTCTTGACACCGAACCCACCGCCGACGTCGGGGCACGCGACCCGGATGCGGTCGGCCGGGAGATCAAAAACCGACTCGGCCAGGTCCTGCCGAATGCCGTGCACGCCCTGGCCGCTGATCAGCAAGGAGAAGGCGCCGGCCTGGTATTCGGCGAGTGCGGCGCGGTGTTCGAGGGGGGCCACAATGACCCGGTTGTTCACCAGGGTCAGGTCGGCGATGTGGGCCGCCTGCGCCATCGCGGCGGCCACAGTATCGCGGTCGCCCTTTGCGTAGCGGAAGGCGAGGTTGCCCGGCACCCCGTCCCATAGTAGCGGCGCGTCCGGGGCGAGGGCGTTCGGTGCCTCCACAACGCAGGGCAGCGGGCGGTAGTCCACCTGTACGAGCTCGGCGGCATCCTGCGCCAACCGGGCCGAGCTGGCGACGGCGAAGGCGACCGGCTCGCCCACGTAGCGGACCCGGCCGGCGGCGAGGGCCGGGCGGGGCGGCACGCGCATCGGGCCCTCGGTCGGGACCTTGGCGGAGCACGGGATGGGGCCGAGGCCGGCGAGGTCGGACGCGGTGAACACGCCGAATACGCCGGGCAGGGTAGAGGCATCCGATGAGTCGATTGGGCCGAGGGTGGCGTGGGCGTGGGGTGAGCGGATGACATGGAGGTGAAGCGCGCCGGGGGACGCGATGTCAGCCATGTAGCGGCCGTTGCCGGTGAGGAAGCGGCGGTCTTCCAGCCGGCGGATGGATTGGCCGACGAGCGGCGTCGCCCGGTGTCCAGAGGATGGCTGTCCCCTGGTGGGGTTCGGGGCGGAGTGGGCCAAAGTTTCCGATTGCCGTCTCCAGGCAATCGGAAGGTCCACGGAGGGAAAGCTTCGGCTCTTCTCAGAGATGTCGGAAATACCTGACGATATCCACCAGTGCCGTCAGCGAAATCGGCATCACGAGCAAACTGAATGCCAGGGCGATGATGATCAGGCTGATCGCATTGTCACCGGGCTTGGCTGGCCGGCGCTGCGGCTGCCGCTCTGGGAGGAAGCCGGTCCCGTCGAATGGCATGAACGTGTCCCCCCTGTAACGTGTCTGAGATGGGTGCGGTTGCGGTTCAGCAAAGAGGCCACTATGCGAGCACTTCGGCCATCCGGTCCAGCGCGGCCGCCAATTGGCCGGAGTCGCGGCAGATGCACATGCGCAGCCAGCCGGCGGCGGCATCCCCGAACAGCTCGCCGGGTGCCAGGCCGACCCGGGCGCGCTCTAGCACGTGAAGGCAGGCGGCGCGGGCATCCGGCCAGCCGTCGATCTGGAAGAAGGCGTACATGCCGCCACGCGGCGGTTCCGTCAGGCGCACCCGGCCCATCGTGCCGAGCCGGTCATGGGCCAGCGCGACCCCGGCGCGGCAACGTTGGCGCATGTCGGCGACGAAGCCCTCGCCCTGCGTGATCGCGGCGGCGCCGGCTTCCTGGATGAAGGAGGCGGTGCCGCTGTTCAGGTATTGCGTCATGGCGCCCAACCGGTCCGCCACCGAAGCCGGGTGGGTGAGCCAGCCGAGGCGGAAACCGGTCATCGCCCACGCCTTGCTGAAGCTGTTGACGCAGAGCAGCAAGTCATCCGGCTCGGCGAGTTGCAGCATCGAGGGAGCGACGTCCCCGTCGAAATAGAGCCGGCCGTAAACCTCGTCGGCGATCAGCCAGATGCCACGCTCCCGGCCCACGGCCAGTAGGGCGCGAAGATCGTCCCGGGTCGCGGTCCATCCGGTTGGGTTGTTGGGAGAGGAGAACACGATCGCCCGGGTGCGGGCGTCGCACAGCGCGGCAACGCGGCCGATGTCCAGCGTCCAGCGATTGTCTTGCAAGATCAACGGGCAGGCGCGCGGCTCGGCGCCGGCGACGTGGATGGCGTTGTGGATGTTGGGCCATTGCGGGGTGACGTAGACGGCGTTGGTGCCCGCTTCGAGCACCAGGTCCATGGCCAGTGCCACGGCCTGCATGCCGCCGGGGGTGACGGTCGTGCGGTCGCGCGGGATCGGGCGGCCGTGCAGCCGGGTCTGGTAGGCGGCGAGGGCGGCGGTAAGGCCGGCGGTGCCGCGCATGTTCGGCACGTAGAAGGTGCGGCCGTCATCCAGGGCGCGCTTGGCGGCGTCCCGGATGAAGCCGGGGGTGACGAGGTCCCCCTCGCCGAACCAGAGCGGGATGACGCCTTCGAGGTGGCGCGCCTTGTCGGCCAGGACGGCGATGTTGTCGGTCACCATGTCCTGGATCTGCGGGCGGATGCGGGTTTCCGGCCCACCCGGCGGGGCGTTGCGGATGGCGAGGTGGCCGGCGGCGAGTGCGGACACTGGAAGCTCCTGGGGACGGCGGCGGGAGACTACGCCGGGGTGGGTGCGCGAGGGAATGGCGGGCTGGTGGTGAAAGCGGGCTTGGCGGCGGCATAGTGCGGCCATGAAGGACTGCATCTCCGCTGCCGCCGCCCGGCGTATCGCGCTTGCCGCGACCGGCTTGGCCGAGGCCCGTCCGGCGGTGCCGGACCGGGGCCATCTGCGCCGCGTGGCCGCACGGCTGGGGATGCTGCAGATCGACTCGGTGTCCGTGTTGGCGCGGGCGCATTATTTGCCGCTGTTCTCCCGGCTTGGGGCCTATGACCGAGCTAGGCTGGACGAGGCGGCCTGGGGGCGCCGGCCGTCGCTGTTCGAATACTGGGCCCACGAGGCGTCGCTGCTGCCGCACGCCGCGCATCCGCTGCTGCGCTGGCGGATGGCGCGGGCGGGACGGTCCGAAGGCATCTATGGCGAGTTGGCCCGGTTCGCCGCCGAACGCCGCCCGTTCATCGACGCGCTGCTCGAGCGGGTGCGCGCGGAAGGCTCGATGCCGGCGTCCGGCGCCGAGGGCGAGCGCGGCCCGGGCGGCTGGTGGGGCTGGAGCGACGCCAAGCGGGGGTTCGAATGGCTGTTCTGGGCCGGCTACGTCACCACGGGGACGCGCCGGGCCAGCTTCGAACGGGTATACGATCTACCGGAGCGGGTGATTCCAGCCGCCGTGCTGAACGCGGCGACGCCCCCGGTGGAGGAGGCGCACCGCGCGTTGCTTGGCCTGGCTGCGCGGGCGCTGGGGATCGCGACGGCGGCCGACTTGCGGGACTACTACCGGCTGGCGCCGGCGGATTGCGCCGGGCCGTTGCGGGACCTGTTGGAGGCAGGGGAGATCGTCCCCGTCGCCGTCGAAGGCTGGAGCCAGCCGGCCTACGTGCACCGCGACGCGCGCTGGCCGCGCAGGGTGGCGTGCTGCGCCCTGGTTTCGCCGTTCGACCCGGCGATGTGGGAGCGCGGCCGGGCCGAGCGGGTGTTCGGCTTCCGCTACCGGCTGGAGATCTACACCCCTGCGCACAAGCGGCAGCACGGCTACTACGTGCTGCCGTTCCTGCTCGGGGACCGGATGGTGGCGCGGGTGGACCTGAAGGCGGCGCGGGCCAGCGGGACGTTGCAGGTGCTGTCCGCCCACGCGGAGCCGCACGCGCCGGCGGAGACGGCCGAGCTGCTGCTCGGCGAGTTGCGGCTGATGGCGGGGTGGCTGGGGCTGGAGCGGGTGGAGGTAAGGCCGGCGGGTGATTTCGGTGGCGTGCTCGCGGATGCGAACGGCAACCCGGACAGTGTGGCAGCGCTATCTACGCAGGAGGATCCCACGATGGCCGACACCGCGAAGACGGACTCGCAGACACCGGACGCGCCTGGCGCCGAGGCAAACCACGCGGAGGCGCATCCCGCGGAGAATGCGAAGAACGACCGCGAGGTGGCCGCGATCTCCCGGACGGTCCAGCCGAAGAGCGACGCGCCGTCGCGTAGCGGGATCGATGGATCCGGCAGCGGCGCGGATGGGGAGGGGCTTTAAGGCTGCAAGGGACTGATCAAGCGCCCGGTTTACCCATTGGCCTCTTAGCGAGACGTCGTAAGCGATTGGCGGATGTCACGATAATAGCTCGCCCTCAACTGCAGAGCAGCCATTCGCATGGACTGCATGACCCGGCATATTGTGGCAGCCGATGCCTTACCGTCAGCTCTGAGAGGGAAACAAGGTTGGGAAAATACCAAATCAGCCAGAGCTATAACCGTCGGCCGGGGAACAATCCAACAAAGCCCGCGAGCGAAGTAGCAAGCAGCGTTGTGAACCAAATACCCTCCAAAAGGCCGATGAGTAGCGGGAGATCAGGTGCTCCGGCCTCGCCAAGTGTGAGCCTAAGTCGCCGCAGTGTCACGGACAACGAGCGGATCACGGGAAGCTGCTGGCCCGCGGAGTAGGGTGCGACTGTAGAAGCCGAGACAACATTTCCAGCTCGGCTTAGGATGGGTCTGGGTCGGGAGACTGTGCGCCTCGTGCTCAATCACGTTTTCAGCCCGCTTGGTCTTCACCGGCTAGGCCTGCGCGTGGTCGCCTACAACAAACGCGCGATCCGTTGTTACGGGCTCGCGGGTTCAATGTTGAAGGGCGTGAGCGCGAAGCCGCCCGTGTCGGTTGTGACTGGCACGATGACCTCATTATGGGGATCCTCGCCCATGAGGTTACGCGACCCGCCTAAAAGACCCGCCACGAGCGGACGTAGTGCAGCCGCTGAAACTACTTCGCACTCCCGACAGCATTGCCGATTCCGGAAAAGCCCATCCGGACCCCGCCACCCTGGGCCAGTTGGCCATCGCCATTGATGCCAAAGCGCGTCGTGTAATATGGAACATTCCATGAACGTCACCGTTGCGGGTGGACCGGTGCCGGTCGGGCCGACACGCGCCAGGCGATGGCGCGGCGTCAGGTGGCGCGGGGCGTTTCGGAACGGATCGCCCGCGAGGCGGACGGCGAGCGGGCCGAGCGGCTGTTCGACGAACCGGCCGAGCGACTGGATGACCCTGGGCTGGAGGACGAGCTGCTCGTTTGCCGGTGGCGGTCGTGGTCCGCCGCGTGTGCCGGGATCTGGGGCTTGAGGTGGAGGCGGCCGTTGCGCTGGCGGTGCCGGGTGGGGAGGGGGTGGTCGATAGTTGCTAGCCGGCGCCAAGTGCAACGGCAGGGCGATCGGTTTAGCGACGGTCAGAATCTTCTCTCTCCGGCCACGTGGGAGAGAGCTCATGATGCCTTGATCGCCAAACAGCCTGCGCGCTCGGCCCTCTCCCGTGAGGGACGGGACAGGGAGAGGTTGCGGCCTCTCCTACTCCGGCGGGAGCGGGCTGCACGCGGCGGCGGTCGAGCGGGCCAGCAGGACCATGCGGCGGGCAGCCACGCCGGCGCCGGCCATCTCGCCCAGGGCGTGCGTGAGCAGCGGGTTGGACAGCAAAGCGTGGGCGGCGGCGTTGATGGCGACTTCCGAGCCGGCGACCAGACCGGCGGCCATGACGCTGCGGCGGAGCAGGCCGAGCGTGCCGAGCAGGCCCGGGCGCATGCCGTGCAGGGCGGCGACTTGGCGGACCAGGCGTATGCCGCGCCACGCGACCAGCAGCACGGCGAGGGCGGGGGCGGGGGTGGCGGCGACACCGGCGACCATCTGCATGGCGGCCGAGCGGCCGAGCAGGTCGGCGCGGGTGCGCAGGTCGGCAATCGGGCCGGCGCGCAGCAGGGCCAGGATGGCGTCCGGATCGTTGGTGGCGTCGATGGCGGGGAGCAGGCGCCCGGCGTCCGGCAGCGTTGCCGCCCAGCGCCGGGCGGCGGCGTGGATGCGGCCTGCATTGCCGCTGGCAAGCGCGGCGCGCAGACGGTCTACGCGGGACAAGCCGAACAGACCGCGCAACTCGCGGCCGACCGCCGCCAGCAGCAGGCCGAAGCCGGACACGGCGATGGCGA
>CAXSEG010000099.1:0-13878 GCA_964235545.1 uncultured Acetobacteraceae bacterium
GTCTCCGTACCACCAAGGTCAGGCGCGGTTATGGTGGCAGTGCCGATTGGCTGAGCGTCTAAAGTAGCGGCGAAGGTGATCGGTCCGCCGCCCAGGGTCTGCGGATTACCGCTTAAGGTCTGTACATTCAGGACGATTGCATCGGGGCCGCGGGTACCATCAATGACCGGCGTAGGAATCGACGAGACACTACCGTTGTAATTTACGCTATTATCGATTGCGACAACAATTTCCGTATCTGCCGGTAACCCTTTTGTCGTGAACTGCGGTGGTATATTATAATAATAGTAGTTCCCGGTCAAGACGGCCGGACTGGCGTTCATCGTCGACCGTGTGGCAGTGATGGTGTCACTGAACGAGCGGCCGAGCGCTAGCTCTGCCTGTTGCGCCGCGATCACGGTTGCCGCAGGTGCCGAGCCGAACGTCAACTCGTAGCTCCGGGTAAGTGTGGCGTCGGCTTCTGGCGATCTGGCCAGATCTACTCGCACATCGTTCAGCGAAGCGCCCGACTGTAGCAATGCGGTGAACGTAGCCCGTCCTCCTGCGTCGATCGGGCGATCAAGGACATCCTGATACAGATTATCAAGGGTATTCGAAGCTTCCAGCGAGCCAGCCAGTTGCTGTCGGACGTCACCGAGCGAAAATCCTGACGCGAGTGCTGTAACGAACTGCGCATTGCCAGGAGGATCGGCTGGGCGGCCAAGCATCTGCTGGTAGAGCAGGTCGACCGCATCGGAAGCCTCGGCGGTTGCGGCCAGTGTTACCCGGACTCCAGCCAAGCTCAGACTGCCAATGGCTAGGGCTTCAAGGAATGCCGTTAATCCGGCACTGTCGGGAGCGTGGCCAAGCTCCGCCGTGTAGAGGTTGGTGATATCAGCGGCCGCTTCCCCGGAACCGAGAGCCAGCTGCGCGCGCAACACACTGGGATCGAAGCCCGCTTCCAGAGCAGGGAGTAGCGCTGTCGTCGCTGCCGCATCAGGCGACCGCCCAAATAGCGTCGTGTACAACAGAAGCAGTTCTGCTGACGCCTGATCCGCGCTTACATACACGTGATAACTCCTTCACGACGGCACAGCCACGTCTGGAGTTCGACGTGGCAGCCAGGCAGGTCGCCCTCGCCGACGCGTTATCGCATCTCCTATAACCCAACCCAACCAATCTAATGCGTTGCGCCAGATCGAACAAAATGAGTTCAATCCTCTTTGAAGAGCTACGCGCTAGGCTTTAAGCGGACATCCGCAAAGTGTCTTGCAACCGCGCACACGGACGGACGGCATCCACTCCCACTCCCTTGCCTCCCGGCGCTGCTCCGCGCTATTGCCGGAGGGAATGAGCCAATACGACACCCATGCCGCAACGGCTCGGCCATGACGATCTTCCGGTCCGCAAAAGACGCCCAGACCGTCGGTGCACCCCTGGTCAGGCTGCTCGTCACCGCACTGGGCCACAAACCGGACGCCGCCAGCCTCCAAGCCCTTGTCACGCAGCGGCAGCGCGGCAGCAGCCTGGCCGAGATCGCCGACCGGGTCGCCAACGGCCCGGAGTTCCTGACCCGGCACGGGCTGCCGGGTGCGATGGACGGGCAGTATCTGCGGGCGCTGTTCTGGGCGGTCGACGGAGCGGACCCCGGGGAGGCGGATGCCGCCCTGCTGGCACCCCCCGCGAGGCGGGCGAGCGTGCTGTTGGCCGTCAGCCAATCCCCGCGCGCGCACGACGCGATAAGCCTGGCCGCGAACATCTTCCCGGACGGGTTGCCGCCGGAGGATGACGTCGCCTACCAGCTCTGGCTCGGTGCCAGCCCGCGATCGCCCGACGATGATCTGGCCCTGATCCGGCATGCCGCCGGGCTGCCGGCCGCGTCCTTCTCCCTCATCCTGTCCGTGCCCCCCGCCCGGCCGGACCTGGTGGAGGAAACCGTCGCCTCGCTCCGCGCCCAGATCTGGCCGCAGTGGGAGTGCCTGCTGGCCTGCCCGGACGACGTGCCGCCGCATATGCGCATGGCCCTGGCTCGCCTCGTTGCGGACGTCGCGGCGGTCCGGCTGATCGACGTGCCCGCCACGCAGTGCGCGGCCGAGGCTGCCAATCGCGCGCTGGCCGAAGCGACGGGCAGGATGGTGGGATGGCTGCAGGCAGGCGACCGGCTGGCGCCAACCGCGCTGTACGAGGCGGCAGCCGTACTGGCTGCCAGCCCCGGGGCCCGGCTGATCTATACCGACGAGGACTGCATCGCCGGCGATGGCACCCGGTTCGGCCCGGCGCTGAAGCCGGGCTGGAGCCCGGACTTGGCCTTGACCGGCGATTACCTGGGTCAACTGGCGCTGTTCGACCGCCAGGCCGCGCAGGCACAGGGCGGCCTCTCGCCGCAAGCGGCGCCGTTCGAGCGCTACGACCTCGGCTTGCGCCTGGCGCATGACGCGCCGCCCGGTGCCATCCACCATATCCCTGCCATCCTGTTCCATCGTGGCCGGCAGCGCAGCAGCCGGCAGCCCCGCTTCCCCGAGGCCCGCGCCGTGGCGTCCGAGGCACGGCTGAAACAGGTGGTCGACCGCCACCTGGCGCAGTGCCACGCCGGGCTGGCGCTGGGCGAGCGCCTCCAGGGAACGGGTGTGTGGCCGGTTCTCTCCGCCGCCCTGCCGCAGCCCGCACCGCGTGTCTCCGTCATCGTGCCGACGCGTGACCGGGCGGACCTGTTGGAGTGCTGCCTCGAGGGGCTGCTGACCAAGACCGACTACCCGGACATCGAGGTCCTGGTCGTGGACAACGACAGTGAGGAAGCCGGGACCCTGACCCTGCTGCAACGCATCCAGCACGACCCGCGGGTGCGGGTGCTGTCGCAGCCCGGCAAGTTCAATTGGTCTGCCCTGAACAACGTGGCTGCCAAGGAGGCAGGCGGCGAGATCCTGCTGCTGCTGAACAACGATGTCGTCGTAATGGAGCCGGGCTGGCTGTCCACCATGGTCGGGCACGCCCTGCGCAGTGACGTCGGCATCGTGGGCGCGCGGCTACAGTTCCCCGATGGCCGGCTGCAGCATGGCGGCGTATTGCTCGGCCCGGAAGGCCAAGCGGTCCACGCGCTGACCTACGCGCGGGAGAACGAGGCTGGCTACCTGGGCCAGGTCGCCCTGCCGCGGGACCTGTCGGCCGTCACCGGGGCTTGTCTGGCGATCCGGCGGGCGGTGTTCGAGCAGGTAGGCGGCCTGGAAGCCGACTCGCTTAGGGTGACCTGGAGCGACATCGACCTCTGCCTGAAGGTGCGCCGGGCAGGTTATCGCGTGATCTGGCTGCCCGACGTGGTCCTGGTGCATCGCGAGATGGAGACCCGCGGACCGGACGCGACCTGGGAGCGGCAAGCCCGGCATGAATACGAACGGGCTGCGCTGCGCCGCCGCTGGCCCGTCGAGACCGATCATGACCCATTCCTGAACCCGAACCTCGAGGCGACTCCGACAGGTATCGTTCTGGCACAGCCACCACGCCGTGTGCCGCCATGGGCCGGCCAGGGTGAGGCCGCCGCTTGACCGAGTTGTTCCACATCGTCCGTCCCAGTGCGGCGCACGAGTATACCGGCGAGCGCATGTCGCAGGGCCACGGCCTCGAGACGGAGGTGGAGCATTTCCACCGCTACTACGTCGCGCGCAGCCTGGCTCAGGGGCTGGACGTGCTGGATATCGCCTCCGGGGAAGGTTACGGTAGCGCCATGCTGGCGCAGGTGGCGCGGTCCGTGGTGGGCGTGGATATCGATCCGGACGCCGTGGCGCATGCGCAGCGGACCTATGCACGGAACAACCTCGGATTCAGCCAGGGCAGCGCCACGGCCATCCCGCTGGCGGACGGCAGCATCGACCTGCTCGTCTCGTTCGAGACGCTGGAGCATTTCGCCGACCACGATGCCTTCTTCCGCGAGGCCAAGCGGGTGCTGCGTCCGGACGGGCGGTTGATCATCAGCACGCCGGACCGCGACATCTACTCGCCGCCCGGCGCGGCCCTGAACCCGTTTCACATGCTGGAACTCAACCGTCCCGAGTTCGACACGCTGCTGGGCCGCTTCTTCAGCCATCATGTGCTGTTCGGACAGCGCGCCTTCGTCGGCTCGGCGCTCGTCGCAACCGAGCCCTCCGGGTTGCCGCCGCTGGTGTTCGACCGGCGCGGCCCGTCCGAGATCGCGGCATCCTCCGGGATGGAGGGCGCGCGCTACTTCATCGCGGTCTGCAGCGACGCGTCGCTCGGCGGGCTGCCGGACAGCCTGTTCATCGAGACCGGCGACATCGCCGGGTTGACGAGCGAGGTGCCGTGGCTGAGGCACGAGATCGCCGAGCGGACCGAGAAACAGGAAGAAGAACAGGCCGCGCACGCCGCAGCGCTGCGCGAAGCGGGACAGGTCCTCGCGAAAGTCGAGCGGCAGGCCAACCTCCTGGTGGGGGAGATGCAGCTCAGCATCGTCCGGCTCGAGGCCAAGCTGGCCCGCTCCAAGGCCCAGGTCGAGCACATGATTGGCACCTGGCCCCGTGTCGAGCTGCAGCAGCTCAAGCTAGAGGTGGCGCGCCAGGCGGGGCTGCGTGCCGGGTTCGAGGCGCAGTGCGAGGCGCTCGGGGCGGCGGTGAGCGCGGTCGACCGGTCCGCGGCGTGGCAGATGGGCCAGACGCTGCGCCGGATGGCGGCACGGCGCCCAAAGTTGGCGCGGCTGGCGGTCAAGGCGTTGCGGCAGACATCACGGGCCCTGCGGGTGCTGCGTGCCAGGCTGCACCGCGCCAGGCTGCGGCCGCAGACCCGGCAGGCCCAGGAGGCCCTGCTCGCGCAGCGCCGGGAGGACATGGCGGCGCTGGCAGGCCATAAGCTGTTCGACCACCCCTGGTATCGCGAGCACTATTTGCCTGGCCAGCCGGATACCGACCCGGTCGCGCATTACATCCTGCATGGCGCCGCGGCCGGTCATGATCCCAATCCGCTGTTCGATACCGCGTGGTATGGTGCCCGGCATCCCGGCCTTGGCCTGGCCAACCCGTTCGCCGACTACCTGCGCCGGGGCATGCCCGCGGACGAGGATCCGCATCCGCTGTTCGACGCGGCGTTCTACTGCAAGCAGGTTCCGGAGGCGTCCGGCCAGGCGTTGCAGCACTATGCCGCCCGCACGGCCGGGGACATGCGTTGCCCGACCCCCTTCTTCGACGCGGCGGGCTACCTCGCCGAGTATGCGGACGTCGCGGCTGCACAGGTGGATCCGCTGGTGCATTTCGCCCGTGCCGGGGCCGCCGAGAACCGCGACCCGCATGCATTGTTCGACACTGCCTGGTATCGCACCACCCATCTTGCCGGTGCGACGGATATCAATCCCCTCGCCCACTGGCTGCGGGATGGTGCCGCGGCCGGGTTGCCGCCCCATCCGCTGTTTCCCGGCCTGAAGCCGAACGACACCGCCCTGAGCCTGGCCTCGGCCAGTGCGGCGCCGAGCGTGTCGATCATCATACCCATCTATGGCCGCCAGCGGGATACGGTGCGATGCCTGTACGCCGTCGCCCGCAACAGCGGCGACGTGCCTTTCGAGGTCATCCTGGCCGACGACCGTCCGGCTGACCCGATCGCCCCGTCCCTCGCCTGGGTCCGCGGCCTGCGGACGCACGTCAATCCCGTCAACATGGGATTCCTGCGCAACTGCAACGCCGCGGCCCGGCTGGCGCGCGGGCGGCACATCGTGTTCCTCAACAACGACACCGTCGTGCACGGCGGCTGGCTGGAACCCCTGGTGCGCCTGGCGGACAGCGATCCCACGGTAGGGATGGTCGGGTGCAAGCTGCTCAACCGTGACGGCACGTTGCAGGAAGCCGGCGGGATAATGCTGGACGACGGCTGGGGCCGGCCGTATGGCGCCGGACAAGATCCTGGGTCGCCCGAGTTCAACTACGTCCGCGAGGTGGACGTCGTCATCGGCGCGAGTTTCCTAGTCCGGCGAGAGGCGTTCGACGCCGTCGGCGGTTTCGACGACCGCTACGCCCCGGCCTATTACGAGGAGTTCGACCTGGCCTTTGCCATGCGCGACCGGGGGCTGCGCGTGATGTATCAGCCAGCCAGCGTGGTGACGCATCTGGACGGCAGCACCTATGGCAAGGCGGAACGCGACGCCCAGTCCTCACGCAACCACGCGAAGTTCTGCCGAAAATGGGCGCGGGCCGTGGGCGCCCAGCCGTCGCGGTGGACCCCGCCCTTCATCTGCCGCCAACGTGCCGGCTTGGGAACGATCCTCGTCATGGAGGACCGCGTGCCGGAACCGGACAAGAACGCGGGGGCCGCCGCGATCGCGCAATATGTGGCGTTGTTCGTGAGCCTTGGATTGCGGGTGGTGTACTACCCGCATGACGGCCGGGCGCCAAAGCCCTACACGGCGGCCTTGCAGCAGCAAGGTGTCGAGGTGCTTCATCACCCAACCCTGCTGACCGAGTGGCTGCATGAGAACGGCCGGTTCGTGGATTACGTATGGGCCTCGCGCCCGTATGTTTCGGGCCACTTGATCGAGCAGTTCCGCCGCGACACCGGCGCGCCGATCCTGTACCTGACGCACGACCTGCATTACCTGCGTGAAACCCGGCGCTATGCGCTCGACCGTGACCCGATGGTACTCGATGAGGCGACCAGGGTGCGTGAGATCGAGCTGGGGATCTTCGCCAAGGTCGATTGCGTCCTGACTTTCAGTGAAGACGAGGCGTCGATGATCCGTGAGGCTGTTCCACAAGCCACGGTGCGGGTATTACCGCTGTTCTTTTACGAGCGCGCTTTGGCGACGCCCGAGGCTGCGAGTTTCGCCGGCCGCCGCAAGCTGCTGTTCGTTGGCGGGTTCAACCATGTGCCGAACGTGGACGCCGCCCTGTGGCTGTTGCGCGAGATTATGCCAGCCGTGTGGCGCACGCATCCCGACGTGCAGGTCAACATTGTCGGCGCGGAGCCACCCGAAGAGCTGCGCGCGCTGGCCGGCCCGCTTGTGCAGGTCGCAGGTCATGTTTCGGACTTGACGCAGAGTTATGCGGAAGCACGCGTTTCGGTGAACCCGTTGCGGTTCGGCGCCGGCGTGAAGGGCAAGATCGTGGCCAGCCTGGCCGCCGGGCTGCCGGTGGTGACGACGTCCATTGGCAATGAGGGCATCCGCCTGCAAGACGGCACGGAGGCGTTGATTGGCGACACGCCGGAGACGATCGCCGCTCAGATCGCCGCGTTGCTGGATGATGATCAACGCTGCAGCGACTTGGCAGCCGCAGGCGCCGCCGTGATCACAAACCGCTTTTCCCACGACAGCGCGCGCGCTTCGGTGGTCGAAGCATTGGGATTACAGGCGCTGGATCTTCGGGCGTGATGAAATCGTTTGACCTGTCGGAATTGATCGACCGCCGCGTGCTGCAGGCCGAGCGCGACGTTGCACGGGCCGAGCGCCGGGTTGCGCAAGCCGAGCGCCAAGCCGTGCAGGCCGGGCACCGGGCCACTCAGGCCGAGGTGGCGCTGGCAGCGGCAGTCCTGGCCGCGACAGGGGAGCTGCAGCGTGAGCGCGAGCAGGTCCTGATGCTCCAAGCACAATTGGCCGAGGTGTATGCCAGCACGTCGTGGCGCGTCAGTCGCCCGGTTCGCATCGCGAGCAGGCTGGTGCAGGCACTGCGAAGCGACACCTTGCCGCCGGCTCTGCCGCCGGCGCCCCCTCCGCCTCTGCCCGCGGCGGCGTCACCGCCGGAGGAAACCGCAATCCGGTCGCCGCAGCGGCAAGCCATTCTGCAACGGCTTCAAGGCCGTTGGCCGGGCTGACCGGTAGCATGCGGCTGGTCATCGATTTACAGGGCGCGCAAAGCGACAGCCGCAACCGCGGCATCGGCCGCTATAGCCGGTCGTTGGCCACGGCAATGGCAGAGCGTGCGGGCGCCCACGAGGTAATCGTCGCGCTGAACGGCAACTTCCGCAGCGCGGTAGAGGACCTCCGCGATGCCTTCGCGCCGGTTCTCCCGGCCAGCCAGATCCGCGTCTGGTATGGCCCAGGCCGGCAGACGTCCTGGGAAGCGGCGGACCACGACCGCCGCTGCGCTGCGGAACGGATCCGTGCTGCGTTTCTGGCCTCGCTGCGACCGGACCTGTTGCTGGTCACCAGCGCGTTCGAGGGCTATGGCGACGACGCCGTCACTGCCTTCCCGCCCGGTGTCAGGCCTCCCCCGACAGTCAGCGTCGGCTATGATCTAATTCCGCTGAGCCGGCCGGAGCTGTATTTGCAAAGTAGGCTGCAGCAGGCGTGGTACTATCCCCGTCTGTTGCAAATGGCCCATAACGAGGCGCTGCTCTGCATCAGCCAATCGAGCGGCAACGAGATCCTGGCGGGGCTAGGAGTCGATAAGAGTAAGGTATTCAATATCCAAGCCGGGGTCGGCAAGCTGTTTCGGCCTGCCGAGCCAGGAGACGAGCCGCAGGAAACGCTGCTCGGCCGATACGGGCTGGAAGCCGGGTATGTGCTCTGCGTGGGCGCCATCGAGGAACGCAAGAACCTCGCAGGATTGATCCGAGCCTACGCTTTGCTGCCGTTTGACATGCGCCGCCGGCACCGGCTGGTCGTGACCAGCTGGAACGACTTTACCCAGCTACCATTGCTCAGCCGAATGATCGACGAGGCTGGACTCAGCCGAAACGAAGTACAATTGCTGACCGACTTCGTCCCGGACTCCGATCTGCCCGGGCTATATCGCGCCAGTGCCGCGACAGTGTGCCCGTCCTTCCATGAGGGTTTCGGCCTTTCGGTCGCGGAAGCAATGGCCTGCGGCGTCGCATCCCTCTGCAGCAACGTGAGCAGCCTGCCCGAGGTGATGGACCATCCCGACGCCTTATTCGACCCGACGGACCCGGCAAGCCTGGCGGAGCGGCTGCAGTCGATTCTGGGCTCCCCGCAAGTGGCGCAGGAGCTCGGCCGCTACGGGCTCGCGCGGGCCGCGCGCTTCACTTGGCCCAAAACGGCCGATCGTGCCTGGGCCGCTTTGGACGAGACCCTTGCCCGGATCAAACCGACGGCCACCGGCCGACTGCAGCGCAAACCGAGCTTGTGGGCCGTCGCCCCGCTTCAGGGCGATGTCGAGCCCTTGCGCCGCCTCCTGGAAGGACTCTCGCGCTGGTACTCGGTGACCATCCTGTCCGACGATCCTGAGCCGGATGACCCAGTCCTGCGCGCCTGCTTCCCCATCCGCACGCCTGCGATCCTGGCGACTCAGACGCCGGACCGACTGCTTTACATGCCTGCCGACGACGCCGCCTTGGCCGTACTAACAGTGCGCATGCTCGACGCCTATCCTGGCGTTGTCGTCGCAGGCAGGCTGTCCTTTGCCACGCTGTTGCAGGAGGGTGCCGGGGCTGCGTGGGACGTGCTGCAAGCCCTGCTGCTCGAAGATCATGGTTGGCACGCCGCGATCGCGGTGCAGGAGCATAGCACAGCGCTGAAGCAATATCCCCTTGACAAGGCTCTCGCGCGCCGCGCGATCGCTTGGGTCGTGGCTCAGCCAGACCCAACTTCCTTACAAGACATGATCGAAACGGCCTACGGCGCCAGCCCTAAAGCCGCCCTGGAGGACTGCCTGGCCGGTCTGGCCGGGCAGGGTCTAGCGTTGCCGGAGGTCGCGGACGCCGTAGCAATGACCTTCCGTCGGTCCGGCCCCCGCCTGCTTCTACTAGACGTCTCCACCATCGCCGCGTACGACGCGGGCACCGGCATCCAGCGCGTAGTTCGTGAAACCGTACGCCAGCTTGGTCATGCGACTAATTTGGGCGCGCGCATGGAGCCGGTGAGCACCGGGCCGGAAGGGCTGGTGTTTGCGCGCGGCTTCGGCCACCGCTTGTTTGGCCTGCCGCCGACTGACGTCTTGCCGCCATGCGTCGCGCTCGCGGAAGGCGACGTGTTCGTCGGCCTGGATCTCCATATCCACGATGTGGACGGGCTAGCCGATACGATCCATACCGTGCGCGCCCAGGGCGGCCGCGCCGTAGTCGTCATATATGACCTTTTACCTATCCGGATGCCTAGCTGTTTCCCGGCCCCGGTGCAGACTATGTTCCCCCACTGGTTGCGGATGATCAGCAATAATGCGGACGGCCTTCTATGCATTTCAAAGGCGGTGGCCGACGAACTCCTCGGCTGGCTTGAGGCTGAGCAGCCGGCACGCACACGCCAGCTCGACATCGGTTGGTTCCATCTCGGTGCCGATTTCCGCACGCTGGATGCTCCGTCGGCCGATCACGCTTGTCTCGCCGCCACGGCGGCGCGCCCGACCATCCTGGTCGTTGGCACGCTGGAGCCGCGGAAGGGCCATACCGACATCATCACGGCGTTTGACGCGCTATGGGCGGACGGGTTGGATGTGGGTTTGACGTTTGTCGGCCGTACTGGCTGGTTGATGCAGGGGCTGGAGCAGCGCATTCTCGCGCACCCCCAGCTGGGCCAGCGCATGCATTGGGTGCGAGATGCCGATGACAGGCTGGTCGCAGCGCTTTATCGATGCAGCGGCGCATTGTTGATGGCGTCCGAGGGTGAGGGTTTCGGCTTGCCCTTGGTAGAGAGCGCACGTGCCGGCTTGCCGGTGATCACCCGCGACTTGCCAGTCTTCCGCGAGGTATGCGGCGACAATGCGCTATACTTCAGTGGTGGCGCCGCGCCGCTTACCGCCGTCCTGCGCCGGTGGCTGACGCTGCGGGAGGCTGGCCGAGTCCCGGACCCGGCACATATTACGACCATGTCGTGGCAGGAAGCGAGCCATCGCCTATCCCAGATCGTTCTGAATGACGACTGGTATACACGTTGGAGTCCGCAGCAAGGAACTCGAGCATGAACGAAAAGGCTGCTGACGCCACGACCGTCTGGGATCAACGTTACGAAAAGGGAGAGCACGTCGGCTCCCAACTCAACATAAACGGCGACCCAATTGACTATACACAGCATAAGTTTCTCTATCGCCATGCGATCGCCGAGCCGACTACGGGTTCACCAGACGGCTGGATCATCGACACGGTCGGCCGACAATATCTGACGCCGCCGCCTGCGCGCATGTTGTCCATCGGCTGCGGTATGGCGTTCATCGAAGAACACATGGTCAAGGAGGGCTACGCGCAGCACATCACAGCCTATGAGATGTCGGGCTCGGCAATCAAGGCGGCAACGGCACGGGTCGCCGAACTACCCTATGCTAAGCAGTTGGATCTCCGTTCGGGTAACGTGCTGACGGAGGACTTACCCACCGAAGGTTACGACGTAGTGTTCGTCCAGGCGGCGATCCATCATTTTTTTGAAATTGAGGCGATGTATCAGCTGATGCATCGAGTGCTGAAACCAGATGGTCTGCTAATATTCGACGAATACGTCGGCCCCGACCACCATATCTATGATGACCATGTGCTCGCGTTGATGGACCGTATTGACACCTGTTTGGCACCGCGTTTCCGGTGGGATGTACTCGCCAAACATGAGCGCCAAGGTGTCCCAAAACCCGCGTTGGAGTGGATGATGCAACACGATCCGTCCGAAGGGGTTCACGCGTCACGCATTCTCCCGCTGACATACCAATACTTCGATGTAATTGATCGGAGAGACTACGGCGGCAGTATTATGCGTCCATTTTTTACCGGAATCTTACCTAACTTCGACTGGGAGGATCCAAAAGATCAAACAATCGGCCGTCTAGTGGTGTTGATTGAACGCTTGCTTACGGATAGTGGGGTGATACCGAACTATCAAACCGTGGTCATAGCCCGTCGTCGTCCGGTACCAGTGGAGAAACTTAGCCAGGCTGAGATAAACCGTATTAACTATTCTGACTGGACCCCGCCGGGGCAACCGGGTTCTGTGCAGACGCTTCCGGCAAGGGGACTAAATGGCTTATTAAAGCGGCTGTTCAGGCGCTGAGGTCGCCAACTGCATTCAAATATTATTATTATTCATTGACCCGGCTCAACTTGGTCTAATTCTTAATCATCGATGATCGCCTCTTCAGTCGCTTGCTGCAGCCCTAATACCGGCCTGCCTAGAATCTGACTCGGTCGAGATACGGGTTGCTGGTGAGGGACGCCATCCTGGTTGGGCTAATTTTGTTCCAGGCGATGCAGAGTGCGTCAACGGTGGCGTCGTAGCTGTCGAGCAGCCTGTGGCCGAGGTATCGCTCCCGCAGGAACAGCCAAACGCGGTCGACCGGGTTCAATTCGGGGCTGTAGGATGGCAACAGGAGCAGCGACACATTGGGTGGCACAGCGAGGTCGTCGGTGATGTGCCATCCGGCTTGATCCATGACCATGGCGGCATGCTCGCCAGGAGCGAGGGTGACGGCGAAGCGGTCGAGGAACAGCTGCATGGTGGCCGTGTTCAGCTCCGGCAGCACCAGGGCGAACGCCTCGCCGGTCTTCGGCTGCACCGCGGCGAACAGGTGCGTCCAGGTGTAGCGCTGGTCGCACAAGCCGGACCGGCGTTGGCCGAGTGAAAGCTTCAGGGTGTCCACAAAACCGGGTCAATCCCAACCTCAGGGCACGGGTTTGGCGGACATGGATTTGGTGGCGGGGGCGGCCGGCGCTGAACGGCCCGTTGGTGCCCGGCTTGGGCACGCAGGATATGTCCCGCCCCTCAAACTCCCTGAACTGTGCGCAGCCCCTCAAGGCTGCGTTCAAACCACGGCGGTGGTGCTGACGGGCCTGTCTTACTTCCGTGAGCGCTCTGCCCAGTCAACCAACGCGCTCTTGCGTTTAGTCGCCCATTGATTGCGCTCGGTGGGGTCATCTTGGGCGGCTTGGCGCTCGGCCGTCATCGGGATGAACCCGAGCATCCGCCGCAGCACGTTGTCGCGTTTCAGGAATTCATGTTGCAGAGCGGCCGCGGCGTGCAGGACAAATAGCCCCACGATGCCGGCACCGAAAGCAAGGTGCATCCAGAAATAGAACCCTTCATAAAAAGCCGATCTCCCCAGCGCGTTCGGCAATGGTAAGTTAAAGAAGTGGACGCGCTCGCCAAGCGCGCCGATCAGCGGTATGCGCGCTTCCCTGACGATCTCGAAGCAGATCGGCAGCCCGTCATGCGCGATGATACCTCGGATCCCGTATTGATCCGCCCGGAACGCGCGCTCCTGCGTCACGGCGGGGCCGAACACGAAGCTTGCACCCCGTTCGGCGATCCCGGAGCGGAGCACCCGATAGCCGTCCTGGTCGGCGCATAGGAAATCCAGGTCCTTGCTGAACCGGTACTCACCGATAGCCAACACGATCGCCGTATCGCCACCGAACCAGCAGCGGCATCGGGCGAGCAACGCCGCATCCGCCGCACGCAATGCGCCGATGATTGCCCTGTGCTCCGGCCGGACGAACTGGCTGGCCTGTCCGTCCGCCATGAAGCTACCGCGTGGTCAGGAGGTGGCCGGCACCGAGGCGCTCGGCGAGCCAGGGTACGAAGCTGCGGGAACCGCGCCGGCACGATACGCTCCAAATCGTCCAAACCCGAGAACGGCATCACCCCCCGAACGACCCAACCCGTAGGGTGGGATGCGCCTTGGCATCCCACTAACACGCGCACGCGTCGTGACGCTAAACCACATCCCCCGCGAACGAGCGCTCCCGTTAAGTATTCATCGCATCGAAGAAGTCCTGGTTGGTCTTGCTGTATTTCAGCTTGTCCAGCAGGAAGTCCATCGCGTCCGTCGTACCCATCGGGTTCAGGATGCGGCGCAGCACCCACATTTTCGACAGCATGCCGCGCTCCACCAGCAGTTCCTCCTTGCGGGTGCCGCTCTTGGTGATGTCAATGGCGGGGAAGGTGCGCTTGTCCGACAGCTTGCGGTCCAGGATGATCTCGCTGTTGCCGGTGCCCTTGAACTCCTCGAAGATCACCTCGTCCATGCGGCTGCCGGT
>CAXSEG010000100.1:0-225 GCA_964235545.1 uncultured Acetobacteraceae bacterium
GGGCGTGTCGATCGAGATCGACATCCAGAACCACAGGAAAAGCGGTGCGACGTTCTGGAACCGCCTACTGCTGGCGCCCGTCCATGACGCCCATGGCGCACTGATCTACTTCTTCGCCAGCCAGTTCGATGTGACGCTCGAGCACGACCGCCTCGCCTTCCTGGAAAGCCAGAACGAGCTCCTGGAACGCAAAGTGACCGAGCGGACGCGCGAGCTGCTCGAATC
>CAXSEG010000100.1:235-8221 GCA_964235545.1 uncultured Acetobacteraceae bacterium
GGCGGAAGCGGCGGGGCGCCAACGGGTCGAGGAGGCGCTGCGGCAATCACAGAAGATGGACGCCATCGGCCAGCTGACCGGCGGCATCGCGCACGACTTCAACAACATGCTCCAGGGCGTCGCGAGCGGCATCGAGCTTGCCAAGCGGCGCATCGCGTCGGGGGAGGCGCAGAAGGCGCAGGATTTCCTCGATGCCGCACGGGACGCAGCGAGGCGGGCAGCCGAGCTCACGCGGCGGTTGCTCGCCTTCGGCCGGAAGCAGGCCCTGAGCCCGAAGCCGGTCGTGCTGGACGACCTCGTGCAGGGCCTGGCGAGCCTGATCCAGCAAACCGTCGGCCCGGCGATCGTCGTCGATTTGAGATTGCAGGACGGGTGCTGGGCGGTGCGCTGCGACCCGAACCAGCTGGAGAACGCCATCCTCAACCTGGCCATCAATGCGCGGGATGCCATGCTGCCGGCGGGTGGCCGGCTGCTGATCGAGACGGCCCACACGATCCTGGATGCGGCCGACACGAGCGGCTGGGACGAGGCCGCACCCGGCGAACACGTGCGGATCACCGTCGCCGACACGGGTGCCGGCATGGCGCCCGACGTGCTGGCCCATGCGTTCGAGCCGTTCTTCACCACCAAGCCCGACGGGCAAGGCACCGGGCTCGGCCTCAGCCAGATCTACGGCTTCATGCACCAGTCGGCCGGGGTCGTGCGGTTGGAGAGCGACGTCGGGGCGGGGACCCGCGCGCAGCTGCATCTGCCGCGCTATCTCGGCGAGGAGGAGGCTGGCCCGCACGCCGCGGGAACCTCGCGGCAGATTGCCGCGGGAGTGGCCGCAGGGGGCACGGTGCTGCTGGTGGAAGACGAACCCACCATCCGGGATCTGTTGGCCAGGGCGCTGCGGGAGATTGGCTACCAGGTAGTGGAAGCGACGAACGGCCATGAGGGCCTGGTCGTGCTGCAGAGGTCGCTGGACCGGCCCTGGGTCGATCTGCTCGTCACCGACGTGGGCTTGCCGGGCGGGCTCAACGGGCGGCAGCTCGCTGAGGCGGCACGGGCGCTGATGCCGTCGCTACCAGTGCTGCTCATTACGGGGTATGCCGGGAACACGGATATCGGCACCGGCAACGCCCAATTGGCACCCGGCTTGGAGGTTCTCAACAAGCCGTTCGAGCTGGACATCCTGGCCGAACGGGTAAGGGTCCTGATCGCCAGTGGCGGAGGGCCGGGCTCCACCACGGCGTAGACCGAGGGCCGGCTGCAGGCTGGAACCCGGTGTTCACGGGGTGCAATCGCGCTCACCAAACAAACTTGTCAGCAAAGGTGCCAGACGATGGGCTACTACAGGGTCGTGGGGACCGGCAGCCAGGTCTCCGAGCCCATGGAGAAGGTGGTGATCACAGCGTCCGAAGCCGCCTTCTTCAGCGCCGAGTTCCGCCGGCTGTGCGGGCGGCACGGCTCCGTCGACGTGTGGCGGAAAGACGGCCGGCGCATCAGCCCGCAGATGCTGGACAGCATGGTGCAGAAGGAGAAGCTGGAGGCGCCCCCGCTCAACTAAGCGAGGGGGCCGCCCTGGGGACCTCAGACCTTCGCTCTGTCGAGCAGGCGGCTGCGCACCGACGCGCAGAAGGAGGAGATCGCCAGGATGTTCGAATTGTCCTGGCTGATCGGGAAGATATAGTCCTCGGCTTCCATGTCGCGGGTGGTCGCGAGGAACGCCATCGACCATTCCGTGAACACCCGCTTGCGCGAATTGTGGAAGCTCACGATCCTGATGTCCCGGTGGCGCGTGTCGCACGAGATGCGGCCGATCAGGTCCTTGATAACGCGCGGCGGCCCCTCGATCACCTGGGAGTACATCGTCTTGTCGGTGACGAGGACACCCGTGATGCCGAAATGCGGGTTCTCCCTGCGGCTGGTCCGCAGGATAAGCTCGATGTCGTCCTCGACCTGGGACGCACTCTTCGACCGGGGAACCCTGCTGCAGTAGAGCAGTCGCAAGATATCCCCACCGGGATCGCCGGTGTTGGAGCCGGGTGGGCTTGTCATGATCACGCTCCCGGCTGCTGGTCTGGGCGCTTCTCCCCCGATCACCTAAGGAATTCGGACGTGCTGGCGGCCATCGTGACCGCTGTGGCGACGCGGTGGGGCCGGAGCCCCCTGGTCCAACTCCACTATTTCGCGGCGCTGTCCGCGGCTGGGTTAACTACCTGGCGCTGAGCACCGTGTTCATGCTGGTCCAGGCTCGCAACGAGCGCGTGCCTGACCGCAAGCAACCCGCTGGCGCGCTGATCGCCCAGGCGAGCCACTGACCGGTCAGAGCGTCGTCCGCATCTCGATCGTCCGCCCGGCATCCGCGGCCTGCAGGCTGAGCGTCACCTCCGTCACGTGCAACGCGAGTCCGGGCCCGACCAGCGCTGCGGCACCCTGTTCGATCTGGGCGGCGAGTTGGGCCGGGCCGCGGCTGAAATCCATCTGATGGCCGCCCGCGATGATTGGCGTCTGCCGCGTGAAGCGCACCGGCAGGCGTCTGGACAGCAACAGCTTCGGTGCCCACTTGGCCGCCTTCATCTCGAGCTTGCGGGCAAGCCGGGGGCCGAAGCGCATCCCAGTGGCGGTGAAGCGAAGGTGGGCATGATAGTCCCAGACGTCCGGGATGGTCGCAACACCACCATCGCCGATCACCCGAAGCGAGCGGTCGATCGGGGCGATAATGCTGCTGGTCAGGCGCGCCACGATGCCGCCATCGAACTCCAGCAGGCCCATCGAGATGTCGGGTGCGGTGATCCGGCTGCCGAACTCCGCGCCACGCTCTGGCACCAGCAACCGGTTCCAGGCCGTGACGCGCCGGACCGGCCCGAACAACCGGACGA
Source organism: uncultured Acetobacteraceae bacterium (assembly GCA_964235545.1). Lineage (GTDB taxonomy): Bacteria > Pseudomonadota > Alphaproteobacteria > Acetobacterales > Acetobacteraceae > LMUY01. The sequence continues at coordinate 3,100 of CAXSEG010000100.1, forward strand.
GCGGCGTGATCTGGTAGCCCGCGTGCTCGATCGTGCATCCGACCTCGAACTCGTCTTTGGCCGGCCAGGGTGCACCGGACCGGCTGCGCCAGTTGGCGTAGTCGAGCCTGTGCACCATGCCGTCATCCATCTCCGCCTGGGCCAGCATGACGCGGCCGAGCCGGCCTTGCGCAATCGCCGCCTGCAACGCCGTCACGACGTCGCTCAAGTGATTGCAAGGTGCGGCTGCCAAGCCGAGCTCCCGGCTCTGCGCTGCTGCGACCAGCGCCTCCGCCTCCGCCATGGTCATGCCGAGCGGCTTTTCCGAATACACGTGCCGGCCGGCCTCGAGCGCCTGCAGGCTGACCTCGAAATGGCTGCGCGGATTGGTGAGGTTGACCACCATCCGGACCTGCTCATCGGCGAGCAATGCCGCCATCGAGGCGTAGGCAGGGACCTTGTGGAAGGCGGTGAAAGCGGCGAGGCGACCCGGGTCGCGGTCCCATACGCCGAGCAGGCGTAGCTTATCCAGCCCCGGCAAAGTCTGCATATACAGGTCGGCGACGTAGCCGCAGCCGACGATAGCGAAGTTCACCTAACCCTGCTCCGACGTTCACACGCTGTTATCTTACCCTGCTTATCATTAACGACATGGGCAGTAACCAGGGATAAACTGTGGCGGACTGGCCGGCCCACTGACGGCGTATGCCCGACGGAGGAGAAGCGTCCCATGCCCATGCCGACCGCCTCGGTCGTGATCTGCACCTACAATCGCCTCCGGATGCTGGAGCGTGCGGTGGAGAGTTGTCTGCGGGACGCGACGGCGCGGGATGTCGCGTTCGAACTGGTGATCGCCGACAACAGTCCGTCCGGTCACGCAAAGGCCTTGGCCGCGGGGCTGGCCGGGTCGGGTGCGCCGGTGCGCTGGATCCATGCGTCGCCACCTAACATCTCGGTCGCCCGCAACGCCGGGATCCACGCCGCAATTGCGCCGCTGGTGGCCTTCATGGACGATGACCTCGAGCTGGAGCGCGGCTGGCTTGACCATCTGATGGATACGCTCGAGCAGTCGGGAGCGGACGTGGTGCTCGGCCCGGTCCGCCCGCGTTTCGCCGGCTCCCGCCCTGCCTGGGACCCCGATGAGGCCCGCTTCACCCGGGTGCTCGCCGTGCCCTCCGGCACGCAGCTGACCGCGGGTGGCGCTGGTAAGGGCGGGGGTGCTTTCGTCGTCAGCACCGCGTCCTCACTCTGGCGCCGCAACACCTGCTTCACCGACGCGCAACCGTTCGACCCGGCGTTCGGCGTGTCCGGTGGCGAGGATCTGGATCTGTTCCTCCGCCTCCAGGCCCGCGGCTGCCGCTTCGCCTGGTGCGCCGAGGCCGGCGTGTGGGAAACCATCCCGGACAGCCGGACCTCGCTGCGGTATCATGTGTTGCGGGAGTTCGCGGGCGCGCAGGTCTATGCCGCCACGAGTGCCCGCTATGCCGCCCACCCCTCGTTGCGGGTCGCCGACATCATGACGCGCGGGGCGGTGCAAATGGCGCTCGGCGCGGGCGGGCTGGTGGTCGCCGCGGTTTTGGCGCCGCTGACCGGGGCGGCCGGGCAGCGCCGGCTGGCGCGGCAAATGCTGGCCACGGTCGCCGGCGCTGGCAAGCTGCTGTGGTGGCGCAAGCTGCCGCTGTATCACGTCGAGAAAGCGCCGGTGTGATGATGTGGGACAAGCTGCTGGAGGTCGGCGAACTGGCGCCGGGCCGCACCACCGGCGTCATCGGCCTGGCGCGCGAAGTGCGGAACCAGCACGGGGTTGCCGTGCTGGCGGGGCGGCAGCGCTCTTTGCTCCGCCGCCGGCCGGCGTAGACGCGGCCGCAGCCAGTCCGTTAGGGTCTGCGTGATGTTTCCCGTCACCCAACCGCCGCTTCGTGTCGCCATTGCCGGGTTCGGTGCCATCGGCCAGGCGATCGCCAAACATCTCGTCGCCGGTCTCCCCGGTCTGCAGCTCGCGGCACTAGGGGTGCGCGACCCCGGCGCCGCCCGCGCTCCCGTGCCGGACGGCGTCATCGTGACGGGTGTCGGCGCCCTTGCCGAGCACGCCGACATCATCGTCGAGTGTGCTCCGGCCGCGGTGCTGCCCGCCATCGTCGAACCGGCCCTGCGCGCCGGGCGCAGCCTGGTGGTGCTCAGCTGCGGTGCGTTGCTGGAGCGGATGGACCTGGCCGAGCTCGCCCGCGCGCAGGGCGGCCGGATCCTGGTGCCGACCGGCGCCTTGCTGGGGCTGGATGCCGTCACCGCCGCCGCCGAGGGAACGATCCACAGTGTGCGCATGGTGACGCGCAAGCCGCCGGGTGGGCTGGCCGGCGCGCCCTACTTGATCCAGAACGGCATCGCGCTGGACGGGCTGACCGAGGCACGGCTCGTGTTCGAAGGCTCCGCGCGGGAGGCGGCGCGCGGCTTCCCGGCCAACGTCAACGTGGCCGCCGCCCTGTCGCTCGCCGGGATCGGCGCGGACCGTACCCGCATCGAAATTTGGGCGGACCCGGCGGTGACCCGAAACATCCACCGGATCGAGGTCGAAGCCGATTCCGCGCGTTTCAGCCTGCAGATCGAGAACGTGCCGAGCGAAAACCCGCGCACCGGGCGTATCACGGCATTGTCGGTGGTGGCGTTGTTGCGCAAGCTGCGCAGCCCGCTCGCCGTGGGTAGCTAGGAGGAGCCACCATGCCCAGCCTGACCCGGCGCGCCGCACTCGCCACCGTCGCGATCCTGGCCACCCCCGCCATCGTCCGCGCCCAGGCGAAGGAACTGGTGATCGGGGCACCGCTGCCGATCACCGGCGGCCTCGCCCCGGACGGCGCCAAGCAGCAGCGCGGCTACCAGTTCTGGGCGGATACCCTAGCGGCGTCCGGCGGGATCGCGGTCGGCGGCCAGCGCATCATGCCGCGGCTGGTGTTCGCGGACTATCAGTCCAACACGCCGCGCGCGGTGCAGGCGGCGGACCGGCTGATCACGCAGGACCGGTGCAGCCTGCTGTTCGGCCCGCTCGGCTCAGGCGCCACCAAGGCCACGTCCTCCGTCGCGGAGCGCTACAAGGTGCCGCTGATCGCCGCCAGCGCGTCCTCCCGCGAGGTCTACGACCAGGGCTACAGATACCTGTTCGGCACCTTCACCCCGAATGACACACTCACGAAGCCGCTGGTGGATATCGTGCGCGCCCAGGCGCCGGACGTCACCAGCATCGCGATCCTGGCCCGCAACGACCTGTTCCCGCTGGCCATCGCGCAGGAGATGGAGGCGGCGGCGAAGGCCCACGGCCTCACCGTCACCAGCTTCGACAAATACGCGATCGGCACGATGGACCACGCGAGCGCCATCGCCACCATGGCCGGGGCGGCGCCGAAATGGGTGTTCGCGACCGGCTACGTGAACGACCTGCTGCTGATCCGCCGCCAGATGGCCGAGCTGAAGCTGACCGCGCCCGTGATCACCATGCTCGCCGGGCCGGCCTACCGGGAGTTCCGCGAGGAGCTGGGCCCGCTGGCGGAGGCCGTGACGACCGCGTCCTGGTGGGCGCCGGCCGCGGGCTACACCGGCTGCAAAGGGCCATGGGCCAGTACGGATGCGTTCGTGCAGGCGTATCAGGCGAAGCTCGGCGCGGTGCCGGATTATGGCGAGGCGTCCGCGGTGGCGTGCGGCGTGGCCGTGCAGCTCGCGCTGGAGGCAGCGGGCAGCACGGACCCGGTCGCGCTGCGGGATGCCCTGGCGGCACTGGATGCGCCGACGTTCTTCGGCCCGCTGAAGTTCGGTCCGGACGGCCAGGAGACGGCGCTGCAGCCGCCCGTGCTGCAGATCCAGGACGGCAAGCTGGTCGTGCTGTATCCGGACGAGATCAAGCAGGCGTCGTTCCGGCGCGTCGCGTGAGGTGCTAGCCCAGGTCCTCCTCAACGGCGTGATCCTGGGCGGCCTGTATGCCTGCGTGTCCGCCGGGTTCTCCCTGGTTTGGGGCGTGCTGAACGTCATCAACCTGCTGCACGGGACGCTTGTCGTGCTCGGCGGCTACCTGGCATGGCTCGCCTGGCGGGATCTCGGGCTGCACCCGATCCTAGCGCTGCCCGGCATCGCGCTGATCACCGCTGCCCTCGGTGCCTGCGTACAGGCGGGGCTGCTCAACCCCGTGGTGGGGGCGCCGGTGCTGATCACGCTGGTAGTGACGTTCGGGCTGGACCTGATGCTCAACAACGCGCTGCTGCTCGGCTTCGGCGCCGATTACCGCACGATCCGCCCTGCCTGGAGCCCGGGGACGGCGGAGCTTGCGGGGCTGCGCATCCCGCTGGACCGCGCGATGGCGGCGGCAGCGGCGCTGGGCATGACGGGGCTGCTCTGGCTGCTGCTGCGGCGGTCCTGGCTCGGGCGGGCGATCGTGGCGGTGCGCATGAACGGGGACGCGGCGGCGTTGATGGGTATCCGCGTGCGCCGGGTCTACGTCGCGACGTTCGCGTTGGGGGCGGGGCTGGCCGGGGCGGCGGGGGCGCTGCTGGGACTGGTGTTCCCGATCTCGCCGCTCGCCTCCGAGGCCTACCTCGGCACCGCCTTCACCGTCTGCGTGCTGGGCGGGCTCGGCAGCGTGGTGGGGGCGGCGGCCGGCGGGATCGTGCTCGGGCTGGTCGAGAGCGTGGCCGCGCTGTACCTCGGGTCGGAGAACGCCTCGGTCGCGTCCCTCGTGCTGCTGATCCTGTTGCTGGCGGTGCGGCCGGACGGGCTGTTCGGCCGGAAGGGCTTCGCGTGACCGGCGCGCGTGGTAGCGTTCTGCATGGCCAACGACAATCCACTCGACCCTGCTGCCCGGGCCGCCTCCGTGGGCAGCAGGCGCCGCGCCCGCGACCGGGTTTGCCGCCTTGGTGCCGGAACTGGGTGTGGCGAACATCGCCGCCAGCCTGCGCTTTTGGTGCGGCCCGCTCGGGTTCCAGATGGCCTTCGACCGGCCCGCCGCGCGGTTCGCCTACCTGACCCGCGGCCCGTTGCAGATCATGCTGTGTCAGCTGAATGGCAGCTGGGAGATGGCCGTGTTGGAATGGCCGTTTGGCCGCGGCATCAACCTGCAGATGACCGTGAGCAAGGTCGCCCCCCTGCTTGCCGCCCTGGAGAGCGC
>CAXSEG010000100.1:8231-13823 GCA_964235545.1 uncultured Acetobacteraceae bacterium
CGAGGCGTGGTACCGCGTTGGCGAGAATGAGACCGGCCAGCTCGAGTTCCTGGTGCAGGATCCTGACGGCTACCTGCTGCGCTTCGCCGAGCATATCGGGTTCCGCCCGGCCGCGACCTGAGGGCCGGTAGCGTGGCCTCGGGACGGCGCGGCCTCCTGGCCCTGCTGGCATTGGCCGCCGTTTGCCTGGGGCTAACGGCGCTGGGCAGCCCCTATGCGCTGCGGCTTGGCATGCTGCTGGCGATGGACATCACGCTCGCCACCAGCTGGAACCTGCTGGGCGGCATTGCGGGCTACCCCTCCTTTGCCACGGCGGCGTTCTTCGGCGTGGGGGCCTATGCTGGCGCGCTCGTTCAGGGCGCCGGGCTGCCGTTGCCGCTGGCCTGGGCCGCCGGAGGGGTGGCGGCCGGGATGGTGGCCGCCTCGGTCGGCATGCTGGTGCTGCCGTTGCGCGGGCACTACTTCGCCATCGCCAGCCTGGCGGTGGTGATCGTGCTGCGCCAGGTCGCGACCAACTGGACGGGGCTGACCGGCGGCGGCATGGGCCTGAACCTGCCGGTCCCGCACGCCAGCCCCGAGACGCAGGCGCTGATTTTCTACGCCGGGCAGGCGGTCGTGGCGTTGCTGGCGGTGGGCGCAGCGGGCCTGGTCGCATCCGGCCGGCTCGGCTTCGCCCTGCGCTGCATCCGGCAGAACGAGACGGCGGCCGGCATGCTCGGCCTGGACGCCCGCGCCGCTAAGGTCGCCGCGTTCACGCTCTCCGCGGTCATGGCGGGCCCGGCAGGGGCGATCTACGCCTCCAGCGTGTCCTACATCGAGCCCGGTGACGTGTTCGACCTGGTGCTGACGGTCGAACCGATCATCATGGCCATGCTCGGTGGCGCGGGCACGGTGGCCGGCCCGGTGCTGGGGGCGGCGCTGTTCCTGGCGCTGGAGCAGACAGTGTGGGCCAACTTCCTCTCCGTGCATGCGGCGGTGCTGGGCGCCATGGTGGTCGTGCTGGCGATCTTCCTGCCGGAAGGCGTGGTCGGCCGGCTGCGGCGGTGGGCATGACGGCGCTGCTAGAAGTGCGGGGCCTCGGCGTGCGCTTCGCCGGGCTGCAGGCACTGGCGGACGTGTCGCTGCGGGCGGAGGCGGGGGAAGTGATCGGCCTGATCGGTCCGAACGGCGCGGGCAAGACCACGCTGATCAACGCGGTGAGCGGCGCCGTGCGCTACCGCGGCCAGGTGGTGTTCGCGGGGCGGGCGATCACGGGCCTCAAGCCTTTCCAGGTTGCCCGGCGGCGGCTGGCCCGGACGTATCAGATCGTGCAGCCGTTCCCCGCGATGACGGTGCGGGACAACGTCGCGGCGGGGGCGCTGTTCGCCCAGTCCGAACCGTCCTTGCCGAGGGCACGCGCCTGGGCGGACGCCGTGCTGGACCGCGTGGGGCTTGGCGCCGTCGCGGACCGGCCCGCCGCACAGCTCACCCTCGCGCAGCGCAAGCGGCTGGAGGTCGCCAAGGCGCTCGCCGCCCGGCCGCGCATGCTGCTGCTGGACGAGGTGAACGCCGGGCTGAACGCGTCCGAGACCGAGGGCGCGCTCACCCTGATCCGCAGCATCGCGGCCGAGGGTGTCACAGTATTGCTAGTGGAGCACCTGATGCGGGTGGTGTCGGGCGTGTGCCACCGCGTGGTGGTGCTGCATCACGGCCGGCTGATCGCCGATGGCCCGCCCGCCGCCGTGCTCGCCGACCCGGCGGTGGTCGAGGCCTATCTCGGCCACCGCTACGCCGAGCGGCAGCGCGGGTGACGGCGTTGCTGGAGATCGCAGGCCTCCAGGCCGGCTACGGCGCGGTGCAGGTGTTGTGGGACGTGACGTTGCGCATGGCGGCACCCGGCATCGCCTGCCTGGTCGGCTCCAACGGCGCAGGCAAGACGACGCTGATGCGGACATTGTCGGGCCAAGTCGCCGCCCGGGCTGGAACGGTGGTGTTCCAGGGCAAGCCGATCACCGGGCTGCGGCCGGACCAGGTGCTGGCGAGCGGCATCGCCCACGTACCGGAGGGGCGGCAGCTGTTCGCCGGCATGTCGGTCGAGGACAACCTGCTGCTCGGCGCCTATACCGCGCGGGCCGCCGCCGCGCGCGGGCTGGAGCGGGCCTATGCCCTGTTCCCCCGCCTGCGGGAGCGGCGGCGGCAGGACGCGTCCACCCTGTCCGGCGGCGAGCAGCAGATGTGCGCGATCGCCCGCGGCCTCATGTCCGAACCGAAGCTGCTGCTGATCGACGAGCTGTCCCTCGGCCTGGCACCCCGCCTGGTGGACGAGCTCGCGGCAACGCTGGCGGGCGTGCCGGCGACCGGGACTTCCCTGCTGGTGGTGGAGCAGGACGTGGCGACCGCGCTGGACCTGGCGAGCGAAGGCTTCGTGCTCGACCGCGGCCGGATCGTGCTGTCGGGGCGCTCGGCGGACCTGGCGGGGGATGCTCGGGTGCGGGAGGCTTATCTGGGTGTTTAGGGTCTAGACACCTGGCGATGGGAGGCTTTGCTACCGGAACCGCACCAGGCGACCTGCCGGTTGGCCCAGCACTTCGTCCTCGCGCATCACCATCCGGCCGCGCACGATCGTGGCGGCCGGCCAGCCGGTCACCGCCATGCCCGCGAACGGCGTCCAGCCGCAGGGCGACACAATCCACGACTCCTCGATCGTGCGCCTCCGCTTCATGTCCACCAGGGTGAAATCCGCGTCGTACCCCGCCGCCAGCCGGCCCTTGCCGACCGCGCCATACACCCGGGCGGGCCCGGCGCACATCAGGTCCACCAGCCGCGCCAGGCTCAGCCGCCCGGCGTTCACGTGGTCCAGCATCACCGGCACCAGCGTTTGCACCCCCGTCAACCCTGCCGGCACTTCGGGCCAGGGCTTCAGCTTGGCCGCCCGCGGATGCGGCGCGTGGTCGCTGCCGATCGTGTCCGCCGTGCCATCCCGCACCGCCGCCCACGCCGCCTCCCAATGCTCCTTGCCGCGGATCGGCGGGTTCATCACCCCAAACCCGCCCAGCCTGTCGTAGACGTCCGGCGCCCATTGGGTCAGGTGGTTCACCAGCAGTTCCACGGTCGCCACGTCCCGGTAGCCCCGCAGCAGCTCCAGCTCCCCCGCGGTGGATACATGGAGGATGTGGGTCGCCCGCCCCGTCTTGCGGGCCAGCGCCATCAGCCGGCGCGTGCCGAGCAGGGCGCACTCCTCGTCCCGCCACTCCATGTGGCTGCGGTACGGCATGCCGGAGTGGAACATCGGGCGGCGCGCCTGCAGCCGGTATTCGTCCTCGCTGTGATAGGCGACCGCGCGGCGGCCGGAGCGCATCACCGCCTCCAGACCGGCGTCATCCTCGATCAGCAGGTCCCCGGTCGAGCTGCCCGCGAACACTTTTACCGCACACACGCCCGGCAGCGTCTCGAGCCCGTCCAGCTCCGGCGTGTTGGCCTTGGTGGCGCCGACATACAGACCGATGTCGCACCAGCTGTTGGCCTCCGCGTAGCCTTGCTTCCACGCCACCCGTTCGGCGCTGGTGATCGCAGGAGTGGTGTTTGGCATGTCGAACACGGCGGCCAACCCGCCCAGCACGGCGGCGCGGGTGCCGGTCGGCAGGGTCTCGATCGCCGGGTCCCCCGGGTCCCGCAGATGGACGTGCGGATCGATCAGGCCGGGCAGCACGTGCAGCCCCGTCGCGTCGATCGTCTCGTCCGCGGTGCCGCTGGCGCCGATCGCCGCGATCCGGCCGGCCCGCACGCCGATATCGGCCGCCTGTTCGCCCCACGGCAGCACGGCGGTGCCGTTGCGGATCAGCAGGTCGAAATGCGGCATCACTCCTCCGGCTCCGTGGTGAACATCAGCGGGTAGCCTTCCTTGCGCGCCAGGTCGGTGGCATGGGTGGCCTTGCTCTCCGCCACGTCCTTGGTGAACACGCCGACGACGCACACCCCGCGCTGGTGCGCCGTGGTCATCACCCGCCGCGCCTGCTCCTCGCTCATCGAGAACTCGGCCCGCAGCACGCGGACCACGAAGTCGCGCGGCGTGTAGTCGTCGTTGACCAGCATGACCTTGTGCAGCTTCGGCCGCTCCGGCTTCAGGATGGTCTCCGTGCGGTCGATGGTGATCGGCTTGTCCATGGATGCCTCGGTGTTACGTCCGGGTGGCAGTGGCGCCCGGTTTTTACGCTGGTGCGGGGCGGCTGGTCGAGCCTGCCGCGCGGTAGGTGGGCATGGCGGGCGGAAGGATAAGCTAAGGGCGCAGCCGCGCCATGGCATGGGCGTCGACGTATTGCCCGGCGCGGAAGGCGAACGCAACGTGGGTGCCCTCCACGGTGAAGCCGCACCGGCGATAAAGCGCCAGGGCCGGCGCGTTGTCTGTCCAGACTGTCAGCTCGATGCGGCGCAGCGCCAGCCAGTTGTCCGCGGTGTCCAGCAGCGCCGCTAGCAGGGACGTACCGATACCGCGCCCGGTGAACGCGTCGTGCACGCCCATGCCGACCTGGCCGACATGCCCGCATCGCCCGCCCAGGCGGTCCAGAGACGCACTGCCGACGATTTGTTCACCGAGTTCGGCCAGGAGGCTGACGGTGCCCGCCGGCGATGCCTCCGAGCGGGCTTGGACATGCTCGGGCGTACGGAACGGCAGTTGCAAAGTGCCCCATCGGAAGCCCGGCAGGTTGATCAACTCGGCGACCGCCTCGGCGTCCTTCGGCTGGGCGGCCCGGATTCGCAGGCCAACTGACGATGGGTGGCTCATGGCTCTCTCCTTGGTTGCCGGACCGGAGGGAGCGCAGCGCTTGCCCCGGACCGTGTCCGGCGGGGCTGTTGTGGAGCTGTCCGCTGCTTAGCGCACGACCCCCCTCAGCCCGCCGAGACGGGTCATGAGCTGGGACGTGAACGTGATGGCGGGACTGCGCATGGCAGCACGATTGCGCCGGGTGGCATTCATGTAAAGGACTGCAATGAACGCGCGATCACGTACTCCCCAACACCTCCCAAATGTCCCCCTCGCTACCCCGCCCCTCCACATGCGCCCGGTGCCACAGCGCGTAGAACAGCAGCGTCCAGGCCGCGAAGCCTTCCCGCCGGCCATCCGCATTGCGGAACAGCGCCGTCACCCGTTCCGGGTCGGCGACCGCGGCCACACCGGGTTGGGCGGCCACCAACGGGCCAAGACGGGCGCCTTGCCCGGCGATCCAGGCGCCCACCGGCACCGTGAACCCCTGCTTCGGCGCGAACGGGCGTGCCGCCGGCAGATGCTGCTCCAGCCAGCGCCGCAGCAGCCATTTTCCGCGGCCGTTCTGCACCTTGAGCGCGTCCGGCAGGCGGAACCCCGCCGCAGCCACGCCGCTGTCCAGGAACGGGGTGCGGCCCTCCACGCCGTGCGCCATCAAGCAGCGGTCCAACTTGAGCAGCAGGTCGTGCGGCAGCCAGTCGGCGATGTCGGTCGCCTGCGCCACCTGCAGCCGGCTGCGCCCGCCGGCCGCTGCCCGCACCTCGGCAGCGGCGATGCCGTCGCGCCAGGCGGGGGCGGTGGTGCGCAACACGCCCAGGCCGTCGAAGGTGCCGCGGCTGCGCATGCTGCGC
>CAXSEG010000101.1:0-13813 GCA_964235545.1 uncultured Acetobacteraceae bacterium
GCCGGCCCCTCAACCGCGCCGGGCGAGGAATGCGAAGACCGGCGCGAGCGACACGTCCGGCGCTTCCTCGAACGGCACGTGGCCCAGCCCGGGAAGCGCCGCCACCGTGGCATCCGGAAGCGCCGCCGCGTAATCCGCGGCGTTGGCGAACGGGATCATTCCGTCCCTCTCGCCCCACAACAGCAGCGTCGGCGCCTTGATCGTCCGCAGCCGCGCCACCGGGTCCTGCCGTACATCCTGCGCCATCCGGTCGATCACCGCCCGCCGTACACCCGGCGCCAGCATCATGTCGTAATAGACGCGGACCCGGTCCTCGGTCAGATGCTTCGGGTCACCGTACGCCGGCGCCAGCGACGCCCGCAGCATCGGCCGCGGCAGCACGTAGGGCAGCGGCCGCATCATCAGCGGTACGTCCGGCTTCTTGCCATACTCGAGGCCGGGGCTCGCGAAGCCATCGGGTGAGATCAAGATCAGCTTGTCCACCCGCTCCGGATGCTCGGCCGCGAACACCCACGCCACGCGCCCACCGAGCGAACTGCCCGCGATCGTCGCCCGGCGCAGCCCCAGCCGGTCCATCAGGCCCGCGATGATCTGCCCTGCGCGCGTATCGGAATAGTCGCCCGTCGGGTCCACCCCGGTCAGCCCGAACCCCGGCAGGTCAAACCGCACGACACGGTAGCTGCCTTCCAGCCGGTCCGCCCAGGCGTCCCAGGTGAGCAGGCTGGAGCCGAATCCATGGATCAGGATGATCGCCGGTGCATCCGGCTTCCCCTGGTCGCGGACATGAAGGTGCGCTTTCAGGACATCGAGGTACTCGGCATGCCCGCCGAAATAGGCCGCCTCCAACGCCGCCCGCTGCTTGTCCGGTTGGTAGAGCCAAGCCCCGCCGGCGGTCAGCGCCACGAGGACAGCGAGGCCAGCGAACAACGCTATCCTCAACTGCTCAACCTTGTCGCGAAACCATCACGCCGGGCGGCTTCTCACTTCGCCTTCTTCAACTCTTCCGGCTTGTGCACCGCCTTCGCCCCGGTCTTGTCGCTGTGAACCAGCACCTGCGGGTCTTCCGTGGTGGCTTTTGCCACGTGGCTTTTGATCTTCGTGTCGCTGGTGACGACCTTCTCTACCTCGCCTTTCACCTTGCCCTGGGACGCACTCCACTCGACCTTGTCACCCGGCTTCGGCTTGCTCGTCATCACACGTCCTCCGTTACGATCCCCGTCAACAACGCAGCGTCGTGCGGCTGGATCGCCGGGCAGGGACGCCTTATTTGCCGAAAATCCCCGCCCAAGCCCCCCGCAACGCCAGGTCCACATCCTCCAGCGTTGCCGTCAGCCCGAGCGCCTCCAGGCTGGTCACCCCATGCTCCCGGATGCCGCACGGCACGATGCCGCCGAAATGCCCGAGGTTCGGCGACACGTTGACCGCGATCCCGTGCCAGCTCACCCAGCGCGTCACCCGCACCCCAATCGCCGCGATCTTGACCTCGCCCGCCGCCCCCGCGACCCAGATCCCCACCCGGCCGGCCCGCCGCTCCCCCCTTACATTCAGGCTGTCGAGCGCCCGGATCACCCACTCCTCCAGCCCCCAGACATAGGCCCGCACGTCCCGCGCCGCGACCAGGCCGTGCCGCCGGGTCAGGTCCAGCATCACGTAGGCGGTGCGCTGCCCGGGCCCGTGATACGTCCATTGCCCGCCGCGCCCGGCGGCATAGGCGGGGAAGCCCAACGGGTTCGACAGGTCGCCCGGCTGCGCGCTGGTGCCGGCCGTGTATAGCGGCGGATGCTCCAGCAGCCACACCGTCTCCGCAGCCTCACCGGCGCGGATGGCGGCCGCCTGGTCCTGCATTGCGGCCAGCGCCGCCGGGTAGTCCACCAGTGCGTCCGACACGCGCCAGGCCACGTCCGGAGCTGTTGATGCCCCCCCTGTTGATACGGTCGTGTCCATCCGCTATACGCCGCTGCCCACGGTGCGGTCGTGGCGAAATGGTAGACGCGCAAGCTTGAGGTGCTTGTGGGGGAAACCCTGTGGAAGTTCGAGTCTTCTCGACCGCATTTTACGAGGCCCGCCTATGGTGCCAGGTTGCATCTTCGCCCTCCCCGCCGGTAACTGGTGGTCATAGGGAGCGAAATGGCGATGGATGAGGATTTCAGGAAGGCCGCGCTGGACTATCACCGCTTCCCCCGTCCGGGAAAGCTGGAGGTGGTGCCAACCAAGCGCATGGCGACCCAGCGGGACCTCGCACTCGCCTACTCTCCCGGCGTCGCCGCCGCCTGCGAGGCGATCAAGGCCGACCCGCTGACCGCCTACGACTACACCGCCCGCGGCAACCTGGTCGGCGTGGTGTCCAACGGCACCGCCGTGCTCGGACTTGGCAATATCGGCGCCCTGGCCGGCAAGCCCGTGATGGAGGGCAAGGCCGTCCTCTTCAAGAAATTCGCCGGCATCGATTGCTTCGACATCGAGGTAGACGCCTCCGACCCCGACCGCTTCATCGAGGTCGTCGCGGCCCTGGAGCCCACCTTCGGCGCCATAAACCTCGAGGACATCAAGGCCCCCGAGTGCTTCGCCATCGAGCGCCGGCTGCGCGACCGCATGTCGATCCCCGTCTTCCACGACGACCAGCACGGCACCGCCATCATCGTCGCCGCCGCCGTCCGCAACGGGCTGGAGCTGCAGGGCAAGCGGCTGGAGGACGTGCGCCTGGTCACCTCCGGCGCCGGTGCCGCAGCGCTGGCCTGCGTGGACCTGTTGGTCGCGATGGGGCTGAACCCGAAGAACGTCACACTGACCGACATCAAGGGCGTGATCTACGCCGGGCGCGATGCGGACATGCTGCCGAACATGGCGAACTACGCCAACGAGACCAACGCCCGCACCCTGCCGGAAGCGCTACCCGGCGCCGACATCTTCCTCGGCCTGTCCGCCCCGCGCGTGCTGAAGGCGGAGTGGCTGCATTCCCTGGGCGACAAGCCGCTGATCCTGGCACTAGCCAACCCGGAGCCCGAGATCCTGCCCGAGGCGGTGCGCGCCGCCCGGCCGGACGCCATCGTCGCAACCGGGCGCAGCGACTACCCGAACCAGGTCAACAACGTGCTGTGCTTTCCCTTCATCTTCCGCGGCGCGCTGGACGTGGGGGCCACCACGATCAACGAGGAGATGAAGGTCGCCTGCGTCGAGGCGATCGCCGTGCTGGCGCGGGTGGAGGCGAGCGAGGTGGTGGCCGCGGCCTATGGCGGCGCCGCCCCCGTGTTCGGCCCCGACTACATCATCCCCAAGCCGTTCGACCCGCGGCTGATCCTGCAGATCGCCCCCGCCGTCGCCCAGGCCGCCATGCGCACCGGCGTCGCCACCCGCCCGATCGAGGATTTCGCCGCCTACCGCCGCGAGCTCGAGGTGTTCGTCTACCGCTCCGGCCAGCTGATGCGCCCGGTGTTCGAAGCCGCCCGCAAGGCCCCGCGCCGCATCGTCTACGCCGACGGCGAGGACGAGCGCGTGCTGCGCGCCGCACAGACCATCGTGGACGAGGGCATCGCCCAACCCATCCTGATCGGCCGCCGCGGCGTCATCGCCTCCCGCGTGGCGGAGATGGGCCTGCGCCTGGACCTTAACCAAAGCGTTCGCGTGCTCGACCCGGCACTCGACCACGAGGTGTTCGACCCGCTGATCGCCGCCTACCAGCGCCTGGTCGGGCGCCGCGGTGTCCCGGCGGACGCCGCGGCGCGGCGCATGCGCAACCGCGTGACGGTGGTCGCCTCCATGCTGCTGCATTCGGGCCAGGCGGACGCGGCGATCGTCGGCGGTTCCGGGGATTGGACCCGCCATCTCACCTACGCGATGCCAATTGTCCCCAAGCGCTCCACCGTCTCGCGCGTCTACGCGCTGTCGGCGCTGATCCTGAACAACGGCGCGCTATTCTTCTGCGACACCCACGTCACCATTGACCCCACGGCCGAGGAGGTCGCGGAGATGACGCTGCTGGCCGCCGAGGTGGTGAAGAGCTTCGGCATCGTCCCGAAGGCGGCGTTGCTCTCCCACTCCTCCTTCGGCGCCGGCAACTCCAGCAGCGCCCGCAAGATGCGCCGGGCTCTAGGCCTGATCCGGGACCAGGCGCCGGAGCTGGAGGTGGACGGTGAGATGCACGCCGACGCGGCCCTCAGCGAGGCGATCCGGGACCGCGCCGTGCCTGACAGCCGGCTCTCCGGCACCGCCAACCTGCTGGTGATGCCCGGCCTGGATGCCGCCAACATCGCCTTCAACATGCTAAAGGCCAGCGGCGACGGCCTGCCGGTCGGCCCCATCCTGCTGGGCATGAGCCGCCCGCTCCATGTCCTGGTGCCAAGCGTCACCGCCCGCGGCATCGTCAACCTCAGCGCCATCGCGGCCACCGAGGCGCTCAGCTCCGCCTGATATGGATGGGAAATGACGCCCAAGAAACGTCGCTTGCTGGCCTTGCAGCGGCGTGCGACCAATCGCTGGCCGGGAGATCGAGGCCCGGCCCACCAAGGCAAGCAGATCAGGGAACCCGCATGAAGCCGCTTCGCAAGGCCGTCCTCCCCGTGGCAGGGCTCGGAACCCGGTTCCTCCCGGCGACCAAGGCGACCGCGAAGGAGATGCTCCCGGTGGTCGACAAGCCGCTTATCCAATACGCGGTGGAAGAAGCCCGCGCCGCCGGGATCGAGCAGTTCTGCATGGTGACCGGCCGCGGCAAGACCGGCCTGGTCGAGCATTTCGACATCGCGTTCGAGCTGGAAGCGACCCTCAAGGAGCGCGGCAAGCACGAGATCATGCAGATGCTGCGGGACATGGCGGTGCAGCCCGGCTCTATCGCTACGGTCCGCCAGCAGGTGCCGCTCGGCCTTGGCCACGCGATCTGGTGTGCCCGCGCCTTCATCGGTGACGATCCATTCGCCATCCTGCTGCCGGATGACCTCGTGCTCAGCAAGACGCCCTGCACCAAGCAGCTGGCCGATGCCTACAAGGAGACCGGCGGCAACGTGGTCGCCGTGACCGAGGTGCCACGCGAGCAAACCAACCGCTACGGCATCCTGGAAATTGGCAACGATGACGGCCGCCTGGTTGATGTGAAGGGCCTGGTGGAGAAGCCGGACCCGGCGGTCGCCCCTTCCAACCTCTCGATCATCGGCCGCTACGTGCTGATGCCGGAGGTGCTGCAGCATCTCGACAAGATGGAGCGCGGCGCCGGCAATGAGGTGCAGTTGACGGACGCGATGGCCAAGATGATCGGCCACGTCCCGTTCCATGGCCTGCGCTACGAGGGCGAGCGGTTCGACTGCGGCGACAAGGCCGGCTTCCTCGAGGCGCAGATCGCCTTCGCGCTACAACGCCCCGACCTCCGTGACGCCGTCCGCAAGTTCCTGACCAAATACCGTGATTGAGGCCGAAATGCCATTCCGCCATGACTTCGACCCTACCTCGCTGCGCGAATACGACATCCGCGGCGTGGTCGGCCGCACGCTACACCCGGCGGACGCGTTCGCCATCGGCCGCTGCTTCGGCAGCATCCTGGTCCGCGGCGGCGGCAAGACGGTCGCGGTCGGCTATGACGGCCGCCTGTCCTCGCCCGACCTGGAGCCGGAACTGGTGCGCGGCCTGGTGGCATGCGGGCTGGAAGTGTCGCGCGTCGGCCTATGCCCAACGCCGATGCTGTACTACACCGCCACGACGCAGGAGACCGCGGGCGCGGTGATGGTGACGGGCAGCCACAACCCGCCCGACTACAATGGCTTCAAGTTCATGCTCGGTCGCAAGCCGTTCTTCGGCGAGCAGATCCAACAGATCGGCACCCTGGCCGCCGCGGGGGACGTCGTGGCCGAGGCGCCGGGCACGGTGCGCGACGTGGACATGGCCGCCGAATACGTCACCCGGCTGATCACTGACTGGGATGGCGGCGACCGCATCCTCAACGTCGTGTGGGATAACGGCAACGGCGCCGCCGGCGCGGTGTTGCAGCGCCTGGTCCGCACGCTGCCCGGCAAGCACACGGTGCTGTTCGGCGACATCGACGGCAAGTTCCCCAACCACCACCCCGACCCGACGGTGCCGAAGAACCTCGAGCAGCTGATCGCTGCGGTGCGAGAGCAGAAGGCGGACCTCGGCATCGCGTTCGACGGCGATGCGGACCGCATCGGCGTGGTGGATGACAGCGGCGCCATGCTGTTCGGCGACCAATTGCTGGTGATCCTGGCCCGTGACGTGCTGAGAAATCATCCGAAGGGCACCATCATCGCCGACGTGAAGGCGAGCCAGGTGCTATTCGACGAGATTGGCCGCGCCGGCGGCACGCCACTGATGTGGAAGACCGGCCACTCCCTCATCAAGGCCAAGATGGCCGAGACCGGGTCCCCCTTGGCTGGCGAGATGAGCGGCCACGTGTTCTTCGCCGACCGCTGGTATGGCTTCGACGACGCACTCTACGCCGCCGTCCGCCTGCTCGGCATCGTGGCCCGTATGCCGGGCAAGCTGTCCGCCGTGCGCGAGGCGATGCCGCAGGTGATCAACACCCCCGAACTGCGCTTCGACTGCCTGGACACCCGAAAGTTCGACGTGATTGAGGAGGTCGCCGCCCGCCTGAAAGCCGAAAGCGCCACTGTCGCCGACATCGACGGCGTGCGAGTCGCGACCGAAGATGGCTGGTGGCTCCTCCGCGCCTCCAACACGCAGGCAGTGCTTGTGGCGCGCTGCGAGGCGACCAGCGAGCCGGGGCTGGAGCGGTTGAAAGCGGCGTTGTCGGCGCAACTGGCCGCCTCCGGACTGGCTGCGCCGGACTTCTCCGGTTCCAACGCGGGGCACTGAACTACCCTCTCGCCGCTGTAAAATAGGCCATGAGGCCCGGCTGGCGCGAAGAAAGAAGTCCCTTCCCCTTGTTGAAGGGGCTAGGGGAGGGGTGGAAGCGGCACGGGCCTGGCGCGTGGCACCTCCACAAGGGGAGGGGGAGCTTTTTCAGCGCTGCCGCTCAAGCAACTGCAAGTCGTCGAGGCTCAATCCCCGTTGGTCCGCGGCCCGGTCTGCGGCTAACATAGCCCCATGCGCTACATCTCGACCCGCGGGCAGGCCCCCGCACGTGACTTCGCCGGCGTGTTGCTGGCCGGACTGGCGGAAGATGGCGGCCTGTTCATGCCCGAAACCTGGCCCGCCTTCTCGCATGCCGACCTGCGGGCCCTGCGCGGCCTGCCCTACGCCGAACTGGCCGCGCGCGTGATGCAGCCTTTCGTCGGCGAATCGGTGCCGTTCGCAACCCTGCAATCCATCTGCCAGGAGGCGTATGCCGGATTCGCCCATCCCGCGGTCGCCCCGCTGGTCCAACTGGAGACCAACCTCTGGGCCCTTGAACTGTTTCACGGCCCGACGCTCGCCTTCAAGGACATGGCCATGCAGGTGTTGGGCCGTTTGTTCGACCACGTGCTCACCATGCGCGGCGAGCGCGTCACCATCGTCGGCGCCACCAGCGGGGACACCGGGTCCGCCGCCATTGAGGCTTGCCGAAATCGCGCCAGGGTGGATATCGCCATCTTGCACCCGCAGGGCCGCACCAGCGAGGTGCAACGCCGGCAAATGACCACGGTGTTGGCGCCGAACGTGGCCAATATCGCCGTGGACGGCAATTTCGACGACTGCCAGGACCTGGTGAAGGCAATGTTCGCCGACGTGCCGTTCCGCACGGACATGCGGCTATCGGCGGTGAACTCCATCAACTGGGCCCGCATCGCCGCCCAGGTCCCGTACTATGTCGCCGCCGCCCTGGCCTTGGGCGCCCCCGAGCGAGAAGTGGCATTCAGCGTCCCCACCGGCAATTTCGGCAACGTGCTGGCGGCCTGGGCCGCGCGCCGCCTGGGGCTGCCAGTCGCGCGCCTGGTGGTGGCCAGCAACCGCAACGACATCCTGGCCCGCTTCCTCGCCGGCAACGACATGAGCATGGCCGCCGTCGAACCCAGCCTGTCGCCGTCGATGGACATCGCCATCAGCTCCAACTTCGAACGCCTACTGTTCGAGCTGCTGGACCGGGACGCCGCCGCCACCACCGCCACCATGGCCGGCTTCCGCGCCACCGGCCGCATGGCGGTGCCGCACGCCACCTGGCACCGCGCCACCACCCTGATGCACGGCTTCCGGCTGGACGACGAAGGCACTCTGGCCGAGATCCGCCGGCTGGACACGGTGTGCGGCTACGAAGCAGATCCGCACACCGCCATCGGCGTCGCCGCCGCCCGCGCCCTGCCGTGCCGCCACCTGCCGACCATCGCCGCCGCCACCGCGCACCCGGCCAAGTTCCCGGACGCCATGGAGCGCGCCACCGGCCGCCGCCCGGCGCTGCCAAAGCACCTGGCCGACCTATATGAGCGGCCGGAACGCTTCACCACCGCCCCCAACAGCCTGGACGCCGTCGAGTCGCAGATCCGGGCCTTCGCATACAGGAACGCCGCATGATTCAGGTCACCCGCCTGCCCTCCGGCCTCATGGTCGTCACCGAACAGATGGACCGCGTGGAGACCGTCTCGCTCGGCGCCTATGTCGCCGCCGGTACGCGGGACGAGACGGCGGCGGAGAACGGCGCCAGCCATTTTCTCGAGCACATGGCCTTCAAGGGTACCGAACGGCGCTCCGCCATGGCCATCGCCGAGGCGGTCGAGGATGTCGGCGGCCACATCAACGCCTACACCGCCCGCGAGCAGACCGCCTACTACGTCAAGCTGCTCAAGGAGGACCTCGACCTGGGCGCCGACATCATCGGCGACATCCTCACCCACAGCACCTTCGCCCCCGAGGAGCTGGAGCGCGAGCGCGGCGTGATCCTGCAGGAGATCGGCCAGGCCAACGACACCCCGGACGACATCGTGTTCGACCACTTCCAGGAGACGGCGTACCCCGACCAGCCGATGGGCCGCCCAACGCTCGGCCGCGAGGACGGCATCACCGCCATGGGCCGGGACGTGCTGACCGGCTACATGCGCCGCCATTACACCGCCAGCAACGTCGTGGTCGCCGCCGCCGGCGCCCTTACGCATGACCGGGTGGTCGCCCTCGCCACCGAGCACTTCGCCGACCTGCCGCAGGGCCAGGCCCCCGCGGTGGTGGCGGGACGCTACGGCGGCGGCGAGTTCCGCGAGGAGCGGGACCTCGACCAGGTGCACATCGTGCTCGGCTTCCCCGCCATGGCCTATGGCGACCCGGACTTCTATCCCTCGATGCTGCTCTCCACCCTGCTCGGCGGCGGCATGTCCTCCCGCCTGTTCCAGGAGATCCGCGAGCGCCGCGGCCTGGTCTACTCGATCTACTCCTTCACCGCCCCGGCGATGGATGGCGGCCTGTTCGCGATCTACGCCGGCACCGGCGAGGAGGAAGCCCGCGAGCTGGTCCCCGTGACGCTCGAGGAGCTGCGCCGCGTGCAGCTGGACGTGAACGAGGACGAGCTGCGCCGCGCCCGCGCCCAGGTGAAGGCGGGCCTTCTGATGTCGCTCGAATCCACCGGCAGCCGTTGCGAGCAATTGGCCCGGCAGCTGCAGGTGTTCGGCCGCATCGTGCCGGTGGCCGAGACGGTGGCCCGGATCGAGGCCGTCACCCTGGCCGACGTGCGCCGCGCCGCCGGCCGCATCTTCCGCGGCCGGCCGACGCTCGCCGCCATGGGCCCGGCCGCGCACGTACCCCATCTTGTGGACATCGCCGATCGGCTCGCCGCATGAGCGCCAGCCAACTCGATCTCCTCTCGGCCCTGCTGGACCGGGCCCGCGCCGCCGGGGCCGACACCGCCGAGGCCGCCGTCTCCGGCTCCACCTCGCTCTCCGTCTCGCGCCGCTTGGGCCACACCGACCACCTCGAGCGGTCCGAACGCCGCGGCCTCGAGCTGACGGTGTTCGTCGGCCGCCGCAGTGCCTCCGTGTCCACCACCGAGTTGGCGCTGTCCGGCTTCGCCACCCTGGCCGGGCGCGCCGTGGCGATGGCCAAGGTCGTCCCGGAGGACCCGTTCGGCGGCCTGGCCGAGGAAGCCAGCCCCGTGGACGCGGCCCCGCTGGAGCTGGCCGACCAGGCCGAACCCGGCGTCGAGGCGCTGACCCTCCGCGCCGCCACCGCCGAGGACGCCGCCCGCGCCGTGCACGGCGTCACCAACTCCGAGGGTGGCGAGGCCGGCTATGGCCGCTACGAGTTCCTGCTTGCCACCAGCGCCGGGTTCGCCGGCGGCTATGCCCGCACCAGCCACTCCGTCAGCGCCACCGCCCTGGCCGGCGAGGGCACCGGCATGCAGCGGGATTACGATTACCACTCCGCCACCTTTCTCGCCGACCTCGAGGACGCAGCCGCCATCGGCCGCCGCGCCGGCGAGCAGGCCGTCGCCCGGCTGGACCCGCGCCGCCCATCCACCGCCAAGATGCCCGTCCTGTTCGACCCACGTGTCGCCGGCGGGCTGATCGGCCATTTGGCGGGGGCGATCAGCGGTGCCGGCGTCGCCCGCGGCACCTCCTTCCTGAAGGATAGCCTGGGCCAGAAGATCTACGCCTCCGGCATCTCGATCTACGACGAGCCCCGCCGGCTGCGCGGTGCCCGCTCCAAGCCGTTCGACGCCGAGGGCGTGCCCACCGCCAACAGCGCCCTGGTCGAGGACGGCGTGCTGCTCACCTGGCTGCTGGACAGCCGCAGCGCCCGCCAGCTCGGCCTCAAGACCAACGGCCACAGCAACGGCGGCTCCCCCGGCCTGTCAAACGCCTACCTGGCCCCCGGCAAGCTCACCCCGAACGAGCTGATGGCGGACGTGGCGGAAGGCCTCTACGTGACGGAATTGCTCGGCATGGGCGTGAACGGCCTCACCGGCGACTACAGCCGCGGCGCCGCCGGCTTCATGATCCGCAACGGCGCTCTCGCCGAACCGGTCGCCGAGATCACCATCGCCGGCAACCTTAAGGACATGTTCCTGCACATGACCCCCGCCAACGACCTACGCCTCCGCCGCGCCGTGGACTCACCCACTGTGCGCGTAGACGGCCTCACCGTCGCCGGCGCCTGACACCCCTTCTCCCTCTCCCTCTGGAAGAGGGCCGGGGTGAGGGAGCTTGGGAGGACATCCCCCTTCCCTTGAGGGAGGGGGCAGGGGAGGGGGGCGAGCGGCATTCGGCCTTCCGTGTGATCTCGGCGAACCCGATCGGCCTCGCGTGCGGCCACCCCTCCCCGGCCCCCTCCCTCAAGGGGAGGGGAGCAGTGCCACATCCGCCTCTGTGCGACTTCCATCAACGGTGGCGCACCAGTTTCGATGCGCTCCGGTGATGAATTGGAGAGGGAGTAGCGACATCGCCCTCGGCCGAGTTCCGCGTCGCAGACGCCAAACTCACCAGCTCCGCATCCCCCCGGTCCAGACTCGGCCGCAGCGTCCAGCCGAACGTCATCGTCATGCCCGTCTCCAACTCCACGACACGGGCTATCTGGCCGGGACGAACTGTCTGCATAAGGTATGCCTTTTGATATTGCGACTAATTCGCATCTCAGGCTCGCCGCAGTCGCCTGTCAATCCAAAACCCGGTCCGCCCCGGCCTGCTCTACGGCCGGCCCGTCCGGCGCCGCGTCATGGTGATCCTGCGTCGTCCAGCCCTGCCCGTCCCAGCTGCGCACCCGCACCGTCGCGTGCCCGTCCGCGCCGATCGTGATCTGGTTGTAAGCATTGGGCTCGCCGCGCAGCCGGACCGAGGTCGCGGTCGCTCCCTGCAGCACCAGCGGCGGCTTGCCATCCGGCGAAGCCAGCCGCGCATAGCCGCGGTGCAGGTGCCCGGCCAGCACCAGGCTCACGTTATGCGCGGCCATCGCCCGCAGCGCCGCCATCGCACCCCCCGCAACCGGCGTCTGTGGCGCACCCTCCGGCGGCAGCAGCGGATGGTGCATCACCACGACCTTGGTCATCGCCGCCGGCAGCGCATCCAGCGCGCGCAGCAGCCGGCGTAGGCGGTGCCGAGTCACCCGGCCGGTCGACCAATCCAGCGTCAGTCCCATCCGCCGCGCCGAGTTCAGCCCGAGCACCGCCACATTGCCGCGCCGCCACTGCGGCGCCGTCTCCGGCGAGATGATGCGCCGCCAGCGCCGATACGGGTCGGTGAACCGCTCCAGCAGGTTGTACGGCGAGATGTCGTGGTTGCCCGGTACCGCCAGCGTCGTCGAGGCGAGCGCGTCCATGAACGCCCGCGCCTGGCGGAACTCCGACAGCCGCGCCCCTTGCGTGAGGTCGCCGCTGATCGCCACCAGGTCGGGCGCATCCGCGTTCAACTCGTCCAGCAGCGCCTGCACCACCGGCGGGTCCTCGGCGCCGAAATGCAGGTCGGTGACGTGGGCGATGCGGATCGTCAAGGCACTAACACCCGGAGCGCGCCGGGCCGGACGCGGTAGCGCAGCGGCGGCGCCAGCGAGGCCAACTCGCCGTCGTTCATCACTTGCAGTCTTCGGCGGCTATGGATGTCGACCGCGCCGGCGCTGTGTTCGGCCACCGCTGCGTCGTCGCGCCAACGCCCGACCGTCATGCGCATGCACAGCCGCACCGCCTCCCGCAGGCCCAGGCGCCGAATCACGTATACCCCGAGCGTGCCGCCATCCAGGCACGTGCGGCCGAACGCCCGCCCGCACGTCTCGTCGATACCGTTGACCGTCACCGTCAGCGACGCCACCCGCAGCGCCATCCGCTGGCCGTCCAGGCTCAGGGCCAGCCGCATGCGCCGGGCCAGCCGCAGCAGCCGGATCGCCGCCGGCGCCATCCGCGTGACCAGCCGCAACGTGGAGCCGCGCGTCTCCTCCCGCGTGCGGCCGAGCCGGGCGGGCAGGCCGAGCATGGAGGCGCAGAGGAAGCTGTGCCCGTTCACATCCCCCACATCGATCGCGCGCACGGTCCCATGGGCAACCACCGCCAGCGCTTGCGCCACATCCCCGATCGGCAGCCCGAGATCCTTCGCCAGCAGGTTCATGGTGCCGAACGGGAGGATGCCGAGCGGCACCGCCGTCCCCGCCAGCGCCTGCCCGGCGCAGGCCACCGTACCGTCGCCGCCGGCCACGACCACCGCCTCCGCCCCCGAGTCGGCGGCTTGCCTGATTCGCTCTGGCAAGGTTCCGGCATCTTGCGGGATGATGGTCGCCGTCAGCCCGGCCTCGGCCAGCGCCGTCTCCAGCATGCCGCCCGCCTCCTCCTGGTCCAGCAGGGCGCCAGCCTTGCCGTTCAGCACGACGGCCACGTGGGTGATGGTCATGGCGGATCAACGCGCCGGGCCCGTCCGCCGTTGCGGCGCTACAGCAACGCCTCACCCTCGGCGAACACCTGCAGCAGCCCGCCCGCGCCATCCACCACGACCAGGTCGGCCGGCAGGCCCGGCGCGATTCGGCCGCGCTCCACCTCCCCCAGATAATCGGCCGGGATAGTGGACAGGCGGCGCGCCGCCTCCGCCAGGTCCAGCCCCAGCCCGAGCAACATCCGCAGCGCCGCATCCATAGTGAGCACACTGCCGGCCAGCGTGCCGTCGGCCAGCCGTGCAGTCCCACCGCTCTTATGGACAGCGTGCGTCCCGAGCCGGTAGGCACCGTCCGGCATGCCCGCCGCCGCAATCGCGTCCGTCACGCCGTACAGCAACGGGACGGCGCGTAATGCCGCCAACACGGCGGTGGGGGCGACGTGCACGCCGTCCAGGATGATCTCGGCATGGTCCGCATGGGCTAGCGCGCACCCGGCGCAGCCCGGGGCGCGGTGGTGCAGGGGGGACATTGCGTTGAACAAATGGGTGAACCCGCTCGCCCCCGCCCGCAACCCCGCCAGCGCCTCCGCGTCGGTGCACGCCGTATG
>CAXSEG010000102.1:0-13629 GCA_964235545.1 uncultured Acetobacteraceae bacterium
CACCACCAAGGCACGCCTCATCGCTGAGCGCGCCAAGGAGGTCTCACAACCAGACCCTCCAAGTATGGCGGTCCAGTTCCTTGCGCGTCGGCGTCTGTCAGTTCGCCAAGGCCGTCGACCTCAACGGTGACGGTCCTGGTGTTGGGGAGACTGTGCAGACAGCGTGCCGATGCAGATCAGGACACGCCGGAGCGCACGAAGGCCGTGCGCTCCGGCGTGTCTCATGCGCTACAAGGCCACAGAACCGACGAAAGCTGTTCCTGCCAACCAGCGCCTTGGCGAGGCGTACGTCCGGGAGATCGTGCCATGTCGCCAGCAACAGCAGCACCATTCCAGGATATGCGGAGCCTACCGGACTTCGACGACGTGGCGGCGGAGGGAGTGGCGATTGCCCTGGCCCTGGCGCATCCCGACTGCACCCTAGCCTTGTGCTTCCTGGCGGGCGGGCCTGACCTGCACGCGTCAAGCAGCTTGGTGCAGGCCTGCCACGGCGAGCTGGACGTCTGGGACTATGCGCGCCTGCGCCCTGTCGCCGACATCCTGGCCGGGAAGCATCCGGTTGCGGCGACGCTGCTACATCGGGAGCTGGCGGAGGACGTGCTGCAGCAGGCGTCCTCGCGGCAGTATGTCTACGCTGCCCGCGACGTGGCGGCCTGCGTGGCCCTGGCGCCGTTTCTGGCGGAAGAGCCCGGGCTGGAAAGCCATGCCGCGTTCGTCGGCCGGCTGCGCCGCGAGGACCCGCCGGAGGCGGCGTTTTGGGATCTGCTCGGCGACAGCCTGGGCGTGCCCGTCATGCCGGCTTTGCCGCGCCTGTTGCACTGAGCGCCATGGGCATGCGCCTGCGGGTGATCGACATCGAGACCACGGGCGAGGCACCCCCGGCCGAGATCATCGAGTTCGGCCGTGTCGACGTGGTCCGGACAGAGGACACCTGGGTGGTGGAGCGGCCAATGGCGCGGCTCTATCGCCCGCTGGGTACCATCCCGCCCGAGACCATGGCTGTACACCACATCACCGGGGCGGACTTTACGCCCCATACCCCGGTGTGCACGCCAGAGCGGCTGCAGCAGGCCATCCGGGGTGGAGAACTGCCGGACGTGCTGGTGGCGCACAATTGCGCCTTCGAACGGCTGTTCCTTGAGGCGGCATTGTCCGTCAGCCTGCCCTGGATCTGCACCTACAAGGTGGCACTGCGGGTCTGGCCAGGGGCGCCGCGCCACTCCAACCAGGTGCTGCGCTACTGGCGCGACCTGAAGCTCGACCCGGCACTGGCCATGCCGCCGCACCGGGCGGGACCGGACGCCTACGTCACCGCGCACCTGCTGACCGAGCTGCTGGGCTTGGCCAGCGTCGAGCAGATGGTGCAGTGGACCAGTCAGCCGAAGCGCCTGCCCACCCTGCCGTTCGGCAAGCACCGCGGCCTGCCCTGGCCCGAGGTGCCGCTGGACTACCTGCAGTGGATGGCACGCCAGACGGACATGGATGCCGACGCGGTCTGGTGCGCGCAGCAAGAAGCGGAACGGCGCGTCGTTTCGTCGTCTGTCCCAACCAGCAGTCTGGGAGCAATGCCAGACTGACGATCCGAGCTGGCAGGCTGAGCGGAACCCGGCCTGCTGCCGCACGCTCGTCTGGAAAGCAATCCGGAGCAACAGTCATGCAGCAGGTCTCGAACCTGGGCGACATCGCCCTCGACAAGCCGCTCAAGGTCAGTGTTGACGGCACGGACATCATCCTCGTCCGTGACGGCGACGTGGTGTGCGCCTTTGCGGCCAAATGCCCGCACGCCGGCGCTCCCCTCGACGAGGGTGTGGTCTGCGCCGGCCGCATCGTCTGCCCCTGGCACAAGGCAATGTTCGCGGTCAGCGACGGCGCCCTGCTTGAACCTCCGGCACTCGACGCGCTGCAGCAGTATCCCGTTCTCGTCGACGGCGACCGCGTCCTAGTCTCTGCCAAGCCAATCCCGTCCGCGCTACGGCTTGCCGGCACCGACGCGCGAACCTTTCTCATCATCGGCGCCGGAGCAGCCGGAACCGCCGCTGCTGCGGCCCTGCGCGAGTTCGGCTTCAATGGCCGCATCGTCCTGCTCGGCGCCGAGCCGGACGCGCCCTACGATCGCACTGCGTTGAGCAAGTTCGTGCTGGAAGGCGGCATGAAACCCGCCGACGTCTCGCCGCTCCGCGACCCAGGGTTCTATGAGCAGAACCGCATCGAGCGGCAACAGGGCACTGCGACCGGCCTCGACCCGGCCACCCGCCGCGTTTCCCTCGCCGACGGCACCGCGCTCGACTACGACGCAGTGCTCCTTGCTCCCGGCGGCACTCCGCGCACGCTTGATGTTCCCGGTGCCGATCTGCCAGGCGTTCATGTCCTGCGCAGCCTGGAGGATGCTCGCGGCATCCTCCCCTGGGTCCGCAACGGCGCGCGAGCCGTCATCGTCGGCGGAGGCTTCATCGGCCTGGAGGCAGCGTCCGCGCTGACCAAGCACGGCTTGCAGGTCACCGTCGTCAGCCCCGACCCGCTCCCGCTTGAGAAGCCGCTCGGGCGCGAGGTCGCACAGGCTCTGCACCGCCTACACGAGGCCGGTGGCGTGACCTTCGTCCCAGGCCACGTCGCCCGCATCAACGGCATCTCGCAGGCAGCAGGCGTTACCCTGGAGGACGGCCGCACGCTCGCCGCCGAGCTCGTCATCGTCGGCATCGGCGTGCGCCCGGCCACCGATTTCGCGGCAGCGCTGCCGCTCGGCGAGGATGGCGGTATTAACGTCGACGCCGGCATGCGGGCCGCCGACGCGGTTTTCGCCGCTGGCGATGTCGCACGTTTTCCGTTCAACGACACAAGCGTCCGTGTCGAGCACTGGCGTGTCGCGCAGCAGACCGCGCGCATCGCCGCGCGCTCGATGCTCGGCGGTGAAGCAGCCTGGACCCAGCCGCCGTTCTTCTGGACCTACCACTTTGGCCGCCGCATCGAGCTGCTCGGCCACCCGCAGGACGTCGACGCCACGATCGTCGAGGGCAATCTGGACAACATGGACTTCATCGTCCGCCAGTTGCGCGACGGCTGCCTGGTTGGCGCGATCGCCTGCCAGAGGGAGGCAGAAATGGCCGTCATCGCCGCGACCCTGGGTACGGCTGCGTAGCCGCCTGTGGTACCCTACTACGGTCAGCAGGGGGGCCCGCCCATAGCCATCATCCGCCAGATCCGAACCGCTCCCTGCCTGACCTTTGATGTCGCGACGAGCGGGCCGGCAGACACGCCCCTGGTGCTGCTGCTGCACGGCTTCGGCGTCTCGCGCCAACTGTGGGGCGGACAGCTGGCCGCGGTGGGCGTGGCGGGCTTCCTGGCATGGGCCCCGAACCAGCGTGGCTATTCTCCCTGCGCGCGTCCCGACCCGGTAGACCTTGACGAGTATCGGATCGACCGGCTGATCGACGACGTCCTCGACCTCGCCGCCTTGGCAGGATACGCGGGCTGGCGCTTCCACCTGGTGGGGCACGACTGGGGCGGCATCCTGGCCTGGAAGATCGCCGATCGCGTCCCACACTGTCTGGCCTCGCTAAGCGTGCTCTCGCGGCCGCATCCGCTTGCCTTCGCGCGGGCGCTGCGCGACGACCCGGAACAGGCCGGGCGGTCGCGCCACCACGCCGCCTTCCGCGAGCCTGGAGCAGCCGCGCGTCTCCTGGCTGACGATGCGGCTTGGCTGCGCACGCGGCTTGCCGCCAACGGCGTGCCCCAGGCAGCGGTCGAGGCGCATCTTTCCGTGCTCGGCACCCTGCCGGCGATGGAAGCAGCACTCGCCTGGTACCGCGCCAACGACGTGCGCCGCGCGGTCGGGCCGACGCGGGTGCCAACGTTGTTCGTCTGGGGCGACGCGGACGACACCGTGGGCCGGATGGCGGCAGAAGCCACCGCGGAGTTCATCGAGGCGCACTGCACCTTCAAGATCCTGCCGGGTGTCGGCCACTACGCTGCCGATCAGCAGCAGAGCGCGTCACGGAGCTGCTGGAACGAAATCCCATTTTGAGTTCGAAATAAGTTTGCGCAGTCTGGAGCCCGCGAACAGTGGGAGCGGCTAGAGCGGACAAGAAGCCCACGAAGGTCACAAGGCTGTTGCGCTGACCAAGATCGGGCTGAAGGCTTCCTTCTGGTTCAGGTCCAACTCTCCGCCGCGGGCAAGTTCAAGTCCTGCGACGAGTGTGCTGGCGAGGGCTGCGCTGGTCTTGAGCTTGCGTTGCGGCTCGTCGTCCGGGATGGCTGGCAGGAAGCTTCCCAGCTCTCCTCCTCCGGGCAGCTGCTCCAGCGCGGCCCTGATGCGAGCCATGGCCTGGGCGACGCTCCAGAGTTCTGGCGGTCGTGGCCGGTAGACCGGCGTATCCTGAGCTTGCGCACTGGTCTGGCGCAGGACGACGAGGCAGGCCTGCATGAGCGCCATGTAGGAGGCGGTGCGTGGGTCGGGTCCGCGACTCGGTCTTGCAAACACGTCGTAACCGAGCTGCGGGCGTGCCTGCAGCCAGGCCGCGGCACCGCGGACCTGCGCCATGCGCTCAAGCCTGTGCAGTTCGGCGTCTGCGTCGCGTTGCGCTGCTGCCGCGATCTCAGGACTTGCTGGTGCCAGCAGGCGGGAGCGCAACAGCACAAGGCGGCTAGCCACGACGATCCAATCGGCCCGGCGCTCGATGGCAACCTGGCGCAGGCGGCCGTCGAGCTCGGCAAGGAACTGCTCGATCAGCGACAGGATCGACAGCTGGCCCAGGTCGATACGCTGACGCCCGGCAAGGTCGAGCAGCAGCTCCATTGGCCCTTCATAGCCGTCAAGGTGCAGCAGCGGCGTCACGGGCGCGCGCAGCGGTGTGTTCCAGTCGTCCCACAACGCGTCGCCGGTGGCGTCGCCTGGACCACCCTCCCCTGCCCCGGCCGCTGCACCGCCGGATGCGGGCTCAGACATTGCCGTAGTCCGGCCTGAGGTCGAGCACGAGGCGGGGCCAGTTGCCGCGTATGCGCAGCAGGGCCTGCCATGGGCTCCAGTCGGCGGCGTGGAATTCAAGCACCACCCTGGCAGTGCGGGTTCGGCGGCCGTCCTCTCCCGTGTCGAGAACGCGAACATGGCGCAGCGCCTGCAGGGTGCCCCAGTGCGCGCGCAGCCACCGGTCGCCGGCAAAGTCGTCGGGCCCGAGGCGCAGGATGGCTTCTGGCACCGGCACCAGGCGGTGCAGGTCGAGGGGGCAGGCCCTGGCACGACGCACCTGATCCAGCACGCGCTCGTGGTGAGCGCCGACGGCGTTGCGCAACGCGCGGGCGAGGCCGCGCGCCTCGGCCCCCTGGGTGGCCATTGGCGCCAGCAGCCGCGCCTCCTCGGCGTCGAGGTCGAGGTGCCAGGGAATGGCCGACGCGCCGAGGGCAGCAGCCCGAAATGCGGCTACCTCCTCCGCCGGCCCGCTGATCACCAGCTCGTGGCGCAGCCAATCCGTGTGCGCCGACGCGAGACGGGCTTCCTCGACGTGCAGACTCATGAGATGCGCGCCTGGAAGCCTTTCCTGAGCGCCTGCGGCGACATCCTCTCGCCCAGGGCCACTTTCAGCCCGGCAAGGGCGGCACGGCGGCGCAGGATCCTCCATACACCGTGGCCGGTGAGCCGGCCCTCCAGGGTGCCGGCGGCGGCGAGGCGCAGGAATACCGGGCCATATTCGATGCCGGCGCGATGGAGCCAAGCCTCCATCGCACGCACCGCGCACAGGCTGGGGTCGGCCTCGCGGTCGACCACGATCCCGGCTGCACAGCCCGAGCGGGTGCGTGCCGCAACGCACAGGGTCATGCCCTGGGGAGTGAAGCGCACGTCATGGTGGTCGAGAGCGACCAGCTCGGAACGCCGCAGGCCTGCCGCGAAGATCGCCAGCAACAGGGCGCGGTCGCGACAGGCGCCAAGCCCCGCGGCGCCGTCCATCACGCCGTCGCAGGTCTCGACAAGATGCCGGAGTTCGGACGCTGAGAAGGTGGCGGCGCGCCTGGAGCGAGGCGCACGGGCCTGTAGGTCGGCTATGACGCGGGCGATGACGGGATCGCCGGCGGGCCAGGGCTGGCCGGCGAAGCGGTGGCGATGTGCCAGGGCGGCCAGGACCTGACGCAGATGGCTGGGTCCCAGCCGGGAGGCAAGGGCGGAGAGGTAGGCGGCCACTGTCTGTGGCGCTGCCGGCAGGCACGCCGCCTCCTGTTCCCTGCACCAGACCTGGAAGGCGGTCCAGGCGGCCGCATAGATTCGCACGGTGGCCGGCGAGAGCGCCCGCCGCGCGGGGCTTGTCGCTGCCGCGAGTGCGGGAAGCCCGCTTGGCAAAGCCTCGGTCATGCGATGCTCCACGGATCGACGAGGGCAAGGCCGTAGCCGTCGAAGTCTGCAGTGTTGCGGGTGGCGAGCCTTGCGCCGTGCGCCAAGGCCATGCCGCCGATCAGGGCATCGAGGGCGGCGACGGGCAGGCCGGCTCGGTTGCGCGCGCTCCTGGCGAGCGCATAGCCACGCGCGCAGTCGTCGTCGAAGACCAGGATGCGCGCGGCGAAGCCTGCCCTACAGAAAGTCTCGAAGTCGCTTTCGATCTCGCCTCGGCGGCGGCCTTCCGGCAGTTGCGCAATGCCATGCCGGAGTTCGGCCATGACCAGGCTCGGAACGAACAGCCTGTCGAGCGGCTGCTCTTCGATGTAGGCCGCCACCTGCGGGTGAGGTCGTGGCTTCATGATCTCGTAGACCACGTTGGTGTCGAGCAGGATCAAGGGTCGTGCCTCGACCCATCGAGGTCGAGCGAGACACGATCGGGATCGAGCGAGCGGACAGGCAGCTCGAGCTCGACGCCGCGCTCGTGCCCGAACACCCGCCTGGCAATCTGCATCAGGCTGACCGGTTCTTGGACGCCGGCATCGCGGGCGAGGGCAAGGCGCAGGGTCTCGCGAACCTCCTCCTCGAGTGAGCGGCCATGCTGCAGGGCCCGCGCCTTGAGGCGTGCATGCAGGGTGTCGTCGAGCTTGCGGATCAGCAGGCTTGCCATTGCGGGTGGGTTCCAGAAGGGGGCATGAGGGCGTGCTATCATTTGATAGCACAGATCAATCCTATCTGGCTCGTCGATGGGCAACGGGAGTGAACGGAATAGGATGACATCGCAATTAAGGCAAACTGCTTTTCTAGACATAATAGGCACGATAACATCTTTATGATCCCGGATCTAGCCAAGTTTTCCGGTTCAAGCCATTGCATTTGCTCGACTATTTTCCTGTCAAACGATGCGTCACCCCGGCCTGCCGCTTCGCTCAACCATTATGTCCGCTAATCGCGCTTTGCGGACGGAATGGAAAAGGCTAGAGGACAGGGTATGGACACGGACCACGCCAATTCAGCCATCCCCATCAAGCCTGCAGCCATCCCAGGCGACCCACCCTCCCCTGCCCCGCTCTCCCCTGCCCTGCCCCAGGACACCTCGGGAGCGGGCATCGAAGGGATGCTGGTCCAGGCTGGGCCGGGCCTGGACGCTGGCAGCACGCCCGGGCCCGCTGCCGTCGCCCTGCGGGATCTGCACGCGCGCGCCACTGGCTACGCAACCCGAGCCCGTGGCCCTGGCACCCTGCGCACCTACCGCTCCGCCTGGCGCACCTTCGAGGCCTGGTGCGCTGGCCTGGGCCGCGCCCCGCTTTCGGGGGACCCAGGGCTGCTGGCCATGTATGCCGTGCATTGCGCGGACCGGGGGCTGAGCGTCTCCAGCCTGCGCGTCAACCTCGCCGCCATCCTCGCCGCCTACCGGCTTGCCGGCGTCACCCTTGACGCGACCGACCCGCGCCTCGCCATGGTCGTCGAGGGCATCGTGCGCAGCAGGGGGACCCGGCCCCGCCGACAGGCGGCGGCGGCGGTGCCCGGGACGCTGCGGCGCATGCTCGCCACCCGCCCTGCCCCACCCAGTCCGCTCGGTGCACGCGACCGCGCCTTGCTGCTGCTGGGCTTTGCCGCCGCCCTGCGACGCTCAGAGCTGGTGGCGCTCGCCATCGGCGACGTGACGCCCGTCGCCGGCCGCGGCCTGCGCGTGCTGGTGCGCCGATCCAAGACCGACCAGCACGGTGCCGGTCAGGAGGTCGCCATCCGCCCCAACCACGCAGAACCTGCCTTGTGCCCCGTGCTCGCGCTCGAGGTCTGGCTTGAGGCGCGATGCAAAGGCTCCGATCTCGCGGGATTGCCGCCCGACACGGCTGCGGAGGCGCCGCTGTTCGTGGGGATGAGCAAGGCGGGGCGCTTGTCGGCGGCAAGGCTGAGCGACCGTGCGGTTTCCCGCCTGGTCGGGCAGGCAGCACAGGACGCTGGCATCGAGCGACCGGAGCGCTTCTCGGGGCACTCGCTGCGTGCGGGCTTTGCCACCGCAGCTGGAGAGGCCGGCGTCGACCTCGCCCGCCTCATGCGACAGACACGACACAAGTCAGCCGACACGGCGCTTGGGTATCTCAGGCCGGCAGATTTGTGGCGAAACAACCCCACACAGGCCGTGTGGGACGCAAGTACGAGAGATCCAGACGATTAGCGTCGCACGACTGAATGGTCAGCCGTTTGTCCTCGCCTCCTACGTTACCATCTTTCGGTCCACCTTATTTGCGTCGATGGTGGTAGCTATATTCCAATAACTATGTTCTATAGTATTCCGAGAAACAGCGTATAAAAACTCAGTGTGCTTCATTATCCGAATAATATGACAGTTCTGTTGCTCGCTAGTCGGGTGGCATAGCCTTTATAAGGGTTGTTTTTTACATGTGATCTTACTTGAACTGGTGACGCTCTCGTCACACCGATTCGCACGGGTACGCGCTGAGGCGGTTCCGAGTCGCCGTGGCAGGTGTGGAATCTAGCGAGCCAGCGTGCACATCCTGTCCACAAGCGCGTGTGGAGAGGAGCGATAAGGCTGTGGACTCTAGCGAGAACGCGCTCATACGAATCAATGGGTTAGACGAGTTATCCCGTGGAGAGCAGCGAGGAAGCTAATAATAGGAAGCTAATATCTTCTTCTACTAGCATCCTCGCTGCTTTCCACAGCGACGGCATCAACCCGGTGGTACATTGTCACTGCACCGTCGCTCTTTAGGTTGGTGAGACCATGGGGACCATCCACGACCTGCTGGTCGCTCAAGGCAAGCAGGCAGCACTCGACGCAGGCATTAACCGGCCAGTTGTTGAGGCGGCCGCGCAGTATCTAAGTGACGAAGACAGCGCTTTGTCGTTTGCCTACTCTGGCTGGGCACAATGTGCTTTACCTCATAAGCGCTTGGCACCCGATGCTCCGTGGTCGATTACCTCGGAGAAGGTTCGTCTCATGGTCGAACCAGGACGTCGTCTGATTGGCGAAGACAGCAATCAGGATTACGAGTTTGTTGGTGTTCCGTTTGGAGCTCACGCACGTCTGATTCTGCTTTTCCTCCAAACCGAAGCATTGCGAACAGGCTGCAGGGAGATCGAACTTGGAGGGTCACTTAGACAGTGGCTCAGCAGGATAGGAGTATCTGTTGGGGGCATGACAGGACGATCCGTTCGTGATCAAGCGGAACGGATTTCTCGCTGCCGGTTGACCTTTCAGATTACCACAAGCAGTAACCGTGCAGTCGGCCTCGTAAACCAGAGTATTGTCGATAGAGCATTGTTCATCTCGGAAGGCGACGGCAATCAGGCACGGCTTAATTTAGAGACAGCAAAGCTTAGCGAGGGCTTCTTTGAACAACTGCAGAAGCACCCAGTGCCGGTTGAGGAAGCAGCTATCAAGGCACTCAATAACAATGCCCCAGCACTCGACGTTTATCTGTGGCTAGCATACAGGCTACATTCATTATCTGCGGATCGCCTCGTAACGTGGAAAGCACTCAAGGGACAATTTGGGACTGGATTTAAGGAGATGTATCATTTCAAGCCTCGCTTCTCCGGTGCCCTGGCGCTCGCTCAAGCTGTCTACCCTGCCGCAAAACTTGATCTGACCGAGCAGGGTGTGGTTCTGCGCCCAAGTCGACCGCCCGTTGCTCCCAAGGGCATGGCTCTCCGTTGATCCGGCTTGAGTGAAGATGAAGCCCTCCTGAAAGCTCGCTAGATTCCACACCTTCTCATGCTCGCTGGTTTCCACAGTCCTGTGGCCCTCGCTAGACTCCACAGGCGGCCGCCCAAATCTCCAGGCATATGGTGTAACCTCCAACAGGGTCTAGCAGGAGCCAGCGCCTGCAATGCGAAGGCTAAACCGGCCTTCGGAAGTGCTCGAACATTCGGGTCGCGCCGGTGCGGCGCATGTTAGGCAGGCTGGGTTGGGGAAGTGGCTCGGACAGACGGATCGACATGTTCCACCATCTTCACCAGCAGTGCCTGGCGAAGAGCGGGTACTTCAGACAATCAAGCGCGATGCATGTCCTCAACGCGAGCTGGTGCAGTCCCTTCAAAGGGCGTCCCTTGAAGCGTCCCAGCCACGGTTCGCCTTTCAGCTTCTGGTGCATCCAACGCGCTTTGATCACCGCTGCCAGGGCACGCAGCGAGGTCCGCGGTCCAGATCGACAGGGTGCAATTGCGTTCGCGACTGATGCGCCACTTGCCGACCAGTCAGATCTCCATAGCCGCCAAGTGGCAGATGTTGCCCCACACAAGCCCACCGTCCGCACGCGTGCGGACCTGTGGAAACCGAGCCACAAAGGCTTCCTTCGTGCCATGCCGCGAGGCTACATGACTCTATGGCAGCGCGTCCGGGACTTCGTCTGCTGAGCGCGGCTTCTCATCCAGCACGAGGCGCCGGGCGCGTCCCAGCGGCAGCACGAGTTACATCCCCACACTGTGTACCTCTGGGTTGCACGCAAGGC
This sequence comes from uncultured Acetobacteraceae bacterium, assembly GCA_964235545.1. Classification (GTDB taxonomy): domain Bacteria; phylum Pseudomonadota; class Alphaproteobacteria; order Acetobacterales; family Acetobacteraceae; genus LMUY01. The sequence goes on from CAXSEG010000102.1 coordinate 10,837, forward strand.
CGGCTGCCCGGGACACAACCCACACATTGAGCGCCTGCTGGAACGCGGCACACGTGCCATAGCCCGCTTCGACCAGCACGGGGGCTAACCGCACGCCAGCCGCAAGCGACCGATCCAGTCCGGCCAGGGCGATCTCGCCCCTGCTCCGCAAGTGTCATCGCTGATCCGACACATCGGCACGGGCCGTACGCGCCGCATCGCCTGTCCACTCGTCGGACAGGAATAGGCGCAGGTCCGCCGAGAGAGGCATCAAACCTGCGCCCAGGTTATCGAGACCAGGAGCTGGCAATTGGCCGGATTGCTCAGCCGTCCGTAGTACTACCCACCCACGCCGGCCGGCAGGACGCATCGCTACGTCCACCGCCTCGTCAGCAGACCTGCATGCAGGCAAAGCCAAGATCTAAATGCAGAGGCGATGCTGGAGATGTGTGTGGTCTCCGCCGCTGCGAATGGTTCAGTCGTCGCAACACAGCCGCAGCTCACAGCTGTCACAATGCCATTTAGAAGGCAGACCATAACGCCATATGGCGCCGGGACCTGATGGTATCAGGGCCTGTTGGCATACGAATGATATGCCGCACTGCGCTCTTTCCTACCTTGGAGAATGAGTGCGAGATGCTCACAGATGCGCAGTAGACGCTGCATAAGGCCCTGATCAAGGTGTGCTGCCCATGTGCTAAGGTGCCGCACTGGCACTTCCAACTCACCGTCAACGGCATCCTCTCGCGCCGAGTGGACAACATTTTGTGCCGAGCCCCGTACTTGGCGGATAGTGACACAGACCTTCATCCGCCAAGCGAGAGGGAACGCCTGCTTACCCTGATCCAAAAGCATGACCTCAGGTTCGGTATGACGTTCCTGGATGGCACGTACATCGGCGCTCGTCAGAAACTCGAGGTCGGCGCCTACCGTCAGCACCACAAGGAGGCTGTCCAAGGCATCGCACGCAATCCAGCCGGAGTAGCGGCGCTTGGCGGTTTAGCGGCCCCCGAAACGCCTCGGTAGACCCTGCGAGCGCGGGGTGGAATGGGCCAAGTAGAGCAACGCATCGAAAAGTAGCTGGTTGTCGCAGGGTGGCCTGTACTGGCTCGCGTGCCACTTGGCATCAAATCACGCCGCCGTGCCCGTTGATCGTCGCACTGTCTGTTCACGCTATGGCTTGTCGTGGCCGAACCTCAACGCCAGCATTGGCTTACGCAAGACTCCGGGTCGGCGTCTTCACCATCCGTCGGCGTCACTACGACCTGATCCTCCACCGGTATCCTCCAAGCTACACCCCCATTCCCGTAACCTTGTCTTAACTACCCGACGCACACTCTCGGCCGGCATTACCGGGCCAAAATGGCGCCACACACTCGGCCTGCCATCAATCGAGAGCGCTCGCCATGGAACCGACCACAGGCCCAAGCCTCACAGAGGTGATAAACCGGCAACTAGCGCGCGAGCCCACGGCGCTACTAGTCGGAGGCGTCACGGTCCTGTCGGAGATGCTGTGGTTTTGGCTTGCTGTTGAGCTAGCACCCGCAGCCTCGGCACAGGTCAAGGAACAGGAGTTCGCGAAAGCGGGCTAGGAGCGTCTGGATCTGTAACATTCCGTGATGTCTAAGACCTAGGAATGTAGATGACCTCGCACGCATCTCGCGGCTATGATCGTTAATGAGATACGTTGGTGCATGATACGAGACGTCGCTGGCCGTGCGGAAGCTCAAAGCCTGTCTTCTTAGCTGAAATCGCGACTTAACCGGACGCCAAATAGCGCCTGTAAACACTTGCGCGCCACCTTCTCACGTAACGCCGTTCAACAGCACACAAAGGCACGACCCCGATGGCTCTGGACCAATACAGTCTGGCGGCACTCATTGATGCCCAAATGGGTGGAAATGCTCCTAAAGTAGGTGGGAGGCCAGTCCACGCGGCTAGAGCAGAGTACTTTTGGAGTGCTTTTGGGGATGCTTTCAGGAGAGCAGGAACTCTATCTCGATTGGTCGCCTTACTACCTGAGACCACCAATGGCGCAGCGTGTGATCCCTTGCGGGACCTTGAGCCAGTCTAATTACGCTCCTACCCGGCGGTAGTTTCCTACAAAACCGCCGGGCCTTTACACAACAATCTCGCTGCCACCTACACCGGGCCAAGATGTTAACGGATATTCTAGTACTTACAGCTGTACTACAGGCGTTAATAGCCGACGAATCTAACTCTACTCTCGAAGGGCTGATCGACCACCAAGCTGAGCTTTATGCAACACCGTTGACGCAGGGCGCCAATGCTTTGCCTGAACGGATGAGTTAAGCTGTCCAGTCCGGATGACCTTCTCTATCGCTGATGATAGCTGCTAAGGCCGGGAGGACGCCCGAACCGCCAAAGCTCCGTCCTGTGCCTTCTCGTATGCCAGCTAGGCCCCTCGCTGTAGAAATGCCCTGCCACTCTGCCTACTCGCAACAAGTGCGTTGCTACCATCCCGCTAAATCAACGTACGGTCTGTCAGCAGGACACCAGACACCCCACCTCCGGGTGGCTCCTGCCGATCGAGGCGAGCCGTCGAGCACCTTGGCGATAGGCAAGGTCTGACCAAGGCGGGCGGGAACACGGAGCCTGTAACTGCCAGGGCCGTTCTTCGAGCAGTGATCTGCATAGAAGAAGAGGCCGGCAAGCGGCAGTGGCAGGTCCGCGCGAAGAGAGTTCTAACCAAGGATAGTCGCGAGTTTTCGTGTGTAGCTCGCGAAGGCTGCGGGCTGTTGCAGGTGGTGTAGCAGGCGCAAGGACAGGTCCACCATGGTGCGGCACCGGGAG
>CAXSEG010000103.1:0-10116 GCA_964235545.1 uncultured Acetobacteraceae bacterium
ACTTTTGGACGCCGATCACCCTACCGAGGGGGTCAATTTTCCACGCTGTTCCACAAACTGGACGCCAACGTCAACGTGGGCGTCGTTTTCCTCGCGCCGCTGGTGGTCGGGGAGAACTGAAAATATGTTGCGGCGTTCGCAACGCCGCCACTGATCTTGCTGGGAGGATTCCTTCAACCAGCAGGGTCGCACCATGGATACGCACATAACGACTGCGCCGGACATCGACGAACGGATCGGTGCGCCTCTCGGGTCTCCCATTTGCCTCCCAGGCGGACGGGGGACCTTGCCGCATTTGGGGGAACACGATCTCGGGCCGTCCAGCTACGCCACGATCGAGGCCGGGGCCGACGAGAGCACCACGACGGAGCCCCGTGAAAAGCTGGTGCCATCCACGCCGCCACGGTCTCGGCGTGCCGGCCTGCTTTCCACGGTTGCCGCCATCGTGATGCTGGCTGGGATCGGCGGTGCAGCCTGGGCTGAGCGTCAAGGTGCCCTGCAGTTGCCGTTGCCGGTCCAGGTCGTGGCACTACTCAGAAGCGGACTGCCCGCGTCGTCCCAGGTGGTCGGTGAGGTCGGGGTCAAAATTCCTCCCGCTCCAACAACGCCCCCGGTAAGCCCGCGACATGATCCCGACTCGAGTGCGCAAGCTGCACGGCGGCAAGCCGAGTTCGCCGCTCTCAAGTCGGGTGACACAGTGACGGAGGTTGGCGTTCCCTCCACCAATCGCCCGACTTCTTCCCCTGCGACGGCTGCCCTGCCCATGGCACAGCCTGGGCCGGCGCTCTCGTTGCCAGCCGCGCCTGCCGGCGCCGAAGCCGGACCAGTTGCCGATCCGGTGCCATCTCCCGCATCACTGCCGGTCCCTTCGCCGGCCCCGGCGTCCGCTGCGGTCATCACGCCCGCTATTGCGATGCCCAGCGTCACTTCGCCGGCCGCCACCACGGCCACAACCACACCACCCGCACCATCCCCGGTGTCGATCCCCGCGCCAAAGCCCCTTGACCCCGTGCAAACCGCGACCGAGGTGCGGGCAGCACCGTTCTCGACCAAGCAGCAGGTCGAGATGGTCGGCCTGGTTCGGGAGCTGGGAGCGCAGCTGAAGGAAAGCCGCCTCACGGTCGCGCAAATGCAGACCACGGTCGCCGAGCTGAAAGAGCAGATCGACACGCGCATGACCGAGTTCGATGGCCGGCTCGGCCTGGCAGAAGCAGGGACCGTGCTGGCACAGTCAGCCCGGGCTGCGATGCCGCAGCCGATCATGACCGCGCCACCCGTGTCGACACGCGCCTCCGCCGCGGCACGTCAGTCTACTCCCGAGGCACCCGTCAGCGCGGCCAGCCGCAGCGTCAAGGACTTCCGTGTCCAGGGCGCATCGCCTGGGTTGGCGGTCCTGAACGTCCTGGTCCCCGGTCCTGGGGAAGCTCCGGTGCTCTATGTGGCGCTCGGCGACCACGTGCCCGGCATCGGCCGCATCAAGTCGATCTATCAGCGCGGCACGACGTGGCTGGTGCAGACCGACGCCGGCTTGATCCAGTAGCCGGGAGCGGGACATGCAGGGTTTCGTCAACCTGGGTGCGGATTTTGGCCTCGCGATCTCCGTCCTCATCCCGCTCATCTGCTACCTGATGGGCGGCGGACTGCTGATCGCCTCAATCTACTGGTTCTGGCAGTGGCTCAACCCGGCGCGGTCGATCCGGCACCCCTGGATGCCGTTCGCAGCGCTGTTCACGTCATCGGCGCTACTCTCGTACCAGCGGATGCTGAACTTCGCCAACGGCACCTTCGGCGGCGGCGTCACCACGTCATCGAGCGCCCTGACGTCCTACACCGCCCCAACCCTCGATCCGTCCACCATGACAGGCGCGACGCCTGAGGACACGCTGCTGAATATCATCACGGCGTTCCAGTTCTTCTTCCAATCGTATGGCGCGCTGGTCGTGCTGTTCGGCCTGCTCGGGCTGTACAGCGTCATGCAAGGCAACCGGCAGCACACGGTGAGCAAGCCCATCGTTCAAATGGTGTTCGGCGTCGCCGTGATGAACATCCAGTCCATCACATCGACCGTGATCGGCTACTTCGGCTGAGGCGCGTCAATGAGCATTCTTCAACGCGTCATTTGGAGGATGATGTGTCGAGCCAGCAATCCTTCATCAGCCCAGGGTCACGGGAGTGCCTCGCAGGAACGATCCGACCGGGCGGTAGAGAAGCACGTTCGCATCAGGCCGGAGCTGGAGCAGCAGATCGAAATCACGAACGTTGGCGGTCAGAACGACAGCCTGCCGCTCGACCGCGGTGAGCAAGATAGCGGCATCGAGCACCAGGGTCAGATGGGCCCCTTTCGCCAGGCCCTGCGTCCGGGCCAGCGTGCCTGCCAGCAATCCTGCTTCGTCCCATGCCGCAGATGAAGGCTGGAAAACCCGCTCGGCTGGCATGCGGTCCAGCATCGCCTTTATGCGAGCCTTCGACGTAGGCGTACGTGCGTCGGTCACGGGTAGCTTGGCCGATCCGGCCAGCAGCTCCGCCCGGCAGATAGCGCTATGGAGCAGGGCGCGCGCGGGTGTTTTCACCAGATCAGCGACAGCTTCAGGCACAAGGCCCTTCAAGGCATCGATGTAGAAGCAGCTGTCAGGCAACAGCGCCAACCTGACGTCGACGTGCTCCGGCTGAAATGGAAGGTCGGTCTCGTGACGGTAAGGGAGCTGGCGCGTCCAGGCCGCCGGATCGAGTGTCGACACAACGAGTCAGCCTGGCAAGCTCAGACGTCGATATCCAGGCCGGGATCCAACTGGCCAGCCTGAGCCATCAACCAGCCGCCAAATGTATCCGCACCGGCCAGAACTGCCAATCCGGCGTTGAGCACGTCAGTCTGACTTGTCATACCAAGACGGGCTGTTGCCGCGGCTAGCAGATCAGGATCGACGCGAGCGGAAACGGGGCGCCCCTTGCGCACACCGGCAAGGCCTTGAGCCTTCAACCGACTCTGCGCAGCGTCCACGAACGCGGCCAGCTGAGGGTCTCCCGCTCCGGGTTCGACAAGGGTCGTCTCACTACGCCGGCTACTTGTCTCCATGACCTTGCTTCCCCGAGCCGACTCGTCTGCTGTAAGACATCGTCCTTGAAAACGTCTTACACCATTTGCCAGAAATTGATCAAGCAGGATGAGCTCGTATCCTCCCCAAAAGGGATGGCTGCGTTCGCAAGCGCGCCGGGGAAGCTGGGGAGGAGGGAAGCATCCCCTCTGATCCGAAGAAGCTACCAACCGTGAATCGCACCCTGATCCGACTGACAACCCTACCGGCCCGCCTGCCCCGCACGCTGAGCAAGGCGGCCCTCCTCGCCGCCCCCGCCACGCTGCTCGCCTCCCATGCCTTCGCCCAGGCCGCCAACACCCTCGGCGGGCGCATGCAGGCAGCGTCGACCGACCTGACGACGGGCGGCGGCTTCGTGCTGGAGATCCTGGGCTACCTGCTGGGCGGTGCCGCCATGCTGGCCGGCGGCGCCTTCCTGACCGCCAGCCTGTTCGGCACGTTCGCCTCGCAGTCCGTGGCCGGCGCCGGGCCGTCCAACACGGGCACCGCCCAGCAGATGACCTTCCAGTAAGCCCGGGAACGGTCATGAACCTCCTGCCGCTCGTTCCCTCCGCCCATCCTTCGGCCCGGCTTGCCGAGGCAGTCGGGGCCGAGCGGCAGGGCCTCTGCCAGCATACGCTCAAACGCGATCACCACACCTGCCAGTTCTGCGGCCTCGGGGCCGGAGGCTGGCAGGAGGTGTTTCACCTCGATGACGACCACGACAACTGGACGCCCGCCAACCTGGCGGCGGCATGCCCGCTGTGCCACGCGGTCCAGCACATCGGCTCCCCCACGGCCAATCAGGACATGCACGTCATTTGGCTGCCGGATGTGGAACAGTCCCTGCTGAACGTCCTCGTTCGCGGCATCCACACCATCATGCACAACCAGGGTGTCCCGACGACATTAACCGCCCGGCACATGCCGGACGATACCGCCCTGGAAGCCGCTTGGCGCGCCTATGCCGCGCTCGATGCGCGCCGGGACGCGGCCGATCGCATCATCGACAGCCATCATCCTCTCGACCTGGCCGACGCGCTCGCTGCCATGAGCCCCACGCGACTATGCGCGCCGGGTTAAATTACTCGGGGGGCTTCGCCTGCTGCACCGGGGCCAAATGCTGCGCCATGGGCGCGATCTATATCCGGCCCAACTGGCGCTGTGGGCCGCCCGCGCCAACCCACGCCCATCCTGAACCGGAGATATCGATGTTCGGCTCTCTCGCGAAGGGCTTCGCTGCCCTGTCCCTCATGCTGAAGCAGCCGCTCTCCTCGTTCTGCGATCTCGATACCGTGGATGGCGACACCCTGGTCGGCCGCCGTGGCGAGCGCGTCACCTTCATCAAGGTGAAGGGCCTACGGCGCATGACGATGCGGGCCGACGTGGAGGCCATTGCCGATGGCCTCCGCATGGAGCTGTCCGGCTCCCTGGAGAACCCGGGCCATGCCATCCAGGCGTGGTATGCCTGCGACCCCGCCCTGTCCGGGTCCGAGATCGAGCGCCAGCTGCAGGGCAGCCGCAAGATCGCCCGTGACCTACGCATGCACCTTATCGACATCTTCTCCGAGCGTGAGCGGCTGTGGCCCCGCATCATGCGCTGGGAGGTCTGCTGTTTCGTGCTCTGGTCCAAGCCGTCGCTGCTGAACCGCGAGGAGCGCAAGCAGGCGGGCGAGGAAACCCGAAAGCTGACCGCAGGCGCCCCGGCGATCGGCGACGCCATGAGCCCGTTCAAGGAGAATGAGATCCTGTCGGCGCGGCACCATGCCTATGTCCAGCGGGTGATGACCGCCTTCAAGAACCACGGCATCACCGTCACGCAGCTCGAGCCGGCCGAGGCGCTCGTGGCCGTGCGCGAGGCGGTGTATCCCGAGACGTCGAACAGCGACTGGACGCCCATGATCCCCGGCTACGCCCCCATGGCGCGACTGCCGGAGGGTGAACCGCAGAAGGGCGATGCCGGCCTCGCACTCTGGCCCGCGTTGCAGGATCAGCTGTTCTTCGCCGATGCCGTGACCCACGGCCAGTCGCGCGTCTCGATCGGCGGCCACGAGTGGTCCAGCTCCGACATGACGCTCGGCCCGGAGGACGCCCGGCCGTTCGCGGAGATCGTGGCGCGGCTCAACGCCACCCATGTCCCCTGGCGCATGTCCATGCTGGTCGAGGGTGGCGGCCGCAACATGATGGCCATCAAGAAGGTGTTCTCCACCCTGCTCGGCTTCGTGCCGTCCAACCGGCAGGTGTTCAAAGCCTTCGAGGGTCTGGATCACATGCGTAGCGAGAACCGCGACATTGCGGTGAAGCTGCGCACGTCGTTCGCGACCTGGGCACCCGAAGGAGAAACCGGCAAGCTCCGCCGCCAGGCCGCCACTCTACGGCAGCGAATCGAGGGTTGGGGGAACTGCGGCGCGGCTTCCATTGCCGGTGATCCGCTGGAAGGCGTGATGAGCAGCGCGCTCGGCCTGGCAATTGCCTCGACCGCCCCACCCGCAGCAGCCCCTCTGGGTGAGGCGTTGCGCATGATGCCCTGGGGTCGGCCTGCCTCGCCGTGGGATACCGGCGCGGCCACCTTTCGGACGCCGGACGGGCGCATCTGGCCGTACGATCCTGCTGGGTCACACCGGACCATGATCGTCGATCTGTTCGTGGCGCCACCCGGCTACGGCAAGTCGGTGCTCGCCAACTCCATCCTGCTGGCCCTGTGCGTGTCCTATGCGGCGCTCGGCCCGACCGGGGCCAAGCTGCCGTTGATCGGCAAGCTGGATGTCGGTCCCTCGGCCGAAGGCTTCATACGGCTGCTGGTCGAGGCGCTACCGCAGGAGCGCCGCAACGAGGCGATCTACGTCGCCATGCAGCTGACCGAAGGCTACGAGGTCAATATCTTCGACACCCAGGTCGGCTGTCGCGAGCCGTTGCCCCTGGAGCGTGCCTTCATCCAGAACTTCCTGGCGCTCTCCACGACGCCGATCGACGGCGAGGTCCCGTTCGAGGGCATGGACCAGCTGATCGGCTTCGTCATCGACGAGGCTTACCGGATGGTGGGAGACAGCGGCCCCAACATCCGGCCCAAGACCTACCAGCGCGGCATCCTTCCCGAGGTCGACGAGGTGTTACGCCAGAGCCAAGCCGTTCTGGAGCACGACGCCTGGTGGTGGGAAATCGTGGATGCCCTGTGCGCGGCCGGCAAGCACCGCTTGGCAGAGAAGGCGCAGCGCTTCGCCGTGCCGGTGCTGCAGGATCTCATGGAGGCGGTCCGCAGCCCCCAGGTGAAGGATATGTTTGCCAAGGTGAAGGCGGGCACGACCGAGGAGACGTGCGACCTGTTCGAGCGCCACGCTGAACCGCCCGACCCGGCTCGACTTCGGACCTGCCCGCGTCATCGTGCTGGACCTGGAGGCCGTGGCGCCGGCCGGTAGCGCTGACGCGGACCGACAGACCGACCTGATGTATTTCCTCGGCCGGCACATCCTGGCGCGCAACTTCTTCCTGCGGCCCAAATACGCCGAACAGGTGCCGGAGCTTGTGCGCGAGTATCACATCAAGCGGTTCACCGAGGTCTATGAGGCGACCAAGCGACTGGATTATGACGAGTATCACCGCACCAAGGGCCGCCGGTTCGTGCGCGCCCAGGTCGAGCGGGATCGCCGCGAGGGGCGCAAGCACGGCCTGCAGCTTGGGTTGAGCAGTCAGCGCATGGAGGATTTCGGCGACGACCTGGTGAGCTAGTCCACGGGGCGGTTCGTGCTGGGGGCTGGCGACGAGAAGGAAGCCGAGGAGATCATCAGCCGGTTTCGCCTGACCGAGGCTGCCGGCGAGGTTGTCCGGCACAAGTTGAAGGGTCCGGACGAGAACGGGTCCGGCTCGCCGTTCCTGGCCATCATCGACGCCGACAACGTGCGCTATGAGCAGATGCTGGTGAACAGCCTCGGCCCGATCGAGCTATGGGCGTTTTCCACGACGCCGACGGATGTGGCGCTGCGCAACCGGCTCTACGAACTGGTCGGGTTTTCCGAGGGGCTGCGCCGCCTGTCACGGGTCTTCCCGACCGGGACCGCCAAGAAGGAGATCGGCCGGAGAAAGGATGAGCGGCTGCGTCGAGGTGAGGAGGATGGGCGGGCGCAGGCCGGGGTTGTCGATGAGTTGGCCGACGAGCTGATCAATGGGCGGGGGCTGGGCATCGTGCTGCGCAAGCATGAGGCCGAGGAGCGAGTTCGAGAGGCGGCTGATTGATCGGTATCGACACATAGCGGACTCCGCCGCTTCTCCATTATCAAAGCTTCATGGGTCACAATTGAATGGCATTCGCGACGGAAATTATCCTGCACACCAACCCTCAGCTGATTAGGGCTTCGATCGCAGCACATCCACTAGCAGGCTAAAGGCCGGGGTCCGTTGCCGCCCGCTCGGATAGTACAGATGGTAGCCTGAATACGTCGGGCACCAGTCGGCCAACACGCGGATGAGTTGCCCGTTTTTGACATCCTCCTCGACCGTGTCCTCTGGCAGGTAAGCCAGCCCAAATCCTGCCAACGCGGCATCACGCATGGGGGCGCTTCCGTTGAAGGTCAGCTGTCCTTCGACGCGGACGCGCACCTCGCGTCCTCCTTTCCTGAACTCCCAGGCATACAGCCCGCCATGGGTCGGCAGACGGAGGTTGATGCACGCGTGGCCGGTCAGATCCTGTGGGGTAAGCGGCTTGGGTCGGCTCGCAAAGTAGGACGGTGCGCCAACGACGGCCGAGCGCAGGTCCGGCCCGATCCGCACGGCAACCATGTCCTGAGCGATCAACTCGCCAGTTCGGATGCCCGCATCCAGGCTGCTGGCCGCGATGTCGGTCAGGCCGTAGTCGATGACCACCTCGACCTTGATGTCGGGGTACTCCGGCAGCAGCCGTTGCAGGCCTGGCCACAGCACGGACTTCACCGCGTGGTCATGCGCAGTGATGCGGACGGTCCCGGATGGCTTGTCGCGGAGCGCGTTCAGCGAGACCAGCTCCGCCTCGATCTCCCCGATTCTCGGCCCGGCGGTCCGAATCAGGCGCTCGCCCGCTTCCGTAGGAGACACGCTGCGGGTCGTTCGGGTCAGGAGCTGGAGGCCAAGCCGGGCCTCAAGGCCCCGCACCGTTTGACTCAACGCGGACTGCGAGACGCCGAGCTGCGCCGCCGCCCGGGTGAAACTGCGCTCGCGTGCGATGGCGAGGAACGCCACAATGTCGTCGAGGCCAGGACCCGGCATTGATTACCCCAGCTTCTAACTACTTGCGGATTGTAGCGTCTAATCACGGCTGCGCACACAGCCTAGATACCCTCTTGTCAAGGCTGCCCTCGGATAGTTCGAGCGGAATAATCAAAGGAGACGGGCGATGGATATTAAGCGGGCAGGCAGCCAGCCCTCCGGCAAAAGGCCGGCAGAGTGGTTCACGGGAACGGTGCGGATCGATCCGCTGTTCACCGCACCGGATCCAGCCCGGGTCGGCGGCGCCCTTGTCACCTTCGAGCCGGGTGCGCGGACCGCGTGGCACACCCACCCGTTCGGCCAGACCCTGATCGTCACCGCCGGGTGCGGGTGGGTGCAGCACGAGGACGGGCCGGTAGAGGAGATCCGTCCTGGCGACGTGGTCTGGTTCGCCCCGGGCGAGAAGCATTGGCACGGCGCGGCTGCCACAACGGCGATGAGCCACGTCGCGATCCAGGAGCGGCACAATGGCTCCCCCGTGGACTGGATGGAACACGTCACCGACGCGCAGTACCAGCGCTGACCGCGACTGAGGGAGGGAGCCGGCCATGCCGCACGTCTTACTCAAGCTCGCCTCGGGTCGCACGGACGTGCAGAAGACCGCCATCACCACCGCGCTGACGCAGGCGCTGATCGCGACCGCGGGCTGCACGGAAGACGACGTCTCGGTCGCCATCGAGGACGTCGACCCGAAGCAATGGGTCGAGGCAGTCTACAAGCCCGACATCCTCGGCAAGCCCGACACGCTGTTCAAGCAGCCGGGCTACGACCCGCTCTGAACCGGCCAGCGCCGACCAATCCATCACCGAACGGATCACCATGACACCGACATACGACTTCAAAGGCCAGGTTGCGCTGGTCACGGGCGCCAGCTCCGGCATGGGCCTGGCAACAGCCCGCATGTTCGCCGAGGCCAGCGCCGCCGTGGTGCTGGCGGACTTGAACGAGCAGGCCGTGCGCAACGCCAGCGAGGCGTTGAACGACGCAGGTCACCAGACGATCGCCATCACCTGCGACGTCACCGACGAGGCGCAGGCGGCCGCCATGGTGGCGCGGGCCGTGTCCGAGTTCGGCCGTCTGGACATGGCCTACAACAACGCCGGGATCCTGGGCCCGATGGGCGATGTGACGGATGAGACTGCCGAGGCGTTCGACGAGGTCAACGCCGTCAACCTGCGCGGCGTCTGGACCTGCATGAAGCACGAGCTGCTGCAGATGCGCAGGCAGGATAGCGGCGGGGCGATCGTCAACTGTTCCTCGCTCGGCGGGCTGGTCGGCCTGCCGGGCCGCGCGGCCTATCATGCCAGCAAGCACGGCGTGATCGGCCTGACCAAGAGCGCCGCCCTGGACTATGCTGCAAAGGGAGTCCGGGTGAACGCGGTCTGCCCCGGCTGCATCGACACGCCCATGGGCGACGCGATCGATCCGACCGCCATGAAGGAATTCCTCAAGCAGCAGCCGATCGGACGGCTGGGACGTGCGGATGAGGTCGCGGCGGCGGTGCTGTGGCTGTGCAGCCCCGGGGCGAGCTTCGTGCTCGGCGTGGCGCTACCGATCGATGGCGGCTTCGTGGCGCATTGACGCCGTAATGGTCGCGACCTCCATGGCGGCGCCGGCACCCGCCGGGGCGCAGGGTTGGCAAGTGCTCGCCGTGCTCAGTGCTCTGCTCGGCTTCGCTTCCATCTCGACCGACTTCTACTTGCCGGCGCTGCCCACCATGGCAGCGTCGCTGCACTCCGATCCTGGCACGGTAGCCTTCACCATCTCGGGCTACCTGATCGGCTTCAGCCTGGGCCAACTGCTCTGGGGC
>CAXSEG010000103.1:10126-13620 GCA_964235545.1 uncultured Acetobacteraceae bacterium
GGCCCGATCGGCGACCGGTATGGCCGCCGCAGGCCGGTCGCGGTCGGGCTGGTGCTGTTCGTGATCGGCTCGGCTAGCTGTGCGCTGTCGGGTAGCGTACTCGCGCTCATCGGCTGGCGCGTGGTGCAAGCGGTAGGGGCGTGTGCCAGCGTAGTACTGGCCCGCGCCATGGTGCGGGACCTGTATGCCGGAGACCGGGCGGCGCAGGTGATGTCTACCCTGATGTCGGTGATGGCCGCCGCCCCCCTGCTCGGCCCCGTGTTGGGCGGCCAGATCCTGGCCTTCGCGGGATGGCGGGCGATCTTCTGGACGCTGGTCGGCGTTGGCCTGCTGACGCTCGCCGCCTTGTTCATGTTGCCCGAAACACTGCCCCCCGCCCGGCGCATTACGGAGCGGCTGACGGCGGCGTTCTCCCGCTATGGGCAGCTCGTGCGGCAGCCGCGGCTGCTGGGCTTCGCGGGGGTCGCCGGCTGCTTCTTCGGCGGCACCTTCGCCTACATCGCCGGGTCGCCCTTCGCCTACATCGCCTACCACCACCTGCCGCCGCAGTTTTACGGTGTGGTGTTCGGCGCGGGGATCGTTGGCCTGATGGCGCTTAACATTGTCAACGTGCGGCTGGTTCTGCGGCTGGGCAGCGAGCGGATGCTGCGGGCCGGCAACTGGCTGGCAGCCGTGGGCGGAGTGGCTGTCGCAGTCGACGCGTGGACCGGCTGGGGCGGGCTGGCCGGGTTGGTAGTGCCCATGTTCCTGTTCGTGTCGGCGACGGGCCTGATCTCCGCCAACGCTGTAGCAGGCGCGCTGGCCGACCATCCCGGTCAGGCCGGCTCAGTTTCCGCCCTGTTCGGCACGATCCAGTATGGCACCGGCATTCTGGGGTCCGCGCTGGTCGGTTTGCTTGCCGACGGCACGCCGCGGCCGATGGGGCTCGTTGTGGGGCTTGCCGCTCTAGGAGGGCTACTCTGCATGCAACTGCTAAGGCCTACTACAGCAGACTTGTGACGCAACAGGTCAGAGCTGGATCGCATTGCAGCCGCGAAGGATCGGCTATCCTTGCCCTTCGACCACGGAGCGCAGCGCTGTCAGTCGTTCAGCTAGGAAATCGAGCAAAACCCTGATCCGAGGCACCTGCCTGAGGTCGGCATGAGTCAGTAACCAGAGATCGGTGGTTAGCGAAGGAATGGGCGGCATTAGGCGGATCAGGCCCGCATGGCAGTCGCCAGCGAAACACGGCAGCAAACCGATCCCGATGCCAGCTTCTACCCCCGACACCAAACCGCCAACCGTGTCGAAGCTACAGGCGATCCGACTTTCAGCGACGTTGGCATGAAGGTGCGATGCCGCTGCCAAACCTGCCATCGCATCCCCGAAGCCGACCCAAGTAGCATCCCCCCCGAACAGGTCGGCCTCGCGGGCCAGAACCACGGAGGGCTGGCGCGCCACATAGGCGGCCCATGCAATCCGCGCCACCTTGCGCCCTACCAGTGTCTCCGGCGGCGTTGACGTCGCGCGGATCGCCACGTCGGCATCGCGACGGGACAGGTTCAGCGCGGTGTTGCCTGTCACCAGGTCGAGCCGCACGTCGGGACAAGCGCGCTTGAACTCGGCCAGCAAGGGAGCCAACAGATCGAACAGCAGGGTGTCGCTGGTGGCGATCCGCACCACGCCGGTCGGGCTTGGTGACTGGCCTGCGACCCGGCGCAGCACGGCGGTAATGTCTTCGTCCACCCGGGATGCCAAGGCAGCGATTTCAACCCCCGCCGCCGTCAGCACGTAGCCGCTGCGGTGCCGCTCGAACACCGCGGTGCCCAGCGCTACCTCGATCTTGCGCAGGCGGCGGAACACAGTGGAATGGTCGAGACCGAGCCGCGTGGCAGCGGCCGGCAACGTGCGTGCGATGGCCACGGCGTCAATCAACCGGAAGTCGTCCCATGCCAGCGACCGCGCCACGGATTGAAACGTGCGTTCCGCGTCCTGCATCGTGCCTAACCTGTCCTTCTGCCAATCCCATGATTGCATCGCTGCAATGGCAAGTGCCGACGAGCAGGCCTAACTGATGCGTCAAGCAACGGCAAACCGGCCGTAACCAAGGACAGGGCATCATGGTCCGCAACGGCATCCACCACGTCACCGCCATCTCTGGCGACCCCCGGCGCAATCTCAGCTTCTACAGCCGCACCCTCGGGCTGCGGCTGGTGAAGAAGACTGTGAACTTCGACGATCCCGGCTCCTATCACCTGTATTACGGTGACGCGGCCGGCACGCCCGGCACGATCCTGACATTCTTCCCATGGGCTCAGGCCCCCGCCGGCCAGTTCGGTGCCGGGGAGCTGCAGGAGACGTCGTTCCGCGTCCCGCGTGACGCCCTCGGCTATTGGGCCGCACGGCTGGCGGCGTACGGGGCCGAGCGGACGGAGCGGTTCGGCGCCCCGGTGCTGACCTTCCGCGACCCGGACGGCATGCGCCTGGCTCTGGTCGGCGTCCCCGGCCTCGAGGCCGAGCCCGCCTGGGACAATGGCGAGATCCTGGCGGACCACGCGGTCCGCGGCTTCTACGGCGTGAGCCTGATGCTGGCCGACACCGCCCCCACCGGGGCCGTGCTGTCCGACGTGTTCGGCTTCGCCGAGGCCGCCCGCGAGGGCGACACCATCCGCTTCCAGGCGGACGGCACCGCGCTGGGCGGGATCGTGGACCTTCGTACGGCCGCCCACGCCAAGCCGGGCCGGCTCGGGCGCGGCTCGGTCCACCATCTGGCATTCCGCGCGGCCGACGACACGGCGGAGTTCGCCATGGTGGCGAAGCTGGCCAGCAGCCACGGCATCCGCACCACCCAGCAGAAGGATCGCGACTACTTCCGCTCCGTCTACTTCCGGGAGCCGGGCGGCGTCCTGTTCGAGATCGCCACCGACATCCCCGGCTTCGCGGTGGACGAGGACGCGGCGGCCCTCGGCACGGCGCTCAAGCTGCCGCGCTTCCTGCAGCCGCATCGGGCCAAAATCGAGGCCGCGCTGCCGGCCTTGGCCTGATGCGCGCAGCGGAGGACACGTCGATGGAACTCACCAAGGACGTGACGCTGCAGCACCGCTTCGTCCCCGGCACCGGCCCGGCCAGCAGCCCGCTCCTGCTGCTGCACGGTACCGGCGGCAACGAGGACGACCTGCTGCCGCTGGGCCGTGCCGTGTCCCCGGCAGCAGCCCTGCTGTCACCTCGCGGCGCCGTGCTGGAGAACGGGATGCCCCGGTTCTTCCGCAGGCTGGGCGAGGGCGTGTTCGACGAGGACGACCTGCGCCGCCGCACTGCGGACCTGGCTGCGTTCATCGCAGCCGCCCGCACCCGCTATGGCATCCCGGCTCCGGTCGCGGTCGGGTTCTCCAACGGCGCCAACATCGTGACGGCATTGCTGCTGCGGCATCCCGGCGTGCTGGCCGGGGCGGTGCTGCTGCGGGCCATGGTGCCGTTCCGGCAGCCGCCGGCCGCCGTCGTGCCGGGCACGCCGG
>CAXSEG010000104.1:0-13465 GCA_964235545.1 uncultured Acetobacteraceae bacterium
CGGCTTGGGAAGCTGTCGGTAATGTAGGGACCGATCTTGGCCACGTAACGCCGGGTCTCCTCCGGCAGGGCACGGTTTCGGGTCAGGTAATCGTCCAGGCGGCCGGGACCGCCATTATAAGCGGCGAGGAAGCCGGGATTGCCGTAGAGGTCATACAGTTCGCGGATGTAGGAGGTGCCGGCGAGGATGCTGTTGTGAGGGTCGTAGGGGTCATCGCCGATTTCGGGGTAACGGGCCCGCAACTCGTCGAAGGTTGCCGGCATCACCTGCATCAGGCCCATGGCGCCGGCGCCGGAGGTGATCGGGATACCGTTCATTTCGGTCCGGCCACCAGATTCGACGCGCATCACTTCGCGTATCCACCGCTCCGGCACATCAAACTTCTGCGAAGCCTCGTGGACGTAAGGCCCCCAAGGATCCGTCCGCGACCCCGGCGCCACATACGAGTGGTGGGCGCGGGACTCGTATTGCGAGGCCTCCTGGGAGGCGCTGATCTGCTGGCCGCCGGCGCAGGCCGACAGCATCCCGAGCACGCCGAGGCAGCCGGCAACACGCAGGAGCGCGGTCAGGTCAGTGTTGGACGCCGCGGCGAGGCGGGGATCTTGGTGATGCATCATGCGGGCAATTCTCCGTCTTGGCGTGTCCGGACGAAGCCCGGATTGTGGCGGCGAGCGGCGGACGCTCAGGTCACTCGGTAGAAAGCGCTGCTAAGTGCCTATCGGGACATGGCCGTGGCTGCAAGCCACTCGTACACGCAATTGCGAACACGCCGCCGATTTCTCCCGTGCTGTGCCCGATCGAGCACAGACCCGTGAGCGTGTTCCCCGGCCAGACTGCGGCAGCGCCGTTGCAGGCTACCCGGGGATCGGGTATCGCGCCTCCACCATGCTAAGCACTCTTATGCCCGTGCCTGAGCAGGGGATCGATCTACGCGCCAACCTCTCAGGAGCCGAGCGGCGGCGACTCGGCTTGATCGACATCCGTGATGGGCTTGCGGCCTACCGATTGGCCTGCACGCTCGGCTGGCTGGACATCAAGCTGCGTTACCGCGGGTCCGTGCTGGGGCCGTTCTGGTTGACCTTGTCGACCGCGATCATGGTCCTAGCGATGGGGCTGCTCTACTCCGAGCTGTTCCACATGGAGATGCAGAACTATCTGCCGTATCTCGCACTCTCGCTGGTGCTGTGGAACACGTTGGGATCGATCGTCAGCGATGCCTGCGCGTGTTTTACGTCCGCTGAGGGCACCATCCGCTCGATCCGGATGCCTTTCACGATCTACGCCACCCGGACGGTGGTGCGGAACATGCTCGTGCTCCTGCACACGGTCGTCGTGATCATCGGGGTATTCGTGTGGTATCAGGTTTGGCCGGGTATTACGGCCCTGGTCTGTTTGCCGGGGATGCTACTGTGGGCGGTCGACGCGTTGGCTGCCTGCCTGTTCCTAGGCGCATTTTGTGCACGGTTCCGTGATGTGGCGCCGATCGTGGGCAGCATTATGCAAATCGCGTTTTTCCTGACCCCGATCATCTGGAAACCCGAGTTGATCGACGGCAACGCCATCTATCTGGTGTTCAACCCGTTTTACCCGCTGCTTGCACTGGTGCGGGACCCGTTACTCGGCCAGGTACCGAATTGGGATATCTGGCTCGCGGCGTGCGTGTGGAGTGCGCTGCTATGGCTGGCAAGCTGGCTGCTGTTCGTGCGGGTGCGCGGGCGGCTGTCGTTCTGGGTGTAGCGCCATGAGTGTTGGAATCATTGCCGAAGGGCTGTGCGTCGATTTCCCGATCTATCACGGCAATAGTCGCAGCCTGAAGAAGACAGTGCTCGCCGCGGCGTCCGGACGGCTGGGCGAGGACCGGCAACACCGCGTCGTCGTGCAGGCGTTGCGCGACGTGTCTTTCCGGCTGCAACCGGGGGACCGGCTGGCGTTGGTTGGCGGCAACGGAGCGGGGAAGACGACCCTGTTGCGCGCACTGGCCGGGATCTACGAGCCGGTGGTGGGCCACTTGCGGGTGGATGGCGCCGTGGGGTCGTTGCTCGACGTCAACTCCGGGATGAACAGCGAGCTGTCCGGGCGGGAGAACATCATTCTGCGCGGCCTGTACAATGGCATGCGCCCGGCGGCGATCAGCGCCATGGTGGAGGATGTGGCCGATTTCGCGGATCTGGGCGAGTTCATGGAGCTGCCGATCCGTTTCTATTCCTCCGGGATGGCCGTGCGACTCGCCTTCGCGATCGCCACGGCGATCCGGCCGCAGGTGTTGCTGATGGACGAGTGGTTCCTGGCGGGAGACGCCAACTTCCTCGACAAGGCACGGCTGCGACTGGAAACGCTGGTGAAGACGGCGGAGATCCTGGTGCTGTCATCCCATATGGCCAACATCGTGTTGGAATGGGCAACGCGAGTCATTTGGCTGGACCACGGCCGCGTTCGTGAGGACGGCCCAGCCCGAGAGGTGTTGAGTCACTATCTCGGCACTGACCCGGAGCGGCTCAAGGAGTTGGAGACCGCGGCGCCCTGAGGGGCGAAACCGTTGCAATCCACGCGACGTTCAAGAAGCCATGCCCGCCCGCCGCATCACGGCCGTCCAAGGCTCCTCACCCTCGCAGCGTCGCGCCGCTACGGCCGGGACCGAACCCCCTCGCGGGGCGATACCGGGGCCAATGCCGGCGAGGCAGGCTCCGCAGCTGGCCACCCTTGCCGAGGATGCGCCGGAGTCAGGGGTTTGGTGCAGCGAAATCAAACTCGACGGTTACCGGCTGCTGGCATTCAAGCAGGGTGGCAGCACGCGGTTGCTGACGCGCAACGGGCTGGACTGGACCCACCGAGTCACGAGCCTCGCGGACGCGATCGGCAAGCTCCAGCGGGACGCGATGGTGCTGGATGGAGAATTGGTCGCCTTGCGTCCGGATGGCATGACCTCGTTTGCCGATCTCCAGGCTGCGCTGTCCAACAATCGAACCGAGCGATTGGTGTTTTACGTGTTCGACCTATTGCACCTGGATGGGTGGGATCTGCGGCCTTGCCGGCTGGACGCGCGCCGGGCGGCCCTGGCGGCTCTCGGCCCCTGGACTAAGACCATACGGTTCAGTGACCATATCCGCGGAGATGCCAGCGTGGTACGGCGGCAGGCGTGCGCCATGGGGCTCGAGGGGATTATCTCGAAGAAGGCGGACGCACCCTACCGGGCGGGCCGAAATGCCGACTGGATCAAGCTGAAATGCGCCAACCGGGAGGAGTTCGTCGTCCTGGGATGGACGCCGCCGGCGGGAACACGGACCGGGATCGGTGCGCTGCATCTCGGATTCCATGACATTTCGGGCGCGATGCACTACGTCGGCGGTGCCGGCACGGGGTTCAAGGACACGGATCTGCTGGCATTGCGCGGTCGACTGGACGCACTGGCCGGCGCGCCGCCGCCCGTGCTGATGCTCGCCGGGGAGAGGCCGGATGCCAAGATCACCTGGGTGAAGCCCGAGCTGGTAGTGGAGGTGCAGTATGCGGGGTGGTCGGGCGCGGGCCGGGTGCGGCATGCTGTGTATCTCGGCTTGCGGGACGATAAGCCAGCCAGCGAGGTGGTCCGGGACGTGCCGGACGCCGAGATGGCGCGTGAGGCGTTCCGTGTCCGGCGAACTGGTGGGGTCGTGATGGCGAAAGTAACGAACCGGACGCCGGCGGCGCCCCGCATCGTCGCGGCGGCCCAGGCCGACGGCGCCGTCAAGCTGAGCCATCCGGAGAAGGAGCTGTGGCCCGGCATCACCAAGCAGATGCTGGCGGCCTATTGGCGGGAGGTAGCGCCGGCTGCCCTGCCGGGGCTTGCCGGCCGGCCGCTTGCGCTGGTACGTTGTCCGGACGGGTTTGCGGGGCAGCAATTCTTTCAGAAGCACGCCATGAAAGGCATGCAGCGGCAATTCCGCGAGGCCGAACAGGACGGGGCGCCTTACCTCACGTTCGACGATGCGGATGGGCTGCAGGCCGCGGCCCAGATGGGAGCGATCGAGCTGCATAGCTGGGGCAGCCCCGCCGCCGATGCCGGGCACGCGGATCGGCTGGTGTTCGATCTAGACCCCGGGCCCGGGGTCGCATGGGCGACGACGGTGGCGGCGGCCCATGAGGTCCGCGACCGGCTCGGCACGCTGGGCCTCGCCGCGTTCTGCCGAACCAGCGGCGGCAAGGGGCTGCACGTGGTCGCACCCGTGTTGCCCGGGCCGGATTGGGATGGTGTACGCGCATGGTGCCGCGCTTTCGCCGAGGCGATGGAGGCTGACGCGCCGGACCGGTTTGTCGCCTCCGTGCCGAAGGTGCGGCGGACGGGGCGGATCCTGGTGGACTGGCTGCGCAACGGGTGCGGTTCGACCGCCATCGGCTCGTTCTCTCCCCGTGCCCGGGCTGGCGCACCGGTGGCGACTCCCGTGACCTGGGCGGAGGTGACGCCGACGCTAGACCCGGCGGCGTTCACGCTGCTGACGGTTCCGCAGCGGCTGGCGATGCTCGAGGCGGATCCCTGGGAGGGGTTCGCCGCGGCAGCGCGGGCGATCCCGCTGCCAGCCGCTGCGCCCGTGAAGCGGCGGTGGCGTTGATGTTCGACTTGCGCAGTGTGCCGCCGGGCTTCCACGATGACCCTACCCACCCTACCGGGCATTGCAGCAGCATGACCCGGTGTATCCTCTGCCGGGCAGTGGCTGGTTCCTGACCCGCCATGCGGACCTCGATGCCATCTACCGCGATACGGAGCGGTTCACGTCCGACAAGCGGCGGGAGTTCCAGCCGAAATTCGGCGACGGGCCGCTCTACGAGCACCACACGACCAGTCTTGTGTTCAACGACCCGCCGCTGCATAGCCGGGTGAGGCGACTGATCGCGGGGGCGCTCACGCCGCGGGCGCTGGCCGACATGGAGCCCTCGTTGATGGCGCTGGTGCAGCGGCTACTGGATGCGCTGCCGCCAGAGGCGGATTTGATCCAAGACTACGCCGCCGCCATCCCGGTCGAGGTCATCGGCAACCTGCTCGCTGTGCCGTAGTCCGATCGCGGACTATTGCGTGGCTGGTCCCTGGCGATCCTGGGCGCGCTGGAACCCATCACGCCGGCCGATGTGCTGGAGCGGGGCAATCTGGCAGTGACGGAGTTCCTCGGCTACCTCCGCCAACTCGTGGCGGATCGACGCGCCCGGCCGGGCAACCCGCAACGCGACGTGCTGACGCGGCTGATCGGAGCGGAGGCGGACAACGAGCGGCTGGCGGAAGCCGAGTTGCTGCACAACTGCATCTTCATCCTCAATGCCGGGCACGAGACGACGACGAACCTGATCGGCAATGGTCTGCACCTTTTGCTGTAGTGGCCGAACGAGCGGCGGCGGTTGTTGGCCGAGCCCGGATTGATACGGACTGCCGTCGAGGAGGTTCTGCGGTTCGAGAGCTCGAACCAGATCGGTAACCGCACCGCGGCGGTCGACGTGGACCTGGGTGGAGTGAGGATCCCGGCCGGAAGCACGCTCACACTCGGGATCGGTGCCGCTAACCGGGACCCGGTCGTCTTCGACGAGCCGGACCGGCTGGATATCGGGCGGCAGCCGAACCGGCATCTCGCCTTCGCAGCCGGGTCGCACCAGTGCGTCGGGATGACACTGGCCCGGTTGGAAGGGCGGATCGCGATCGGGCAGTTCCTGTCGCGTTACCCCAATTACCGGCTAAGGAATGCTGCTGTGCGCGGCCAGCGCGTGCCGTTTCGGGGATTTCTCGAGCTTCCGGTCCTACTCTCGACGCATAGTTGAGTCTCCATAGTCTCGTTTTTGTGCCATTCGCACTGTATCGCCCGGTGCAAGAAACAGCGGCGCCTTCCTGTGACTCGGTTGTTGGCCAGGAAGGATTTTGGCATGTATTGAGACCACCGCTGCTTGCGTCTCAGCGGCATTGGGGAGCTCACGGACACGTAATTACTTAAGTAGGCGCGTCATGCATCCACCGGCGATTGATGCAGGTAACGACGCTGAAGGAGTACGTGATGATCAGCTGGAATGTCCTGTTCGCGAACGATGACGTCCTCACCCAGTGGGTAATGACAGAGGTTCTGACCGGCGCCGGGTTCACCGTTCTAAGCGCATGCCGCGGGCCGCAAGTGATGGACATGCTAAAGGACCCTCAGGACTTTGACGTCCTGTTGATTGATACGGCCTTAGCGGAGGTGACGATCGAGAGTGACGTAAGCCACCAGTGGCGACGTTTGCTGCCCGGGCGGCCGATCATCTACACGGGCGCTCATCGGGACGGGTTGCGGCGTCCGCTGCAAGCCAGTGAGAGCTTTCTGCGCACGCCGTTCAGCGCGGAGACGTTGCTTCGCTGCATCGACAGCGCCCTCGAGGAAGCGTCATTCGGGCCGTTCTTTCCCGCGATGCCGGGTATCGGCCAACACATTCATTAAACGACCCATCGCTTCGCTTGTGCGAGGGGTGTCAGGACCGCACGCATGGATTTGCCGAGCTTCGGCAGTGCATCCGCCCAGGGGATGCACGCGAAGCGGTCAAATTCTGGATACGGCTTGCCGCCGACGAGAAAGGTCGAGTGGCAGACCAAGGTGGCCATATCCGGCATCGCCGTGACTTGCCAGCCAAACAGCACGAGTTCCTTGCTTGGCAGGTAGACGAAGCGCCCCAGTGGCATAAGGCCGGGGGGAGCGGTGAGGCCGGTTTCCTCCGTCAGCTCGCGCCGGGCGGCGGTCTCGGGGCTTTCGCCGGCCTCGGCAAGGCCTTTTGGAATATCCCACCGCGACGAGCGCGTCGCATGCCCGATCAGCACGTGCCGACCGTCGGTGACTAGCACTCCGCAGGTGAGGACCATGGTCACGGCTTCGGCGATCCCTCCGCCGTCTCACTGCCGCGGCGCCATTTATGGCTGCTTGCACCATAGGCGAGGAGACGGCCGTCCAGGGCGGTCACCTGGATACGGGTGAAGTAGAGCGAGCGCCCGTTGCTGACCAACTCGCCGGTGCCAATCACGCGCCCGGTGCTGGATTGGCCGACGAAGCGGCAATCCAGGTCGACCGTGACCGAAGAACGCTGGTTTCCCTGCACGCTGCACCAGATGCCGCACAGTGCGCCCACTTCATCCAGCATGGTTAGCAGCACGCCGCCGTGTAGGATGTCGGACCGGTTGAGGTGCTTGGGCAGGATGTCGAGCGCGATGCGGGCGAAGCCGTCCCGCCATTCAAGGAGCTGGATGCCGAGTTGGCCGTGGAAATCGTCGCGTGGTGTCATGCCGTGTGGGTGGCGGAGGGCGGTGCGGAGGTCAACCCTTGGGCGCTGGTCGCGTCCGCTGCTAGCGGTCACGGGACCCAAAACTCCCTCTCCCGGAAGAGCGAGAAGCAGAGCGATCTGCCCCTTACATCTGGACGGCTTGGACTGCGGTTTCGAGTTCGGCGAAACTGGGCATGTGTTCGTTGGGGGCCATCTTGCGGCCGGTCTCGACGCTGATCTGCGGGGCGTTGCCGTGGAGATGGGTGACGAGGACGGCGCGGATGACTTCCATGTATTTCGCTTCCTCCTCCACAACGCCCTTCATGCGTGCGGCGACCGGCCCGGCCATGCCGTAGGCCAGCAGCACGCCGAGGAACGTGCCGACCAGGGCGCCGCCGATCATGGCGCCCAGCACGGCCGGCGGCTCGTTAATGTGGGACATGGTCTTGATCACGCCCAGCACGGCCGCGACGATGCCGAGGGCTGGCAAGGCGTCCGCCATGGACTGAATGGCGTGGCTCGGGTGCAGCTCCTCGTGCAGCGTCTTCTTCAGCTCGCGCGCCATCACGTCCTCGATCTGGTGTGGATCGTCAGCGTTCATGCCGACCATGCGGAGGTAGTCGCAGATCAGGTGCGTGGCATGGTGGTTGGCGAGGATCTTGGGAAATTTCTGGAATGCCGTGCTCTCGGCCGGCTTCTCGATATGCGCCTCGAGCGCCATGGCGCCCTTGGTCGTGGCGAGCCTGGTGAAGTAGTACAGCAGGCTGAGCAGTTCCACGTAGTCGGCCTTGTGGAAGCTCGCTCCCTTGAGCACTTTCTTGAATGCGGCCAGCGTATGCTTCACGTCATGCATGCTGTTGGACATGATGAAGGTGCCGAGGGCGGCCCCACCGATGGTCAGCATCTCGAACGGCATCGCCTCGATCAGCGGCTCTAGGCTGCCGCCGGACATGATGTAGCTGCCGAAGACGCAGGCTAGCAGGAAACCCAGGCCGCCGAGGGTCAGCATGGGGTCAGCCTCCTTTCCTCGGCGCGGCGTCCGCCTTGCCGATGGGTGCGGCGTCCCTCGATACGACCGGCGCCGCATCCCGTAGGACGACGATCGCGATGCGCCGGTTGACGGCGGCGAGAGGGTCGGCGGGTAGCAGCGGGTCCCGGTCGGCGCGGCCGGAGACGGTTTGCACCCGGGCTTCCGGCAGGCCAGCATCGGCGAACAATCGGCGGGTGGCGTTGGCACGCTCGGACGACAGCTCCCAGTTCGAGCGGTCTCCGCCGCGGAACGGGGCGGCGTCCGTGTGCCCGGTGATGGACAGGCGTTCCGGCAGCTTCATCAGGATGGGTGCGACTTTCAGCAGCAACGCGCGGGCGCGGTCGTTCAGGATGGCCGACCCGGTGGGGAACATCGCCTGCTTGTCCTCGTCCAGGATCTGGACGCGGAGGCCCTCGGGCGTGATGTCCACCGAGAGTTGCCGCCCGAGCTCGGCCAGTGCCGGGTCCTTGGCGACGGCGTCCCTGATCTGCTTCGCTGCAGCCTCAAACGCGGTGCGTTCCTTGCGGGCCAGTTCGGTGCGCAGTTGCGCCTCGGTCGCGTCCGCGGCGGCAAGCTGGGCGGCGTCGGCCGGTGGGCCCGCCGCCATAACCGCGAGCCCACCCATGCTCCTGGCTTGGGCGCGGCGCGTGTTCAGACCTTCCTCGCCGGTTTGCAAGGACGCGGCGCTGGCCGGCGTGTCGCTATCATCCTCCTCGACGTCGAAGGTGGGTTTGACGTCCTTGTTCATGGCCGAGATCACGCCGCGGTCCGATGCGAGAGTTCCGTCATCATTGGGCGTGTGGCCGCCGAAGATGGCGCCGAACCCCGACGTATTGCGGGACATGGCTGCGGAGGGGCTGAAGTAATCGGCGAGACCGCGCCGCTGCTCCGACGTAGTGGCATTCAGCAGCCACATCAGCAGGAAGAACGCCATCATGGCGGTGACGAAGTCCGCGTAGGCTACCTTCCAGGCGCCGCCGTGGTGGCCGCCCTCCACCACCTCCTCCCTGCGGATGACGATGATCGCTTTCGCGTTCGACTTGCCGCCCGCCTTCGCCGCCGCCATCACGCCACCCCCGCTATGGGCGGCATAGTGGTGCGGCTGTGGTTAGCGCGGGATTAAAGGCGCTTGCGGCAGGGCTTGGCGCGGCTTGGCGATGATGAAGCGATTGGACAGGCACAGCGTCGGCGGCCAGACCAGGCCGTCCTCCCGCACCTCCAGCGGCACGCACTTGGCTTCCGCCGCCAGGGCGAACACGACGGTCTGCGGCAGCACGTGGATCGGCATCGCTTCACCGCTGTCGGGGGTAGCCAGGTAGGCGGCGGCGTCGAACCGGTAGCCGATGCGTTCCGTCGGCAACTGGAAGATGGCGAGGCCGCCGGGGGCGAGGAGTGCGAACATCCGGCGCAGGATCATCGTGGTCACCGGCGGCGGATTGTGCTGCAGGGTGAGCGTGCTGACCCAGAGGTCGAATGGCGTCGCCATGCCGAAGTCGGGCACGTCGACAAGGGCGTAGTTCACGCCGGCGCCGGTGGCCGAACGGGCCAGGGTCAAGTGGGGCGCCGAGACGTCGCAGCCGGTCACGTGGCGGAACACCTTGGCCAGCGGCCGCGTCATCCGGCCCACGCCACAGCCGAAATCGCAGACCCGGGGCAACCGTTCCGGCGCGAAGCCGTACCGCGCCAGCGTGGCCAGCAACGTGGCGACGTCCCCTTCGCCGGAAGCCTCGAACATGGGCATGTTCGCGGCGATGTTGTCCGGGGTGAACTCCGGCCGGTTGTCGGCGGACCAGTGCGGACGCTCCTGGCCGAGCTGCGTCCAATGCGCCTGCACCCGGGCCAGCAACGCGGCAGTGGTCGGCTCATCGACGTGCCAGGCGATCGGTAACGCCGGCAGGTCGAGCGGCATCATCACGGCGTCCCCGGGGAGGGCAGCGCGGAACTCCTCGGTCGCCATCAGCGCCGCGCGGAGCGAGCCGACCCGGACAGGAGCCCAATCCATCGCCTCGGTGTCGGTCGGAGCGCGGCCGAGCAGGAAGCGGAAGGCGAGGTCGATCTCCTGGGTGGTCGCCATGTCAGGCCGCCAGCGCGCGGCTGAACACCGCCGGATCTACGTTGCCGCCGCTGATCACCACGCCGACGACCTGGCCGCGCGCTGCGTAGCGGCCGGATAGCATGGCGGCGAGCGCCACGGCGCCACCGGGTTCGACGACCAGCTTCAGGTGAGTGAAGGCGAAGGCCATGGCTGCCAACACCTCGGCGTCGGACACCGCCACGGCGCCGCCGAGATGAGCTTGGTTGACGGCAAAAGTCAGCTCACCCGGCGTGGGGGCGAGCAGCGCGTCACACAGCATCGATCCGCCGGGGGGATTGGCGACGCGGTGCCCTTCGGCGAGCGACCGGCCGGTGTCGTCCCAACCCTCCGGCTCGACGGCCACGACCCTGGTTGCGGGCGAGGCGCCGGACATGGCGAGGGCACAGCCGCTGACCAGGCCGCCGCCGCCGGTGCAGACCAGGAGGGCATCCATGGTGAGGCCCGCCGCGGTGGCATCCGCCGCCAGTTCCAGCGCCAGAGTACCCTGCCCGGCCATCACGTCCGGGTGGTCGTACGGTGGCACGAGGGACGCGCCGGTGCGGCTGGCGAAGGCGGCGGAGAGCGCCTCGCGATTGTCGCGCTGGCGATCGTAGGGGATGATCTCGGGCCCCCAGCGCCGGGTGCTGTCCACTTTGACGGCGGGGGCGTCGGCCGGCATGAACACGGTCGCGTGGATGCCGGCGCTGGCGGCGGCGCAGGCGACGGCCTGGCCGTGGTTGCCGGAGGAGTGGGTCACGAGCCCGGCGGCACGCTGCACGTCCGTGAGCTTCAGCGTCGCATTGGTGGCGCCGCGCAGCTTGAACGAGCCCGTGCGTTGCAGCGGTTCGGCCTTGACCAGCACGGTGGCGCCGGTGCGCTCGTCCAGCAGGGCGTTGCGCAGCATGGGGGTGCGGACGATACGGCCGGCGATGCGTCCGCTGGCGGCGAGCACGTCCTCGTAGGTTGGCAGGTCCATCGGGGGCTCCTTCATCGGGTTGGCAGCTGCACCATGTCGTGCCGGGCGGTGACGCGGAAGAGGTCATAGGCCTCGGCCACGATGCCGTCGCGGCTGCGGGTGAGGGTTCCGACGGGATCGAGGGTTCGCCATGGTGCCGGGTTCGGCGGCCCGGCGCGGCGGCGGCTGCGAATGAGCAGACCAGTCTGCCCGGCAACGGCGGCGTCCGGCAGGTCGAAATACACCCAGCGCGCTTCCGCACCGATCATCGGGCCGGTGCCGTGCTGGGCCAGGATGGCGGCCAGGCCGTAATTGTCGGCGGCGACGAAAGCGGCGTGTTGGGCGATGACCTGATCCGTGAGCTGGCGGGCGAGGCCGTCCCAGCCGCCGAGCCGGATCAGCGTTGGGTCGAGGGCGCGGGGCAGCGGTAGCAGGGCGGTGGCGGCCTGGAGGTAGACGAGGGCGCCGACCGCGTAGCCCAAGGCCGCCGCTGGGCGCCACAAGCGGGGGGCGTAGGCGGCGGCGGCGATGCAGGCGGCGGGGAACAGGATGGCGGGCCAGTTCGCCTGCACCCGGTCGCCGAGCGCGTGCTGCAGGAAGAGGACGACGCCGGGCACGGTGAGGGCGGCAAGCAGAGCGGGGGCGGCACCCTGGAGAACGCGGCGGGCGGCCAGCCAGATCCCGGCGGCGCAGAGCACGGCGACCAGGGGGGTCCCGAGCCCGAGCTGGCCGGCCAACAGCTCGCCGATATGGCGGAGTGCGTCTGCCGGGTGCCAGTCGCCGGTGCGGCCGCCCTGCTTAATAAAGCTGGCGAAGCCGTGGCGCAGGTTCCACCAGAGCACGGGGGCGAAGCACAGCAGGGCGAGCGCGCCGCCAGCCCAGGGCCAGATCGTGCGCAGCCAGCGGCGGCCCTCTGGACAGGCCACCAGCCAGAGGACGATGCCGAGGCCGAGCAGAGCCGCAGTATATTTGCTGTCGAGGGCGGCCCCGGCGAGCACGCCGACGGCGAGCCACCATGCGGAGCGCCCGGTGGCATGCAGCCGGGCGAGGGCCCAGAGGGTCGCCGTCCAGAAGAAAAGCAGCGGGGTGTCCGGCGTCATCGTCACGGCGCCGGCGGCCATCAGCAGGGTGGCGTTGAGCAGGGCGGCGGCCGGGATGCCGAGCCTGCGGCCGGGGAACAAATCCTCGGCGGCGCGGGCCAGCAGCACCGAGCCGAGGGCGGCGGCCAGGGGGCCGAGGAGGCGGATGCCGAGCGCCCCCTGCCCGGCCAGCGCCGTGCCAGCACGGATCCACAGCGCCACCATCGGCGGGTGGTCGAGGAAGCCCGGCTGGAGGGCGCGGGACCAGACCCAGTAATACGCCTCGTCCGCCGAGAGCGGCGCCGTGCCCGCGACGAGCAGGCGCAGCGCCGTCAGGGCGGCGAGCAGGGCTAGCGCGCGCGCCATACCAGCGTCGCCGAGACGGCATAATTCCACACCAGGCCGATCGCGGCACCGGCCAGGCCGGCGGGGGTCCAGCCGGCGTGGTCCGAGTAGAGCACACGGGCGATACCGATATTGGCGTAGGCGCCAAGGCCGCAGCCCAGCAGGAAGAGCAGCAGGCCGCGCCAGAGGGCCGGGCCGCGGAGCCGCACGTCGCGATAGGTGATCAGGTTATTCAGCGCGAAGTTGGCGATCATGGCGACGAGGGTGGCGGCGGCCTGCGCCGTCTCGAACGGGGCTCCCAGCGGACGGACGGCGGTGAGCACGGCGAGATGCACCGCGACGCCGACGGCGCCGACCAGGGCGAAGGAGACGAAGCGCAGCGGCAGCAGCCCGCGCGTTGCCTTGTCCAGCAGCAAGGCGGCGAATTGGAGCAGGACCAACACGTCCAGCTTGCTGCGCCCGGCGGCGCGCGGACGGAACTGGCAGGCGATCTCGGTCACGCGCAAGGGGGTGCGGGCGGAGAGGATGAGATCGAGCAGGATCTTGAAGCCCTGGGCGGTGAGCCGTGGGGCCAGGTGTTCGAAGAGGGAGCGGCGGAGCAGGAAGTAGCCGCTCATCGGGTCGTGCAGCGTGACCGGCAAGGTGCGCTGGGCGAGCCGGGTGCCAGCGGCGGAGATGCGGTGGCGCCAGGCCCCGGCGAGGCCGGACGAGTCGCCGCCGGGCACGTGCCGGCGGCCGACGGCGATGTC
>CAXSEG010000105.1:0-13401 GCA_964235545.1 uncultured Acetobacteraceae bacterium
CTGGTATCTCTGATCCGGGGTGAGGCCGGATTTCGGTTCCGAGATGATGATCAGCGTCACGTCCTTGGTCGCTGCCAGCCCGATCATGCTGCCGTCATTGAACGTGTTGATCGCCGTGCAGCCCCGGAACTCGCCGTCCTCATGCGCATCCGTGATCTTCCAGCCGCCCACGTCGATCGTCTCGTTCGGCGCCTGTGCCAAGGCTATGCCGGCTGTTCCGAGCATCGACGCCGCAACGAGAATCAGTCTTGAACCCAGCATGTCGCTCCTTCGCCACGCCCGGTGGCTTGCGGATGATAGCGGCCGGCCCCATCGAAGCAGGCAGCCGTGACGATATTCTTAACCGCAGACACGCATTTCGGCCATGGTGGCGCACTCGGTTTGTACCGGCGGCCATTCCCCTCCGTTGCGGCCATGGACGCCGCGATGATCGCCGCGTGGCAGGCAGTCGTCGGCCCGGAGGACGAGGTGTGGCACCTGGGCGATTTTGCGGTCGGCCGCCAGGTGGATGCCGCGGGACTGCTCGCAGCTTTGCCTGGGCGCAAGCATTTGGTCACCGGCAATAACGACCTCGACTCGATAACCACCCAGCCCGGCTGGGCCAGCGTTCAGCCCTATGCCGAACTCGTCCTGGATGGCATCCGCCTCGTGCTGTGCCATTATGCGTTCCGCACCTGGCGGGACATGGGGCGGGGCGCGTGGAACCTGCACGGCCACAGCCACGGCCGGCTCAAGAAGCTGCCGCGTCAGGTGGATATCGGCGTCGACGCCTGGCAGTTCCGCCCGGTGACGCTGGCCGAGATCATGGCCGGTCCCTGACGGGACCACGCGACCGACCGCATTGCCTGTTGGCCGGGCGGCGTAGTCCAAGCTCCAGTCGGCCTAGGCTAAACGCGTCATCGCGCGAACGGATTGTGGCAGCGTAGGAGGGGGCAGTAACCCTTTGCGTGCGACACCGCTGTAGGATGGGCCCGACATGCACACTATTGCCAAGATCGGCCCCATTCTGGTCACGGGCGCGGGTGGCTTCCTGGGTGGCCACCTCCTGCGACACCTGCAGCGTGATCCGGACGCAACCGTCATCGCCGGGACGCGGGACGGGCGGGGCGACTCGCGTCAGCTTGATCTGCTGGACGGCGCGGGCCTGCAACGGGGGCTGGCCGGCGTGGCGGCGGTGGTGCATTGCGCCGTCGGGGACCGCGCCGTCACCGTGGATGGCACGCGCGCCTTGCTCGCGGCGGCGGCGGCGGCGGGGGTGCGCCGCTTCGTCCATATCAGCTCGGTCGCGGTATACGGGCTGGCGACCGGCGCCATCACGGAAGCGTCGCCGATGCTGCCGGGCCGCTCCGGCTACGCGGGTTGGAAGGCGGCGGCAGAGGAGGCCTGCCTGGCACAGCACGGCCTGGAGGTGGTTCGTCTGCGCCCGGCCATCGTCTACGGGCCCGGCAGCGCGTTGTGGGTCGCCACGCTGGCCCGGCGGATCCGGTCGGGGCGCTGGGGAACCTTCGGCAGCGCCGGAGAGGGCACTTGCAACCTCGTCCACATCCTGGACGTTGTGGGATCGATCCGGCATGGTCTCGCTTGTCCGGGTATCGCCGGTGCTGCCTTCAACATCAGCGGGACCGAGCCGATGACTTGGAACGAGTGGTTCACCCGCATGGCGCACGCACTGGGCGCTCCGACTCTCCGGTCGCTTAGCCCGCTGCAGGTTCGGGCACGGTCCCTGTCGGCCCTCCCGCTCAAGCTCGCGAACCGGATCCGCCCAGGCCTGGCCGGCACCACGCTGCTCGGCGCACCGGCGAGCAGTGAATTGGCGCTTTTCGGCCTGAAAGCCTCGTATCCCACCACCGCCGCGCGGGAGTCGCTCGGCTGGGCGCCGCAGATCGGGGTCGAGCAGGGGCTTGCCGGGTGCGTCGAGTGGCTGCGGCAGGCGTGACGCACGTCACCACGCCAGGACGTATCGCCGATGAGGGCCGCTCGGTCCCGAGCCCCGATCCGCTCGTGCCGACCGTTTTCCACGAGCCGTGGTGGCTCGACATCGTCACCCGCCGGCAATGGCGGGACGCCGAGGTGCGGGAGGACGGCCGCCTGATCGCACGCATGCCCTACCAGATCGTGCGCCGGTTCGGTGGCTCGGTGATCGACATGCCGCCGCTCACCCATTTCCTCGGCCCGGCCATCGATGAGGGCATCGGTTCGCGGCAGGCTCGTTGGCTCAAGCGTTCGGCGGTCACGCGGGACCTGATCCAGGCTCTGCCGCCCTCGGCCAGCTACTGGCAGAAGTTCCACCGCGGCGTGACCGACGTCGTCGCGTTCCAGGCCGAGCAGTTCGACACGGCGGTGCAGTTCACGTTCGAGGTCACGCCCGCGCCCGAGGCGGTGTTGTGGGCGGGGTTGCGGGACAAGCACCGAAACGTCATCCGCAAGGCGCGCCGGCAATTCGAGGTAGAGGAGCTGGACGACAGCGACGAGTTCGCCCGGTTCTACACGGAAAATCTGCAGGACCGGGGCCAGGACAGTTGGAGTTCCCGCGGCATGATGCGGGACCTGATGGCGGCGGCCATTGGGCGCGGCGCCGGCCGGATGCTGGGCCTGCGTGACGCCGAGAACCGGTTGTCCGCAGCGGTCTTCTGCTCAAGCGACCGTCAAGCCAGCTACTACACGCTGTCCACCCGCCGGCTGGACTCCGGAAACGGCGCCATTCCGTTGCTGATCTGGGAAGCGATCCGCCACGCGGCGCGCAACGGGTTGCTGTTCGACTTTGACGGCCTGTCCGCAGAACGGGCGATCGGCCTCTACGCCGGGTTCGGCGGCGTGACCAGCCCGCGCTACGTCTCGATCCGCACGCCCCGGTCCCGCATGATCCGGCTGATCCGCCGGTCCTTCGGCCTGAAAACCAACCCGTTCGGGTCCTGAGGCGTGGAAGGCGAGATTGCCGCGTTCGGCACCAGCTTCTCCCCCCTGACCACGGCGGAAGCGCTCGCCGCGATCGTGGCACGCCCTGCGGACGCACCCTTCGCCTATGTCTGCACGCCCAATGCCGTCCACGTCGTGAACTACGAGCGGGGCGAACCCCGTTTCCGGGCCGGAATCGACGGCGCATGGCTGCGGCTGTGTGATAGCCGCGTGGTCGCGCGCATCGCGACCCTGGCACTCGGCATCCAGCTCCCGCTCGGCCTGGGCAGCGACCTGACGTTGGCGATGGTGCGCGGCGCCGTGACGCCGGCGGACCGGGTGACCGTCATCGGCGGCACAGCCGAGATGGAACGGCGCCTCAGCGCGCACCACGGCTGGCAGATATCCCGTCACGATCCCCCGTTCGGCTTCATCCGTGACCCGGCGGAGGTGGCGCGCTGCATCGATTTCGTGCTGGCCCACCCCGCCCGTTACGTCTTCCTCGCCTGCGGTGCGCCGCAATCCGAGTTGCTCGGCCTGCGCATCACCGAGCGGGGCGGCGCCGTCGGGACGGGGCTGTGCATCGGCGCGTCGCTGCTGTTCGCCACGGGGCTGGAGGCACGCGCGCCGATGGCGATGCAGCGTGCCGGCCTGGAATGGCTGCATCGCCTGCTCCTGCAGCCCCGCCGGATGAGCCAGCGCCTGGTCAAGAACCAGCTGCCCCTGCTCTGGCTCGCCGCCCGCCACCGGGTGCGCCGGCCTTGAGGGCGGGTGACGTCCTTGCCCGCATGGCGGCCCTGCCTCTCGCCGACGCGGCCACCATCACTGGGTCGGGACCGTGCCTGGTGCTGGCCCCCCATCCGGATGACGAGAGCCTCGGCTGCGGCGGCCTGATCGCGCAGACGGCCAGCCGCGCGCATGTCGCCATCCTGACTGACGGCACGATGTCCCACCCCAACTCGCCCAGCTACCCCGCCGCCCGCCTGAAAGCCGTGCGCGAAGCGGAGGCGGCGGATGCGGTCGCGGTGCTCGGCGTGCCCGCCGCCCGGTTGCTTTTCCTGCGATACCAGGACGCTGCGGCCCCGCGTTGGGGAACGGCGCTACGGCATGCCGGGGACCGGGTCGCGGACCTCATCCGCAGCCGGGGCATCCGCACGGTCCTCGCCAGCTGGCGGCATGACCCGCATTGCGACCACCTGGCCGCGCACCGTATCGCCGCCCGTGCCTGCCGCCTGACCGGCGCACGCCACCTCTCCTACGCCGTCTGGGGCTGGACCCTGCCGCCGAACCACGCCCTGCCCCGCTGCACGATTCTTGGCTGGCGGCTGGACATCGCCGGAACCCTCCCGGTCAAGCAGCGGGCGATCGCGTGCCACCGGTCGCAGATGACGGGCCTGATCGCCGACGATCCGGACGGGTTCACCGTGCCCACGACATTGCTCGACCTGTGCGACCGTCCGTTCGAGACGTTCCTGAAGGTTCCTGGCCGCCAAATTCCTGGCTGACCCGGCGCCCTCTGTCCGCTAGCTTCGCGGCTAGGGCCGGCAACCAGGCCCAAGGGGAAGCGCGATGCCAAGATCCGCCTATCTGCCCGCCTTGGCCACGATGCTATGCGTGGCGGCGAGTCCGTGCTGGGCCGCCGACATCATCCTGTCCATGAACGACAACCACCCCATCCTGGACGACCAGGCAAACCAGGTCGCGGCCAGCCCGGCGCGCCCGGACACCGTGGACATGATCAACATCAGCCAGTCCCCGCCGCGCATCGTGGGCACGGTCGAGCTACCAGGCTCCGTCGTCGGCCCTCCCTTCGCCGTGTGGATGGCGCCCGACTCCAGCTGGGCGATCTTGACCGCCGCCACCCAGGCGGACCCGGCGGCCAAGTTCGGCATCGCGCCAGATGACCGTGTCTCCGTGCTCGACCTCACCAGCACGCCGCCGCACGTGACGCAGACACTGCATGCAGGCGCCGGCGCCACCACGATCCGCCTGTCGCCGGACGGCACGCTGGCCCTGGTCTGCAACCGCACCGCGGGCTCCGTCTCCGTGTTCACCGTGAAGGACAAGCA
This sequence comes from uncultured Acetobacteraceae bacterium, assembly GCA_964235545.1. Taxonomy (GTDB): domain Bacteria; phylum Pseudomonadota; class Alphaproteobacteria; order Acetobacterales; family Acetobacteraceae; genus LMUY01. The sequence goes on from CAXSEG010000105.1 coordinate 4,965, forward strand.
TCTGAAACCGGCCGGCAAGGTCGATCTCGGCAAGCAATCCGGGGCCAGCGGCGTCGCCTTCACCAAGGACGGCAAGACCGCCATCGTCAGCCGCCAGTTCGACAACCAGGTCAGCGTTCTGCACATCGACGGCACCACCGTCACCCTGGACAAGCGCCCGATCACGACGGGCATGGCGCCCTACACCGTGGACATCACGCCGGACCTCGCTTTGGCCGCCGTGTCCAACATGGGCCGCGGCGATGGCGATGCGGACACGGTGTCCCTGATCGACATGACGCTCACCCCGCCGCGGTCCGTCTTCAGCGTCTCGGTCGCGAGCGGGCCGGAGCCGATGAAGTTCTCGCCCGACGGCAAGTTCCTGGCGGTCGGGGCGGAGATGGGCACGCCGAACATGCCATCGGCGCCAACCTATCACGACCACGGCGTGGTGCAGATCTTCGCGGTCACCGGCCAAACGCTAAACCTGGTCGCTACGGCACCGATCGGCCGTTGGACCGAGGGCATCGCCTGGTCGCGCGACACCACGCTGCTGATGGTGCAGAACGACCGCGACCGCACGATCAGCGTGTTCGGGTTCGACGGGCACGCGCTGACCGCCAAGCCGGATCTGATCCCGTCGGGCGGCCCGGTGGCGTTCGGCGTGCCCTGGCTGTGACCGGACTGTCAGATCCGAGAGCAGCGGACGTACCCTGCACTGCTCCCCCTCCCCTTGTGGGAGGGGGCCGGGGGAAGGGGTGGCCACGCGCAAGATGACTGTCGTTTGATGACGTCAAACTCGAAGCCGAGTGTTTGGCCTCTTCAACCTGCAAAACCTACGTCAGCCAAAATCCCCTAGGGTCGCGTTCGTGGCGGCCGGCACCGCGCCCGTGGATGTTACCACTTCCCCCACCAGCCCCATCGCGCCCGCCAGCCGGTCCAGCCTTCGGGTGACGCCTTCGCCCAGGAAAGCGCCGCCACCGTCGCCCAGCGACAGGCGTAACCGGCCGTCGGACAGGGTGAGCGCGGTGCCATCCAGCAACGCGGGGGTGCCGGCGGAAAGGGTGTAGGCCAGGCGCAAGGCGTGGCCGAGCACGGTGGCGCGGGCGGCGGCGGCCTCGTCCAGCAATTGGCGGACGGTGGTGAGCATGGGGGATGCGGGATCGGCCTCGTAACGGATCGCGACGGCGAGGGCGAGGAAAGCGCGGCCGTGATGGTCCAGCGCGACGCCGGGCTGGCGCAGGATGCGTAGATAGGCCTGCTCGGCGCGATATTCCGGGTGGTCGTGGCTGCCGATGTCGGAGAGCGAGCACGCCGCTTCGCGCAGGCGGGCGGCGTCTTCGGTCTCGCCCAGGAACAGCGTCCGGGTCCAAGCGGTCAGGGCGGGCGGCATCGCCGGGTCCCGGCCATGGTGCTGGCCGAGGTCGCGGCTGGCGGCGAGCACCGGGTCCTGCGCGGCAGTAGCGGCCGGGATGCGGGCCATGTACCAGCCCTCGCGGATGCCGTTGGCGCTGAACACCACCCGGCGCGCCGCCGTCGCCCGCAACAGGCGCCGTAGCACGATGGCGGCGTAGGGCAGATCGTCCAGCCGCCGCCGCGGGGCGCCGGGCAAGCGCTCCAGCATGCGGCGGCTGGCCGCACCGATCACGCCGGTCAGGTCCCGCACCTCGTCACTGCCGATGGTGTAATGGTGGACGATGGCGAGCGGATAGCCGGTCTGCGCCATGTGGATGCGCGCTAAGGCCCGCCAGGCGCCGCCGACGAGATACAGGTCACGGCCGGGATACTGGAACAGCCAGGGAACCGTCTTGAGGTCCGCCTCCGCCAGCGCACGGGCGCGGACCAGGTCGGTGGCGGCGCGGTCCGCCAGCCGGATCACGCCGAGCGGCAGCGTCTGCGCCGGGCCGGGCCGGCCTTGGGACAGACGCACCACCTCCAGCGAGCCGCCGCCGATATCGGCCAGGATGCCATTGGCCTGCGGGATGCCGCATAGCACTCCGGCAGCGGAAAGCGCCGCCTCCTCCTCGCCGGACAGCACGCGGATCGGCACCCCCGGCATCCGCTCCTCGAGCCCGGCGACGAAGGCCTGGCCGTTGCTGGCATCGCGCACGGCGGCCGTGGCGAGCACCTCCATCGGCTCGGCATGCATCGCGCGGGCGATGGCGGCGTAGCGGTGCATCACGGTGAGCGCCGCAATGACACCCTCCTCATTCAGCTTGCCCGTCGTCTCCAGCCCGCGGCCGAGGCGCAGCACGGCGCGCTCGTTGAAGATCATGACGGGGTTGCGGGCCGTGCCCTCGAACACGACGAGGCGGACGGAGTTGGAGCCGAGGTCGACGACGGCGGAGCGAGGCCCGGTCAATCCTGGGTCACCCGGTCCGGCCGCCGGTGCGCCTGGCCACCGACGGTGACCGCGCGGCCGTGCAGCGCCGAGCCACGGCCGGACAAAGACGGATTGGTCATGAAGTAGTCGTGCGCCGAGACCGGCTTGGCACCCGGTGGCACCCGCTTCCAGGTGCCGGTGACGTCGAGCTCCCAGGATTGCAGCGTGTCCTTCAGGTTCACGACCATGATCTGGTCCAGCACCTGCGCATGCACCGTGGGGTTGTGGATCGGCACCATGCTCTCCACCCGCCAATCCATGTTGCGCGCCATCCAGTCGGCGCTGCTGATGAACACCGTTGCGTGGCGGGAGGGTAGCTTATGGCCGTTGCCGAAGCAGAAGATGCGGCTGTGCTCGAGGAAGCGGCCGACCATGGACTTCACGCGGATGGTCTCGCTCAGACCGGGCACGCCGGGGCGCAGGCAACAGATGCCGCGAATCACGCACATCACCGTGACACCCGCCTGCGAGCAGGCATACAGCTTGTCGATCAGCGCGTCGTCCACCAGCGAGTTCATCTTCAGCCAGATCGTGGCCGGGCGGCCGGCCCGGGCGTGGGCGATCTCGGCATCCATCAGCTCGTCCAGCCGCTTGCGTATGGTGAGCGGGCTAAACGCCAGGCTGTCCATCCGCTCGGGCCGCGCATAGCCGGTGATATAGTTGAACAGCCGTGCGCTATCCCGCACGAGGTCCGGGTCGCAGGTGAAGAACGATAGGTCGGTGTAGATCCGCGCGGTGAACGGGTGGTAATTCCCCGTGCCGAAATGCGCGTAGGAGCGGATGGTTCCGCCCTCGCGCCGCACCACCAGGCTGAGCTTGGCGTGCGTTTTCAGCTCGACGAAGCCGTACACCACCTGAACCCCGGCCGCCTCCATCGAGCGAGCGAGGCGGATGTTGGCCTCCTCGTCGAAGCGGGCGCGCAGCTCGATCAGCGCGGTGACGGACTTGCCGGCCTCGGACGCCTCGATCAGCGCCTTAACGATCGGGCTGTCACGGCTGGTGCGGTACAGCGTCTGCTTCACGGCGACCACGTTCGGGTCGAGGGCAGCCTGGCGCAGGAACTGTACCACGACGTCGAAGCTCTCGAACGGGTGGTGGACCACGATGTCCTTGGCGCGGATGGCGGCGAAGCAGTCCCCGGCGAAGTCGCGGATGCGCTCCGGGAAGCGCGGGGTGTAGGGCGGGAACAGCAGGTCCGGCCGGTCGTCCACGATCAATTGCTTGAGGTCGGCGGTCCCCAGGATGCCGGTCTGCACCAGCACCTCGTCGCCGGGGATCTCGTCCTCGTTCACGCTCAGCTCGTCCACCACCAGGGCGCGCAGATCGGGCGGCATGGCGGCGTCCACCGAGAGATGGATCGGCACGCCGCGGCGGCGGCGCTTGAGGGCCGTCTCATAGGAACGGACGAGGTCCTCCGCCTCCTCCTCGAACTCGACGCCGGTGTCGCGGATCAGGCGGAACATGCCCTGCGCCACCACGCGGAAGCCGGGGAACAAGGCGTGCAGGTTGCGCGAGACGAGGTCTTCCAGCAGCACGAAGCGGATCGGGGCGCCAGGCGCGCCGGGCAGGCGGATGAACCGCTCCACCTGGCTCGGCAGCGGGATCAGTCCGTTCATGGCGGTGTGGTCCTCGTCACGGTGCAGCTTCAGCACCATGACGAGGCCCATGTTGGGGATGAACGGGAACGGGTGCGCCGGGTCGATCGCAAGCGGGGTGAGCACGGCGAAGATGCGGTCCATGAACCAGGCGGCGAGCCATTCCTGGTCGGGCATGGGCAAGGCCGCCGGGTCGCAGACATGCAGCCCCGCCTCCTCCAGCAGTCCGCGCAGCTCCGTCCAGACGTCCTGCTGCGTCGCCATCAGGGCAGCGGCGCGGACCTGGATCTCGGCCAGTTGCTGCGCCGGCGTGCGCCCGTCGGCGGAGAGCGAGATGATGCCGGCCTTGGCCTGGCCGATCAGCCCGGCGACGCGGACGGAGAAGAACTCGTCCAGGTTGGAGGCGCTGATTGAGACGAAGCGTAGCCGCTCAAGAAGCGGGTGCCGAGCGTTCTGCGCCTCCTCCACGACCCGGTGGTTGAAATCGAGCCAGGAAAGTTCCCGGTTGATGAAGCGGTCGGGACTGTCGGAGGCGATCGAAACGGCGCTTCGTTCAGCGGGCCCGACGGGAGTGAGCTCGTTCATGGCCCAATCCTGTAGCGGAGCGCGGAAGGGGTGTCGAATGACGTGGGCCGATTGCAACACGACTGCCCACTTGCCGCCCGCTACGGCCCAAACCTCGGATCAGCGGCGCGCATCCGCTTGACGAGCCGCAGGTGGGCCGCGCGCGTCGCCGGGCTGCGGCGCTCGATGCCGCGGGCCGTCCGGATCAGAGGCGGGTCATCCGAGAAACAGGGGTGCACCGGATCGCTGAACTCCATCCCCAGACATCCAGCCTGCATGACGCGTTCGGCCAGGCTGTCCATTGCTAAAATTTCCAGCCGCGCCTCCGCGGCGTGGAACAGTTCGGTTCGCGGCTGCAAACCTTCCCGTAATGCCAAGCGTTTCGTGTATTCTATAGAAACGATTTTCCCGCCAACAAAGCGGTCCCGGTATCGATGCAGATCCACATCGGACCGACCGATATCGATGGCAGGCTGCCCCGCGATGACATGCACGAAATGGTAATCCATCACGTGCACCCGAAAGTCATGCGAACCGATTGAACCGGAATAAACTCTATCACGTCAGGTCGAAGAGAAGAAGGCAGCGCGGAGCCGAGCAGAACACAATCAGTAATTTCCGATCATGAGCAGATCGAGCAAACGCTTCTTCAGATAAGGATATACGAGCTTCGGTGCTAGTGAGATGCACACGAGCGGATGTCTTGGCTCTTCCAAAATACCGGACTTCGCAAGTAATACAAACATCACATCCCGGAGCCCGTCATCGCCCTGTTCCGTAAATGCAGGATAGCGTCCCTGGACACCGTATTGTTGAAAAAGATCTAGCGTAGACATCGTGTCTAGTCAGACGGGTAGCACGTCAGATAGTTGCCGGTCCGGAATAAGCTTCCCACTCTAGCGAAGTTACACGCTGCGATTTCAAAATGTCAGACCGAAGTTTCCGTTGCAAACGGTTCAGCGCGCGAAACGCTGCCCTATCCTTGGCAGGGCTGTCGCCTTTGCCGAGGGCAAGGTCGAGGTCTCCTTCCATCCTACTAAGCTGTGTTTGAACGACACCGTTCCAACCGAAGTGCCTACTGTTATGGTGCGGCCGTCCGACACCCACTGAAGCCAGCTTGCTCTGCGCTGCCGGCGTATGCGGCAGGGCCACCACGTTGGATTCGTGGTCCGGAGTCCACCCGGCTCGCGCCGCCGCGGCGATCACGCGGCCATCCTGCCGCACCGCTGCCAGGTTGATCAGGCGATGTGCCCGCCACTCCGCATCTTTCAGCGCGCCGGTGACGGCCGGATCTCTCCGCTCGGCGGCGGCCCGGGCCGTGGCCGAGGTGCTGGACGGGTGGCCGTTGTGCACCGCCGCCATGATCGTCGCATCCTGCGCCACCGGCTCCGGCCCTGCCATCACCGGCGGGAGCGAAACCGGCTCCGGCGGCGGCGTCCAGGCCGGCAAGCGGATCGTCGGCTGGTCATGGCCCGTGTGCCGCGACAACTCGGGCTCCGCGTGCAGCGGCGGCAGCGGCGGGATCGGGTCGGCGACCGGAAGGTGCTCGGGCGCGGCGCCCGGCAGGTGCCCGGCCCAAAGCCGGGCGGCATCCACATGGGCGAACCGGTGCCGGACACCCATGTGCAGGATCGTCACCGCGCCCGCGGCCGCCAGTTCCAGCAGGAACACCGGCAGATCGACCACGGCCACCACCGCCGTCACGCCCTCCGCGATCACCCGTCACGAACTCCGCCATCGCGGCATTCCCGGTGCCGCCGCAGCTACCGTCATCGCTACGCCGGCATAGCTCCAGGGCTGCGCGGTCCAGCCGTGCCGCCGCCTCCCGCAACGCCGCCGGGTCGCGGGAGGAGGCGGAGCAGCAGCCAGGCCTTCACCGCGTTCGGCATGGCGATCAAGCGGAGGGCAAGTTGGCTGGCAAACAAGTCGCGCAGCATGTCGTCGCCAGGCAGCGCCACCTCCACGGCCGGGATGGCGCGGAGGCGGCTTGCCAGGTCGGGCAGGCGGGTGGCCCAACGGGACGCGGCGGTGCGGGCGGCAAGCAGGACGGAGCGGCTGTCCCGGCGCCGCTTGGCTGTCGACCGGCCAAGCCCGCCGCCCGCCCTACAGGATCTTCACCGCCTGTTGGACCGCCGCGACAGACACGCCGGTGAACGTCACCACCGCCCCATCGCTCAAGGACAGCATTGCGCCGCCCGCGCCGGCCATGACGTTGAACCCCTCATAGCCATGCACGCCCAAAGCGTCGCTGCCGCCAAAGTCGTTCACCACCACCGACGCTGACCCAGCGTTCGCGTCCTTGACAAACAGGAACGTATTGCCCCCGCTCGCGCCACCATTCAGGGTCACGTTTCCCGCCGACGTGTCAGTGACGAACCCCTCCGTCCCTGCCCCGGCAGTAATCACGGCGCTGCCGGGGCCGGCGAACACCACCGTGCCACCGGCCGCACCGGTGATGCTGTCGGCCGCCGGCCCCGCCGACTGATCCACGAAGGTGAGCGTGGTCCCGGACGTCATCGCCACCAAGTCCAGCCCGCTCGAAGCAGCGGCGACCGTGCTCGGCCCACCCACCAGCACCGCGTCCGCCCCATTCGTGGTCAGCAAGTTGGCGGCCCCGTCGAGCAGGATCGCGTCCTGCCCGCCGTTGGCGGTGACGAACTGGTTGGCCCCGGCAAGCCCTTCCAGCGTGTTGTTGGCCGCTCCCGTGACTGCGATCAGGGCGTTGCCGGAGCCGTTGTTGATGATAGTCGCCGGTGCGCCGTCCGCGGCGACGACGATGGAGGCGGGTGTTCCGGCAGTGATGTAAGTTGCCCCGGGATTGTCGAGCACGATATCGGCGACCGGGACCGCGGCGGTGCCGGTAATCGTGTCCGTCCGCTCCGGCAGGTCCAGCAGCACCTGCGCGCCCAGCACGCTCGAGGAAAAGATGGAGCTTTGGCCAGGCAGGTAGACCGTCTGCGACGTCGTTGTTTGGCTCAGCGCCAGGATGTCCTGCACCAGCGCCGTCTGGAGCGGCGACCCGGTCGCGACTGGCACGACGACGCCGCCCGAGAGCGGCAGGAGGGTAACCAGCCCTGGCGTGCTGAGGACGGCGGTGGTGGCACCCCCGCTGACGGTGGCGCCGCCTGCGCCGGCCGAGATCGTGGTAACGCCAGCCGGTCCGTTGGTGGACACGCTGAAAGGCGTGCCGGGCGTTGTCACGGTGACACTGCCGCCGTTGCTAAGGCTCACCGTATTAATCGTGGTCGCAGGCAAGCCGCTTCCAGCCGAGTTTGTCTAGGTAGACAGGACCGTGCTGCCGTTTGTTGGGCCGCGTTGCTGCGGACCGACGGCAAAGCTTTCGCCTGCATAGGACCCTGCAAGTTGCAAGTCGGCGAGCGTCGCCCCGCCCGCGGCAACGTTGAGCAAGTCGGAGGTGGCGTTGAACGAGACTGTCTCTCCGGAGACGAACGGAATGCCTGCAAAAACGATTGCTGCGCCGGGCAGAAGGGTAGCGTTGCTTATCTGGCCTCCTGGCTGAATGGTGAGGGGTGTCATCCCGCTCTGTATCGTCGGCGAGGTCAGTGCCCCGCCACTTGAGACGGATGCTGTTGCACCCGGCTCAATAATGGATGAGATGGCGCGGCCGCCACTTTCGACCTCGAAGAACCCCTTCACTACGGTCGTCGCCACCGCTGTCCCACCACTTCCAACGAGGTAGAAGCCCCCGTTGAAAATCGTGCCTACGTCAGTGCCGTTCACACTTTCATCGCCGCCTGACACTATCGTGGCTACCGTTGAGCCACCTGAATTTTCTAATTCGCCTGACAGCACGTCCGTGCCACTCGCCGTGCCGCCGGCCGACACGATGAGATAGCCGCCTGCGATGACGTCGCTCGACGCAGCGCCTCCCGAGGAGACGAAAACGTAGCCACCG
>CAXSEG010000106.1:0-6386 GCA_964235545.1 uncultured Acetobacteraceae bacterium
TGGAGATGATGTGCCGCCGCTCGCTCGGCCGCCACCCGTTCGGCAAGCCGCTGGCCGAGCAGGGCGTCACGATGGAGCGCATCGCCAACAGCCGCATCATGATCGACCAGTGCCGCCTGCTGGTGTTTCACGCCGCCTGGAAGATGGACACCGTCGGCAACAAGGCCGCCCGGCGCGAGATCGCCGAGATCAAGGTCAGCATCCCGAACATGGCGTGCCAGGTGCTGGACTGGGCGGTGCAGATGCACGGCGCCGGCGGCGTGTCGAACGATTTCGGCCTGGCCAAGATGTACGCCGGCGCCCGCACGATGCGCATCGTGGACGGCCCGGACGAAGTGCACCGCTACCAGTTGGGGCGCCTCGAGCTGGCCAAATACAAGCCGGCGCGCCCGAACCTGGCCGCCGAGTGATGTCCAGCCTGTTCGACCTGACCGGTAAGGTCGCGCTGATCACCGGCAGCTCCAAGGGCATCGGCCGCGCCATCGCCGAGCGCATGGCCGAGCATGGCGCCAAGGTCGTCGTCTCGTCCCGCAAGAAGGAGCCGTGCGAGGTGGTGGCCGAGGGCATCCGGGCGAAAGGCGGCGAGGCGATGGTGCTGCCCGCCAACATCGCCCACAAGGAGCAGCTGCAAGGCCTGGTGAACGGCACCATCGCGCACTGGGGCGGGATCGACATCCTGGTGTGCAACGCGGCGGTGAACCCGTATTTCGGGCCGTCGCTGAACTGCCCGGACGAGGCGTTCGACCGCATCATGGGGTGCAACGTCCGCTCCAACTTCTGGCTGTGCAACATGGTGCTGCCGCAGATGGCGGAGCGCGGCGGCGGCGCGATCATCGTCATCAGCTCGATTGCCGGGATCCGCGGCACGCCGACGCTCGGCGCCTATGGTATCAGCAAGGCGGCCGACACCGCCATCGTGCGCAACCTGGCCGTAGAATGGGGGGGCAAGAACGTCCGCGCCAACTGCATTGCGCCGGGCCTGGTAAAGACCGATTTCGCCCGCGCCCTGTGGGAGGACCCGGCGGTGCTCGCGAAGCGCGTCAAGGACAGCCCCCTGCCCCGCATCGGCGAGCCGGATGAGATCGCCGGCGCCGCCGTCTTCCTCGCCAGCCCCGCCGGCAGCTTCACCACCGGGCAGACTTTCGTCATCGACGGCGGCGTCACCATCGGCGGCGCCGCGCTGGAGTAGACTCCCCCTCCCCTTGTGGGAGGGGGCTGGGGGGAGGGATCGCCACGCAAACCGTTTGGCAGAGAACACCATGACCGAAGCTATAACCTACGGCGCCCCCCGCCTGGTCACCCCGCTCGACAACCACCGCTTCGACGAACCACGCCTCACAACCTACCTCACCGCCAACCTTCCCGGCTTCACCGGCCCCCTCACCGTCCGCCAATTCCAGGGTGGCCAGTCCAACCCCACCTTCCACCTCCACACGCCCGGCGCCGAATACGTGCTGCGCAAGAAGCCGCCGGGCGCCCTCCTGCCCTCGGCCCACGCCGTGGACCGGGAATACCGCGTCCAGGCCGCCCTCGCCGGCAGCGCCGTGCCAGTGGCCCCGATGCGCCTGCTCTGCACGGAGGACGGCGTGATCGGCACCATGTTCTACGTGATGGACTACCTGCCCGGCCGCGTCTTCACCGACCGCACCCTGGCCGGCATCGCCCCCGCCGACCGCACCGCGATGTACGACGAGATGAACCGCGTCCTCGCCGCCCTGCACGCCGTCGATTGGCAAGCCGCCGGCCTTGCCGGCTTCGGCCGCCCGCAAGCCTACGTCGCCCGCCAGATCGACCGCTGGACCAAGCAGTACCTCGCCGCCAACACCGGCAATCTGCCCGAAATGGACCGCCTGATCGCCTGGCTCCCCGCCCACGCCCCCGCGGCGGATGAGACCACCCTCGCCCACGGCGACTTCCGGCTCGGCAACCTGATCTTCCACCCCACCGAACCCCGCGTCCTGGCGGTGCTGGACTGGGAACTCTCCACCCTCGGCCACCCGCTGGCCGACCTGGCCTACAACTGTATCCCCTGGCGGCTGCCCGTGGCGATGGAGGGCCTAGTGGGGGCGGACGCGCCGGGCATCCCGTCGGAGGCCGATTACGTTGCAGACTACTGCCGCCGCACCGGCCGCACCGACGTGCCGGAACTGGACTTCTTCGTGGTGTTCTCGCTGTTCCGCTGGGCCGCGATCGCCGCTGGCGTCTACCGCCGCGCCCTCGACGGCAACGCCGCCGACGCAAGGGCGATGACGATCGGCAACAAGTTCAGGTCCCTGGCCGAAGCAGCCTGGGCATTGGCGGAAACAATCACTCCGTTAAAAAAGTCGTAGGGTGGGCTTTAGCCCACCGTCCAGACGTTACCCACCCCGCCGCGTCATGAACGCCAACCGCTCGAACAGATGCACATCCTGCTCGTTCTTCAGCAGCGCCCCGTGCAGCGGCGGGATCACCACGTGCTTCTCGTTGGAGCGCAGCGCCTCCACCGGCATGTCCTCGATCATCAGCAGCTTCAGCCAGTCCAGCAGCTCGCTCGTCGCCGGCTTCTTCTTCAGGCCGGGCACGTCGCGGACCTGGAAGAAGACGTTCAGCGCCTCCCGCGCCAAATCCTGGCGGATGCCCGGATAATGCGCCTCCACGATCCGGTCCATCGTCTCGCGGTCGGGGAAGCGGATGTAGTGGAAGAAGCAGCGGCGCAGAAAGGCGTCCGGCAGCTCCTTCTCGTTGTTGGAGGTGATGATCACCACCGGGCGGTGCTTGGCCGCGACTGTCCGCTGCGTCTCGTAGACGTGGAACTGCATGCGGTCGAGCTCGAGCAGCAGGTCGTTCGGGAACTCGATATCCGCCTTGTCGATCTCGTCGATCAGCACGACGGCCGGCTCGTCCGCCTCGAACGCGTCCCACAATTTGCCGCGCACGATGTAGTTGCCGATGTCGCTCACCCGCGCGTCGCCGAGCTGGCTGTCCCGCAACCGGCTCACCGCGTCGTACTCGTAAAGGCCCTGCTGCGCCTTGGTCGTGCTCTTCACGTGCCACTCGATCAGGTCGCGGCCGAGCGCCTGCGCCACCTCGTGGGCCAGCACCGTCTTGCCGGTACCGGGCTCGCCCTTGATCAGCAGCGGCCGCTGCAGCGCCACCGCGGCGTTCACCGCCACCTCCAGGTCGCGGGAGGCGATGTAGCGGTCCGTGCTCTTGAAGCCTTCCACGTCTGCGCTCCTGCAACTTAGCCCGCGGGTGCGCCGTTGCGCCCGCATGCTTGGTTCTAGCTGGGCCCTGATCAAGGCCACCGTCAACGGCTACATCGACGACAACGCGCTCAGCCGCGGGGCCGCGATCGCCTACTACACGGTGTTCTCGCTGGCACCCACCCTCGTCATCATCGTGGCGATCACCGGGCTGGTGTTCGGAGAGACGGCGGCCCAAGGCGCTCTCTCCCACCAGCTCGAAGGTCTGGTGGGGCAGGACGCGGCGGTCGCTATCCAGGGCATGGTGCGCAGCGCCTGGCAGACCAAGTCCGGCGGGATCGCCACTGCGATCGGCGTCGTGACGCTGCTGATCTCCGCCACCACCGTGTTCGGCAAGATGCAGGCGGCGCTGAACGTGATCTGGCGGGCGGAACCGCAGGGCACCACCGTCACCCGCTACCTGCGCTACCGGGCGTTGAGCCTTGGCCTGGTGGCGACGCTCGGCTTCCTGCTGATGGTCAGCCTGGTGATCAGCGCCGTGATCGCCGCCGTGCAGACCTATATCGGCGGCTTCCTGCCGGAGGTGGCGCTGCTGATCCGCGTGCTGAACTTCTTCATCTCGTTCGCGCTGATCACCGTCCTGTTTGCCGCGATCTACAAGATCCTGCCGGACCGGCAGCTGCAGTGGCGGGACGTCGGCATCGGCGCGGTGGTGACGGCGCTGTTGTTCGACATCGGCAAGACGGTGATCGGCCTGTACATCGGCAGCACGGCGGTCGCCAACAGCTTCGGCGCGGCGGGTGCGTTGGCGGTGGTGCTGCTGTGGGTGTACTACTCCTCGCAGATCTTCCTGCTGGGGGCCGAGTTCACCCGCGCCTACGCCGAACGGTATGGCAGCCTACGCGCGCGGGTGGCGCTGGAGGCGGCGGCCGTCCCGCATTGAGATCGTGGCATAGACAAAACCATGTCATACCAGGGCTCGACCCTAGTATCCACGGCGTCGGATCTGTACTCGCGTGTGAAGGCTGGCACGGATCGTCAGCAAACGTCCTCGACATGTCTCGCCCGACCCGTGAATACCAGGCTCAAGGTCTGGCATGACTTACATCGACATCGCTCAACGGATGATGCGTCGATTTCCCGGCTCTATTTAGTTGATCTGCCAGCTTTGTAACAGGCCCAAGATGACTTGTGCTATTGAGACAAAGTCCTGACTCTTACGCCTTGGATATTCTACACGCATAACAAGACCGAGCCCCTCAGTGTACAGCCAACCATCGCAGTACCCCAAGAACACCGGTTCTGCCTGGTCGCGGTTGCACCGCAATATCGCACTTGTCTTACCTGAGCTTTTGACTTCCGGTATTTGTGTATAGGTTGATAATAGAGCCGGTCCATGAACAAGTGGATAATCTAGTACAAGTTTAGACCCGGCAAACGATAGAGTCTCTCTACCGTTTCCGGTGAACATCAATATACCTCTAGCAAGCTGCCGCTCAGGCATCCGCGCCGCAATTTTATCTTGATCAGCACTTACTTCGCTCACGACAATCGGATATGTCCCAATGGATGCAGCAATATCGCCAACTTCGTCACGACCATAACCGCGCTCGAATGGTGCGCCGTCAGGCATCCTGAAGGAGAACGCACCTTGATCCTTGTCAAGATCAATGGCAGCCAGTCTCTTATCTACGACAGTGCTGAACGGTGACACGTATTTTCTCGGAATATAATACAGGAATCTTGGCGATTTCCAGGAAATATCAGGGTCGCTCTGAGCGTGTGAAACAGCAACACCGCCCACCACGAGCATAGTAGCGGCCATCCCAATTAACGAGCGTAGTGATATGACTTCTCTCGCTTTTGCCGTTTGGCTCAAACTCTTCGCTCACCTCAGCCGTTTGACGGTCCTACTTAATCAAACCCCAAAAACCCCGACATTTCCCGGATAGGCGGTGCCACCCGCAACGCGCCCACATCCGGCACCGGCCGCGCGGTCCGCGCATCCTGTGCCAGCGCCGCTTCCAACGCCGCCGCGGCCGCCAGCAGTGCCGCGTCGCCGTTCCGCCGCCCGATCAGATGCAGGCCGAACGGCATTCCCTTCGCGTCCAGCCCCACCGGCAATGACAGGCACGGATGCCCGGCCAGCGTTCCGGCATAGACCAGCGCCAGCCAGTGGTAGTAGCTGTCCAGCACCCGGCCATCGATCTGCGCCGGGTATAGCTCGGACCAGGGGCGCGGGCTGATGGCGATGGACGGGGCGATCAGCACGTCGAACCGTTGGAAGAAGGCATGCCAGCGCCGCTGCATCGCGGTCTGCAGGGTCAGCGCGTCGGCCACGTCTGCCGCGGAGTAGCGCAGGCCCTCCTCCACGTTCACCGTCACGTTCGGGCCCACATCGGCGGGGCGGGTGCGGACGCGGTCCAGGTGGTTGCCCAGGAACGCGACCGCGCGCAGCACGGCGAAGGCGCGGTCCGCCCCCGTGCAATCGGGTGTCGTGTCCTCGGCACAGGCGAACAGGCCGCGGAACAGCGCCGTCTTGGCGGCGAACGCCTCGCGCACGATGCCCTCGACGGGGGCGAAGCCGAAATCGGGCGTTACCGCGACCCGGAGCGAGGCGAGGTCCACCGGTGGCAACGGGTGCAACGCTGCCGGGTCGGTGAAGCGGGCATACGGGTCCCGCCCGTCTTCCGACACCATGGCGGAGAGCAGCATCGCGGTGTCCGCTACCGTGCGCGCCATGGGACCGTTGCTCGCGAGTGGCATCCAGCCATGGAGGCGGATCTCGCTCGGCACCACGCCCGGTGACGGCCGGAAGCCGCACACGCCGCAGAACGCTGCCGGGTTACGCAGGCTGCCGCCCGTGTCCGATCCGGTGGCGATCGGCACCATGCCGCAGGCCAGCGCCACTGCCGACCCGCCGGAGGACCCGGCGGCCGAGCGCGCCGGGTCGAACGGGTTGCCCGTGGCCCCCCAGACGCTGTTGCGCGTGTTCGCCCCCGCGCCGAACTCGGGCACGTTGGTCTTGCCAAGCACCACCACCCCGGCCCGGCGCAGGTCGGCCACCAGCCGTTCGTCGTCCGGCGCCACCGTGTCGCGGAAGATCGGGCTGCCGCGCGTGAACGGCAGGCCGCCTGCCGCCGTCAGGTCCTTCACGCCGAGCGGCAGGCCGTGCAGTACCGGCAGCCGATCCCCGGCCATCAC
>CAXSEG010000106.1:6396-13386 GCA_964235545.1 uncultured Acetobacteraceae bacterium
ACCGCGCGTTCGGCGACCCTGGCGGTGGCGCGGGCGGCGGCCTCGTCACGCGCCGGCATGGCGTTGACCGCCGGGTCCACCGCCTCGATACGGGCGATGCAGCTTTCCAGCAGTTCGACCGGCGACAGCGCGCGGCGGCCGATCAGCTGGCGCGCCTCGGTGGCACTCAGGTCACACGGTTCGGTCACACCCAGCTCATCCCGAAATACCAGGCCAGTCCCACCCACATCAGCACGCCGATGAACACCGCGAAGAGAATGATCGGGTAGAACGCCTTGAGGAACTCCATCAGTAGCCCAGCGCCAGTCCGTCCTTGCGCGGGTCGGACCCGCCGACCAGCGTGCCGCGCGCCCGGTCGATCCAGATCGCCTGCCCGCCGCCATGCGGCCGCACGATCGGCGTGGTTTCGTGTCCCATCCGCGCCAGCTTTGCCACCACCGCCTCCGGCACGCCGCGTTCCACCTCCAGCTTGCCGCCGTACGGGAAGACGCGCGGCAGGTCGAGCGCCTGCTGGATGTCCATGCCGTACTCCAGCAGGTTGCTCAGGAACAGCGTCTGCCCCATCGGCTGGAAATGCCCGCCCATGACGCCGAACGGCATCACTGCCTCGCCGTCCTTGGTGAGCATCCCGGGGATGATGGTGTGCATGGGCCGCTTGTTCGGCGCGATGCAGTTCGGGTGGCCGCGCTGCACCACGAACCCGGCGCCGCGGTTCTGCAGCATGACGCCGCTCTCCTCGGCGAGGATGCCCGACCCGAAGCTCTTGAACAGGGAGTTGATGAACGAGCACGCGTTCCCGTCCCGGTCCACCACGCAGAGATACACCGTGTCCCGGTGCGCCGGCAGCATGGCCTCGCCAGCGCGCGGCATGGCGATGGCCCGCGCCGGGTCGATGGTGTCGTGCAGGTCCCGCAGATAGGCCGGGTCGAGCAGGTGCTCCATTGGCACCGAAGCTTGCGACGGGTCGGCCAGGAAGGCGTCGCGGTCACGGTAGACCAGCCGCGCCGCCTCGATATGGCGGTGCAGCCGCTCGACGGAGAGCGGGTCCGTCGCCGGGGGGAACCCGTCCAAGATGCCGAGCAGCATCAGCACCAGCAGCCCCGACCCATTGGGCGGGCACTGCCACACGTCGTAGCCGCGCCAAGCGGCATGGATCGGCTGGACGAACTCGGCGGCGGTGCGTCCCTCGGCGAAGTCGGCCTCGGTCTGCAGGCCGCCCCGCGCGCGCAGGGTGGCCACCATGTCGGCCGCGACGGCACCCTCGTAGAAGCCGCGCGCGCCCTTGGCGGCGATGGTGCGCAACGTTTGCGCCAGTGCCGGCTGCACGAACATGTCGCCGGCCTCAGGCGCGTGGTCGCCGGGCAGGAAGGCATGCGTGCCGTTCTTGCGCAGCTTGTCCACTGCCCCCGCCCAGTCCGACGCGACCCGGTGGTGCACCGGCCAACCCTCGGCGGCGAAGCCGATGGCGGGCTGCAGCAGTTCGTCCAGGCCCTTGGTGCCGTGGGCCGCAAGCAGCGCCTCCCACGCGCCGACCGCCCCTGGCACGGTCACCGAATGCGGCCCGTCATCGGCGATGGCCGTGATGCCCTGGCCCTCGAACCAATCGATCGTCGCCGCCGCCGGTGCTCGGCCGGAGCCGTTGAGCGCCACCACCGGCTTCCCCGGCTGCTTCCAGAGGCAGAAGCAATCGCCGCCGATCCCCGTGGATTGCGGCTCGATCACGCCCAGCACCGCGACCGCGGCTACTGCTGCGTCCAGCGCGTTACCGCCGGCGCGCAGCACGTCCAGCGCCGTCAGGGTGGCCGCCGGCATCGACGTCGCGGCCATGGCATGGGTGGCGTAGACCGGCGATCGGCCCGGCAGATGGAAATCGCGCATGGCGGACGCTCCCACACCCCTCCCCCGCTTGGCAACACTCGGGCATGATGGCGCCATGGAACAAGCCAGCACCCTCGACTTCGACCGCCTCGACATCCGCGTGGGCACGATCAAGGACGCCCAACCCTTCCCCGAGGCGCGCAAACCCGCGATCAAGCTGTGGATCGATTTCGGGGACGAGCTGGGCGTGAAGGTGTCCTCGGCCCAGATCACCGTGCATTACGCGCCGGACCAGCTGATCGGCCGCCAGGTCTGCGCCGTGGTGAACTTTCCGCCGCGCCGCATCGGCGGCTTCGTCTCCGAGGTGCTGACGCTCGGCATGCCGGACGAGAACGGCGCCGTCGTACTAGTCCGGCCCGACCTGGTGGTGCCGAACGGCGGGCGGCTGTTCTGACCGACTACGCCACCGTCACCTGGGACCAGCTGCATCGTGACGCCCGCCAGCTCGCCACCATGCTGGCGGGGCTGGGCCCGTGGCGCGGCATCGTGGCCATCACCCGCGGCGGCATGATCCCGGCCGCGATCGTGGCGCGGGAACTGGAATGCCGCCTGGTGGAGACGGTCTCGGTCGCTGCCTATGACGAGGAGGACCGGGCCGACGCGGTGCTGCTGAAACCCGCCCCGGCGGCGGGGGACGGCACCGGCTTCCTGATCATCGATGACCTGGTAGACCGGGGCGACACCGCCCGGCTGGTTCGCCGCCTGCTGCCCCGGGCGCATTTCGCCTGCCTGTATGCCAAGCCCGCCGGGCGCGACGCGGCGGACACCTTCGTCAGAGCATTCGCGCAGGAAACCTGGGTGCTGTTCCCGTGGGACACGGCGCCGGCCTTTGTGCTGCCGATCGCGCGCCAACCCGGATAAGCGGAATTTCAGTGGGTTCCCGCAGGATACTGCTGTAGTGTCAATAAACCACTGCGCATCTCAGCCTGCGCGGGCGACATCGCCGCGCTGAATCAAGCAATTTGCGAGGACGCTCCATGATCAAGCACATGTATGGCGCCGGTGACCGCGTCGTGGTTTCTCCGGACCGGATGAACATAAATGCGCGCCCGGGCGTCTATACCGTCGTCAGGACCATGCCGGTGACCGGCCAGGTCTGCCAATACCGGGTGAAGAACGCGCTCGACAATCACGAACGGGTGCTCGACGAGGCTCAGCTCTCCCCGGCTCGCTGAGCGTTCCCTCCATATCGAGATAGACTGCTTGCCGCCCGCCCGTCGTGCGGCAAGCTGGTGGATTGCGAGCAACCCACCCTACGGTTCAGCCCCGTCCGCCCGGCCCCACGGCACGATGCGGCCGAACTCCCCCTCCTTGTCCACGAACTGGTGCTTCAGCGCGCCTAGCACGTGGAGCGCCAGCAGCGCATACAGCATGTATGCGAACCAGGCATGGACCGAGAACCAGAAGGCGTGCACTGCCTCCTTGGTAGCCGGGTCCAGGTTCGCAATCGCACCGATGCGGAACCAGGGGATCACGCCGAACAGCACCAACGGATGCGCCGCCGCGTCCTTGAACGCCGAGTCGTGGATCCAGCCCGAAATCGGCAGCCCGAAGATCAGCCCATACAGTAGCACGTGGGCGGCGTGCGCCCCCGCCTTCTCCAGCCGCGGATACGACCGCGGCAGCGCCGGTGGGCGGTGCGAGACCCGCCACAACAAGCGCAGGATCGCCAGCCCGAGCACCGTGATCCCGATCGACTTGTGCAGGTCGATCGCCGAGCGAACGGCCCCGTCCGGCAGTTCGTCAATGACCCAGACCAGAACCAGGTTGCCGATGATCAGCACCGCCACCAGCCAGTGCAGCAGCATCGCCGTACGCGTGTAACGATTGGCAATTTCCATCCGAAAGCCGCTCCGAGCTGCGTGCAAAACCCTGCTGCACCGCCACATACGGCCAGCTGAATTGCGCACTGGAGTAACCTATGGCTATGGCCGGAGTCGAACAGGTGCTGGCACGCCGGCGGGCCATGATCTCCCCCCGTTATGCCCCGCCGCCGACGCCGCTGCGCAGCCGCCTAATTCATGGCGGCGCGTTCGTGCTCTGGGTGGTGCTGTTCGCGCGGGCCTTCGGCGGCGGCGGGTTGTTCGCCTGGTCCGCTGGCCTTGCCTACATCGCCTACGACACGGTGCTGCTGGCCTTCGTGTTCTGGCAGACGCTTGCGTTGCTCCGCCCCGCCCCGTCCGTGGTGGCAAGCCCGCTGCCGCCCGCCACCATCGTCGTAGCCGCCCATAACGAGGCGGCGGTGCTCCCCGCCACGCTCGCCGGGCTGTTCGCGCAGACTAGCCCGGCCGACACCATCCTGATCGCCGATGACGGCTCTTTCGACGGTACCGCCGCGCTGCTAGTGAAACAACACGGCCTCGTCGCGCCGGCGATAGGCGAACTCAGCGCGCCGGGCACCTCGCACCCCACCCTCCGTTGGCTACGCCTGCCGCATGGCGGCAAGGCGCAGGCGTTGAACGTGGCCTGCGCCGCGAGCACGACGGAGCTGGTGCTGACCGTGGACGCCGACACGATGCTCGAACCCGGCGCGCTTCAGGCCATGCGCGCGGCGTTCGCCGCCGACCCGGCGCTGGTCGCCGCCACTGGCGTGCTGACGCCGACCTGCCGCCGCACCGTCTCCGGCGCGCTGCTGCAGTGGTTCCAGACGTACGAGTACGTTCGCAACTTCCTCTCCCGCTATGCCTGGATGCGGGCGGATGGCCTGCTGCTGATCTCCGGCGCCTTCGGCTGCTACCGGCGGGAGCCGCTGCTGGCGGTAGGCGGCTTCGATCCGGACTGCCTGGTGGAGGACTACGAACTCACCCACCGCCTGCGCGACCACGCGGGGCGGCAAGGCCTGGTGTGGCGCACCGGTGTCGTCGGGGGCGCCCACGCCCGCACGGACGCGCCGGCCACCATCGGCGCCTTCCTGCGCCAGCGCCGCCGCTGGTTCGGCGGCTTCCTCCAGACTCAGGTCTGGTACCGCCACATGGTCGGCAACCCGACCTACGGCCGCCTCGGTACGATGATGCTGCCGGTGAAGGCGATCGACACGCTGCAGCCGCTTTATGGCCTAACCGGCGCCGTGCTCCTGATCGCCTACCTGATCAGCGGCCGCTTCGCCATCGTGGCCCCGGTAGCGGGCGTGATCGGCGCCAAGATCCTGCTCGACCTCGCCTTCTATCTTTGGTCCCTGCACCTTTATCGTCGGTGGCTCGGTCATTCATCGGGGCTGTATCTGGTCCCAGCGATCCTGGCGGCATTGATCGAGCCGTTCAGCTTCCAACTGCTACGCCACGCTGGGGCTGCGTTGGGCTGGGTGTCGTTCCTGACCGGCGTGCGCAGCTGGGGTGCCACCCAACGCATCGCTCCGGCAGCGCAACCGGCGGAGTAGGACAGGTCTGGGGTAAGGGAGCTTGCGGAGACGACGTCGCTCAGCGGATCGACCACAGTCCGATCAGCATCGACACCCCGGCCAGCATCGCCATCGGGATCGCGAGGGCGGGCGGGCCGAAGCTGGGCAGGATCGCCGCAACCAGGGCGCTCGCCACGGACGCGGACAGCAACTGCGAGACGCCGACCGCGGCCGAAGCCGCCCCTGCCCGGTCGCGGTGCCGCTCGATGGCGAGGTGCTGCAGGTTCGGCGCGATGATGCCGCGGGCGAACAGCATGGCCATCACGAGCGGGATCGCCAGCAACTGCACCCACGGCGCGTGCGCGAAGCTGACGGCCGAGAGGCCGGCCGTCGCGGTGGCCATCGCGGCGAAGCCCACGGCGAGCAAGGTCCGGATTCCCACGCCGCTGCGGACGATGCGGCTGCTGCTCCAGGCACCCGCCGTCAAGGCAAGGGCCGTCACAGCGAAGATCAGGGCGTACATCTGCGGTGACAGCCGGAGCTGGTGGATGATGACGACCGGCGATCCCGCGATATAGGCAAAGATGGCGCCGTAGCTGAGCGCATTGGTCAAGGCGAGGCCGATGAAACGTCCGTCGCGCAGCAGCGGCCGCCACCCTGGCGTGGCGGCGTCCCGGGTCGGCAAGGGATGGCTCTCGGCCACCCCCGTCCAGGTGATGGCGAGCAGTGCGGCGCCGGCGAAGGCAAGGAGGATGTAGACCATGCGCCACCCGGCAACCGCCGCAACGAGTGCGCCCAATGCCGGCGCGAACAGCGGCACGACCCCGAACACGATTGTGACCAGGACGCGTTTGCTGCGGGCCGCCTCACCCTCGAACAGGTCCTGCACCATCGCGAACGACAGCACGGAGCACGACCCGGCGGCAGCGCCCTGGGCAAACCGGGCCAGGACCAATGCCACCCCGGACGTCGCGAGCGCGCAGCCGACGGCGGCCGCGGTGAACGCGGCCAAACCGATCAGAAGTACCGGCCGGCGGCCGCGGCGGTCGGAGATCGTCCCGCCGCCGAACTGTCCCAGCGCGAAGCCAGCCATGAACAGCGACAGCGTCAGCCCTGCAATGGCGGAGGTGGTCGCCAAGGCCCGGGGCAGCATGACGAGGGTCGGCGCGCTGATATCGATCGACAGCACCGGCAAGCCGGCGAGCGCTCCGAGCAGCAGGGTGAAGGCCGCCGATTGAGGCGCCAGCACCGCGACGCGGGCCCCGTTGGCGAGGATGGTCGGCATCGTCGAACCCCCTTGGGACGCGGCGGGATCCCGCCGCCTGATGATCTCGAAACAGGCACGCTGCGCCAGCGATGGAAGGAATCACGCTGTCGAGTCGCTCATGCAATCTCAGGTCACGTTATGGGCCGACACCATAACGGGAACGTCGCTGCACCAGCGTTATTTTCGCGTCAAAGTGCTACTTAGCGAACGTATCAAGACGTGACGAAGAACGATCGGTTCGCTTCATTGTCGAGACTATGTCGAGGCGTGAGATAATCTCAATTTGACAAAGATTGCATCAACTTCGTCAACTCGTTATTCATGGAAACAGTGGCAGTGTCGGTGCCATCGGTATCGGTCTTGACGGGTGCGCTGGCTAACACCAGCAACGCGCCGCCCGGGCTACATCATCTTTAACAAAGCTTGGCGGTGTGTCGGGTGACAGAATATCAGGACGGCGTTTGGAACCTTGGTGTGGACCCGGCAGTGCCGCAGTTCGGCGATGTCA
>CAXSEG010000107.1:0-13364 GCA_964235545.1 uncultured Acetobacteraceae bacterium
CCGTGCCCACCCAGATCGCCACCATAGCCGCCTGACCAATGGCCACCTCAACTACACCGCATTTTACACCAGCTTGACGGACACGATCAGGTTGCTTTCCGCCTGGATGGCAGACGTTAGCTGTTGCCTAAGCTCTACGCGTCATTGGGACGGAGACGGTCTCGGCCAGGCTGCGCTTCCGCGGGTTGGCCAAGATGAACGCTTTCATCGCGGCGGTGGCGGCTCGGATGGGGTGGAGTGCAGGGCGTCTTGCTGCGATGCAGTGGAATGTTTCTGCGAACGGTGTTCAGATTTTTCTTGAACAACGTTCATAACTGTCCTACCTTCCGGTGTGAACGTTGTTCAAGGAGGGTGGCCGCAATGCGCAAGATCGACCAAACGGATGTGCCGAGCCGCGGTTTATTGCACCAGCTGTGGTTCCAGGCCGCGCTGCCCCGGCTGGCGGTGCGGTTGTGCGTGGGCCGGGTGCGCGTGACTGGTGCCGAGCAGGTGCCGGCAACCGGACCAGTGCTGTTCGTCGGCCTGCACCGGGCCGGATTGATGGACGGCTGGGTTTACTCCCACGCGCTGCCGCGGCGGACCGTGTTCATGGTGGCAGCCGCGCGGTTGCGGCAGTCCTGGCTTCGCCCCTTGGTCGCCGGCATCGCCGTGGCCCGGCGGCAGGATGGTGGCGACCCCCGCCAGAACCGCGCCGCCAATCTGGCGGCGTTGGCGGAATGCCGGCGGGAGCTGGAGACAGGCGGAACCATCGTCGTGTTTCCGGAGGGCACCAGCACGCTGGGCCGCCATCTGCCGTTCCAGCCCGGTGCCGCCTTGCTGGCGCAGTCTTGCCCGGCGGCCACCATCGTGCCGCTCGCCATCCACTACGCAGCGCCCACCCGGATCGGCACGGGCGTGGAGGTCGTGGCGGGCACCCCATTCCACCTGCCGCAGGGTGCCACGCTGCGCGAGGCGCAACGGCTGATCACGGCCGCACTGGAGGCGATCGAGGCGCCGCCGCCTACAGCGTCCCCACCGACGCGCGAGCCGTTGCGCTGGCTGGCAGCGGTGCTGAACGCGCCCACCGTGGCGGCGATGTGCCTGGCCGGGCGGCTGATGCCGGACGGCGACAACGTAGTGCTGGCCTGGTCGGCCATCGGCGGGTTGCCGGTCCAGGTGCTGTGGTCCGCGGCCGCGGTCGGCGTCCTGCTATGGGCCGGACGACCCTGGCCCGCCCTGGCCTACGCCGCGGTGACCACGCTCTACGCGGTCTGGCCGGCGCGGGTATACCGCCATGCGTGACACCGTGCGTCCCTGGCAGATCGAACCGCGGGTGATGGTACATGAGGCGGCGTTCATCGCCGTGCTCTCGCTGATCTGGGCGCGGTTGGCCGCCTCGGCCGGGCTGCTGGCGGCGGAGACCCTGGCCTACGCCGTGCTGGTGCTGACCATCCCCGCCGGCATCGGCCTCGCCCGCTGGGCCGCGTGGCGCTGGGGTGGCCCCTGGCCCGGGCGCGCCCGCCTTTTCCTTTTCGTGCCACTGATGTGGTTCGTGTTCGGCGATCTGCGGCGCAGCATCCCGATGTTCCACGCGGGCCACGAGGACGCGCTGTTGCAGGCCTGGGATCTGCGCCTGCTGGGCTTCAGCCTGCCGGCCTGGTTCGACGGGCGGCTGGGCGCATGGCCAACCGAGGCGCTGAGCCTCTGCTACAGCCTGTTCTTCGTCTACCTGCTGGCCGCGACGGTCGGCTGGCTGTTCGCCCCAGCCGCCAAGGCGCGTGCCTTCTACGCCGGGCTGTTCACCCTGTATGCGGTGGGTTTCGTCGGCTACACCACCCTGCCGGCGCTGGGACCTTACGCCACGATGGCGTTCGCGCATCCCGTGCAGGGGTGGGGCGTCACCCGGGTGCTGCTGGCCGTCGTGCCCTTCGGCACCAATCAGGCGGACGCCTTCCCCAGCCTGCACTGCGCCGTCACGGCCTTCATCCTGGGTTTCGACGTGATGGCGGGTCATCGCCGCCGGGCCGCCTGGTGCACGCTGCCGGTGGCGCTGCTGTGGGTGTCCACGCTGGCCCTCCGCTTCCACTACGCGGTGGACGTGGGCGCCGGGTTCGGCCTGACCGTCCTGTGCCTCGGCCTTGCGGCGGCTCGGCTGCCGCGCGCCGCCGCACGCCGTTTCGCCGCCTCCACGTCCGCCAACAACCAAGGAGCTTCCGCATGACCTTCATCCTCTCCCTGACCGATCCCCGGGCGCTGCAACTCGACGTGGCCGGCGGCAAGGGCGCAGGGCTGGCCCGGCTGCTACGCGACGGCTTCCCCGTACCGGAGGGGTTCGTGGTCACAACGGATGCTTACCGCGCCACCAAGGCAGAGGTTTTGCCGCCGGAGCTGGCGAAAGCGTTGGCGGCCGTCCTGGAGCCGGGTTGCGCCTACGCCGTGCGCTCCTCCGCCACCGCCGAGGATCTGGCCGAAGCGTCGTTCGCCGGGCAGCACGACACGGTGCTGGGCTGCACCGGGCTTGATGCGGTGCTGGACGCGGTGCGAGCCTGCTTCGCCTCGCTATGGGGCGACCGCGCCGTCGCCTACCGGCGGGACCGTGGGATCCCCGCCGACGGCATTGCGATGGCGGTCGTGGTGCAGCGCATGGTCGCGGCCCAGGCCGCCGGGGTGGCCTTCACCCTGGACCCGGTGGGCGGCGCTATGGACGAGATCCATATCTCCGCCCATCCCGGCCTGGGCGAATGCGTGGTCAATGGTGAGGCGGAGGTGGACCGGTTCGTACTGGGCAAGTCCGACCTGGACCTGCGCCGGGCCGAGGGTCCGCAGGGCACGCTATGCCTGTCGCCGGCGCAGGCCGCCGCGGTTGCAGGCATGGCCCGCGCGATCGAGGTCCGGCACGGCGCGCCGCAGGACGTCGAGTGGGCCATCGATGTCGCCGGCGTGCAGGTGCTGCAGGCCCGGCCGGTGACCGCACTCCCCGCTCGCTGGACCCGTGACGAGTCGGCCGAGCGGTTCCCTAATCCGGTGACGCCGCTGGCCTGGGACTTCGCGGAGGCGGGCTTCCACGCCGCGCTCGGCGCGTCGTTCGCCCGCATGGGTCTGCCGCCGATGCATGGTAAGTGGTTCGCCTGGTTCGACGGCTACATCTACGGCAACCAGACTGCGGTGGACCTGTACCTAGGCCATCCGATCGCTGGTACCGAAAGCCTCGACGCCTTGCGCACGGCATTGCCGGAGTTGCTGCGCCGCTTCGCCTGGGTGGACGAGTTGCCCGGAGAATGGGCGCTGACGCTGGACCGCTTCCTGCTGGCAGCCGGGCGGCTGCAGGCGGACGACCCGGCCGGGCAGAGCTCCGTGGCCTTGTGGGCGCATATTCAGCGCATCAACGAGACGGGGCGCGGTTACTTCCGGCACAACATTGCCATCTCCATCGGCCACGCCCTGGTGCACCGGGCGTTGCGCAGCCTGCTGGGGCACATTGCCGGTCCAGAGGCCGGTCCGGCGTATGACCTCTTGCTGGCGCCGGTGCAGACCCGCACCGCTGCGCTGAACCGCACCCTGGACGCACTGGCTACGCTGGTCCGGGCGGAGCCGGGGCTGGAGGTGCTGGTGCGAACGGGTGCGGCACGGCAGGTGCTCGACACGCTCGACGAGTACCTGCCTTTCCAACAGGGCTTCGAGGCGCTGCTGCGGGACCACGGCCATCGCGAGCTGGACGCCGACCCTTATTGTCCCACCTGGGGCGATGCGCCCTGGACAGCGCTGGCCGCGGTGGTCGCTCGGCTGGACGCCCCGCCGGCGCCGCACGATCCTGCCGGCCGGCGGCGGGCGGCGGCCTTGGTGCTGCAGCGCCTGTCCGCCAAGTTGCCGGAGGAACTGGCGTTCCTGTTGCAGGAGCTGGTGCAGCTGGCGCGGCTCTACACCGAGCTGGACGACCTCGAACACTACCATACGGCCCGGCTGGGGCCGTTGCTGCGCCGCGCCGTCCGGGCGTTGGGCGAGAGCCTGGCGGACCGGCTGGCGCTGACCGATCCACTGGACCTGTTCTTCGCCCGCGAGGACGGGCTGGCGCAGGCGATCGCCGCGGACCAGCCGGCGCGCTGGCAGGAACTGGGCGCCATGATTGCTGCCGCCAAACGCGACTACGTCAGGCAGCGGGCTAGTTCACCCGTCTGGTCGCTGGCCGACGCGCCGGAGCCGGTGGCGGCTGCGGACGCATTGCGGGGCATCCCCGGCAGCCCGGGCCAGGCGTCGGGACCGGCGTACGTCGTCCGCTCGCCGGAGGACTTCGCAGCCTGCCCACCCGGAGCGATCCTGGTGGTGCGCGCCACCACCCCGGCCTGGACCGCCCTGTTCGCCCGGGCCGTCGGCATCATCGCCGAGAGCGGCGGCCCGCTGTCGCATGGCGCGATCGCGGCGCGGGAGCACGGCATCCCCGCCGTGATGGCCGTGCGCGGGGCCATGCAGTCCCTGGCGAACGGCCAGATGCTGCTGGTGGATGGCGGCCGGGGCACCGTTCAATGCCGGTAACGCCGGACTTGCCTGGCGAAGCGCGAGGCGGGGCGGGGCGGAGGGGTTGAAAGAACCCTGAAGGATAGACCCCATGATGAAGCACCGCAGCGGAAGCCCTTCACCGACCGGCGCGACCACTACCAGGAAGTAACGGACCGGATCGTCGTCGCCCTGGAAGCCGGGACCCGCCCGTGGCACCAGCCCTGGGAGAACGGCGCCCCGGGGATGCCGGTGAACGCCACGACGGGTCGGCGCTACCACGGCATCAACGTGCTGCTGCTGGCGATGACCAGCTTCGCGCTCGGCGGCGACCCGCGGTTCTGGGGCCGCTCCCTCCGAGATGGCGGAGGCCGCGTGATGGCTCTGCTGCCCCCCTCGTAGCCTATGACCGCATCCTTGTTGCCCTGTCGGGCGGCAAGGACAGCGTAGCTTGCCTGCTCGCACTGCTGGCGGCTGGTGCCGATCCGGCCCGCATTGAGCTGCACCACCACGAGATCGACGGACGCGGCCCGTTTTTCATGGACTGGCCGAGCAGCGCCCGCTAGTGCCGGGCGCTCGCCGCCGCGTTCGGCCTGCCGACCTACTTTTCCTGGCGTGAGGGCGGCTTCCTGCGCGAGATGCTATGCCAGGACACGGCCACGGCGCCGATCGCACGGGATCGAGCGGCTTCGGTGATGTAGTGCTCGTCCACGCTCGACGAGACCGAAGTTTCAAATGCGGCGACGTCATCCCCATCGCATGCACCCACGTCAGAAATCAAACCTGACGCACCGTCCCCTGTGTCACGGCCAAGCACTGCAATCGACAGCCCTGGGAGTGAAAAGGTTCGGACTGCTCAGGGCGGTCATGTCCGAGATGCAGCCGGGCGGACGCTATGCCAGCCTGCGGTGGGAGTTCGGCAATGCCTTGCAGCAGGACAGGGCATTTTCGGCTTCCTTCAATGCCGTCGAGAAAGCGGCGGCGCAATACGGCCATGACCGGCTGACACTCGGAGCTGACTTCCAGGTCCGCAAGCTGGACGCCAGCCAGCTGGATGCACGCTTCGATCGTGCAGACGCCGCCATTGCAGCAGCCGCAGAGGTGCATTGCCGCGATGTCGGTCCGGCGCACGTCCGCGACCCGGATCTTCCCCAGCCGGGGGATGACATGGTTGGTCAGGATATTCGTCGCCAACTTGGCTCGTGGCGCGCTTCCGAGGCCGGTGCGTGGTGCGATAGAGCTGGGCCAGGTCCGACACAGTGGGGGCGGCCCGTTGCTCGTGGCGCTCGCCCATGGGGTCGCCGCCGTTGTCCACCTCCCGCTTGAGATCCTTGGCGCGTTCGCGGGCGGCGGTGACTTTCCAGTCCGGGTCGCTGCCGATGATAATGCGGCGCTCTCGCCCTCCAGCCCGATAGTTGAGGATGAACGCCTTGGCGCCGGCTGACGTGACCCGGATGCCGAAGCCCTTCACGGCCAGGTCGTACGTGATCCGGTTGCCCGTCTCGGGTGCCGGCATAGCCTTCACGAACCTCTCGTCCAGTTCTTCCGCCATGGTCAGGTGCCCCTCGTGCCCGCACCGTGTCCGCACGCAGACTCGTCCTTGGTGGCACACCGTATCAAGCATTGTCAGAGGGCCAGTGCGGAATGGCGAGCAAACACTGGTTTTTCAAGCTGGACACTACGGACACGGAGGAGGGGAAGACGGTCAGGGAGAGACTTCTAATCCGAAGGTCGGTGGTTCAAATCCACCAGGGCGCGCCAAAAGCGGTGGTTACGGTCCAGTCGTTCGGGTATCGAGCGCGTAGTGCACGTTGCCACCCTCAAACGCCGGGAACGTGCTGAAATCTGCCCGCATCTCCTTCAGCACCCGCGAGGCTAGCCCGGCCGTCAGCGCTGCCGAGCTGTCGAACATCAGCTTGTTACGCTGCATCATGCTCTCGGCGGGCCAACCCAGCCCACTCACCCAATCGATTCGAGTGTAGATCTCCACCAAGCGCACGCCGGGGAAGCGGGCCATCAGCGGCGGGTGGTTCGTGTTGTAGTGGCCGTTCCAAGCGTTCAGGTCAGCCGCGGGACCTGGGTAGTGCACGAGGAAGCTACACGGGCGCGAGCCGTACGGGGTGCGCAGGGCTGCATCCGGCACAGGATATCGCCGGGTCAGCATGGCTTGCTGAGTGACGTGGCGTTCCGGCACTTGCCTCGTCAGGCGAGCGAGCAGGCTTTCGTTCGCGAGGGCCGCCTCCAGCGCCTCGATCGTCGCGAAATGCAGTTGCAGCACCAACGCGGGCGCGGGTTCGTTGTCGGAGAAAGGGTGGTCGGTCTGCGGCGTAGGGCTCATCACCAGGCCCTGCTGCAAGCCGGGCACGGCACCGACCAGTCGCGCGATCTCGTCGAGTGCCGCGCCGTCCAGCGGCGGCAGCGGGGTAGATCCGTCACGGAAGAAGGCGAACCAGGACAGCATGGCCAGGATGGTGCGTGGCTTTCCGCGCCGCGTCCAGACGCTGACTGGACGGGGTGCCTTGCCCCACCCCCCACTCCTCGTGGTATGGAGGCGTGGGGAGCCGGTTGTGGACGGGCGCCTTGCCGACCCGGTCAGGTCCGGAAGGAAGCAGCCGAGGTGAGTTCCGCCCGGGTCGTGGT
Organism: uncultured Acetobacteraceae bacterium; assembly: GCA_964235545.1. Classification (GTDB taxonomy): domain Bacteria; phylum Pseudomonadota; class Alphaproteobacteria; order Acetobacterales; family Acetobacteraceae; genus LMUY01. Next base: position 7,111 of record CAXSEG010000107.1, read on the forward strand.
CCGGTTCCCCACCCTCTAGGCCCCGAGGAGTGCCAGCGCCCCGCATGTCCGGCCTGTTTGGAGACGCGCCGGACGAACTCGAGGCGCCGCCGCTGCCGCAAGGCGCCGGGCTGTTCGGCGATGCCCCGGCCGCCGCCTCATCCAGCTTCACCGCCACGCCCTACCGCGTGCTCGCCCGCAAATACCGCCCGACCCGGTTCGAAGACCTGATCGGGCAGGACGTCATGGTCCGCACCCTGCGCAACGCCTTTGCGCTGAACCGCATCGCCCACGCCTTCATGCTCACTGGGGTGCGCGGAGTCGGCAAAACCACCACTGCCCGCATCATCGCCCGCGCGCTGAACTGCATCGGGCCGGACGGCACCGGCGGCCCGACCGCCACCCCCTGCGGCGTGTGCGCCAACTGCACCGCGATCCTGGCCGACCGCCACCCCGACGTGATCGAGATGGACGCCGCGACCCGAAACAAGGTGGACGACGCGCGCGAGATCATCGAGGCCGTCCGTTACAAGCCGTTGCAGGCCCGCACCAAGGTCTTCATCCTCGACGAAGTTCACATGCTGACCACCCAGGCCTTCAACGCTCTGCTCAAGACGCTGGAGGAGCCGCCGCCGCACATTACCTTCATCTTCGCCACTACCGAGATCCGCAAAGTGCCCATCACGGTGCTCTCCCGCTGCCAACGGTTCGACCTGCGGCGCATCTCCGCCGCCGAACTGGCCGGCCTGTTCACCCGCGTTGCCGCCGCCGAGCAGATCGCCGTGGCCGCCGGCGCCATGGACCTGATCGCGCGCGCCGCCGACGGATCCGCACGGGACGGGTTGAGCCTGCTGGACCAGGCGATCGCCCGCATGGACGGCGCCGAGGTCACCGCCGCCGAGGTGACCGACATGCTGGGCCTGGCCGACCGGCAGATGGTGTTCGACCTGATGGAGGCGGTGGCTGCCGGCGATGTGCGCGCTGCCCTGGCCGTAACGGACCGCGCGCACGAGTTCGGGGCCGACCTGGGCACCGTGCTGACCGACCTGCTCGAGTTGGTGCACATGCTTACCCGGCTGCGATCCGTCCCTGGCCTTCGCACCGGCAACACCCTGCCCGAGGCCGAACGCACCCGCGGCGCCGCCCTGGCCGACCAGCTTTCGGTGCCGATGCTGAGCCGGGCCTGGCAGATGTTGCTGAAGGGCTTGGTCGAGGTGGAGTCCGCGCCGGACCGCCGCGCCGCGTCCGAGATGATATTGATCCGGCTATGTCACGTGGCGGATGTACCGCCGCCGGGTGATCTGGTGCGCAAGCTGATGGCGGAGGGGGCAGCCCCTGGCACGGCCGCCGCACCCTCCCCGCTTTCGGCACCGCCGCCTGGCCCGGCGATGCGCGCCGTCGCCGGCGGCGGCGCGGTGCTTGCCGCGGCACCCGCACCAGCGCCGGCCGAGGCACCGCGCCTGGCGGGCTTCCGTGACGTCGTGGCCCTGTGCTCCGGCCGGGATCCGACGCTGCACAGCCATCTGCGCCACTCGGTCCACCTCGTCCGCTTCCAGCCCGGCGTGATCGAACTGCGGCCAGAACCGGTGGCCCCGCGGGACCTGGCCCCACGGCTCGGCGCCTTGCTGCTGGCGGAGACCGGCAAACGCTGGACCATCGCGCTCTCCACCGCGCCGGGCGAGCCGACGCTCGGCGAGCAGGAGCAATCCGCTGACACGAAGCGCCGCCACGCCGCCGCCGAACACCCGCTGGTACGCGCCATCCTGGAGGCGTTCCCCGGTGCCACGATCGCCGCCGTGCGGGACAGCGCGCTCGACGATTACGGCCTGCTGCCCGAGACCGCGATCCCGTTGGGGGAGCCGGACATACCCGGCTTCGCCCCGCCCGACGCTGAACCCGCCGACATGATGGAGGATGACACATGAAGAACCTCGCCGGACTGATGAAGCAGGCCAGCCAGATGCAATCCAAGATGGCCGAGATGCAGGCCAAGCTGGAAGCGATGGAGATCGAGGGGGAGTCTGGCGCCGGCATGGTGATGGTGACGCTGTCCGGCAAAGGCGACCTCAAGCGCGTGGTGATCGACCCCAAGCTGCTCGACCCGGCGGAGGCCGAGATGGTGCAGGACCTGGTGGTCGCCGCCCACACGGACGCCAAGCGCAAGCTGGAGGCGCAGACGGCCGAGGAGATGGAGAAGGTGACCGGCGGAATGCAGTTGCCGGGTGGCCTGAAGCTGCCATTCTGACGGCTGGATCGATTGAAGAGGCCGCGGCGATACGGCTATCTCCCCGCAGAACCGTGCTAGCCTCCCGGGTTAGGAGCTCGTGTGAGCATGGCCCATGTCGCCGCATCCCGGATGGCATGACCGCCGACGCCTTCGTCGTGACGGACCAGTTCGACTTGGGCGAAGCCTGGCGCTACGAACTGGTCGACGGTGGCATCGTCGCCCATGCGGCGCCAAGGCCGACCCATGATACGATCCTTGCGAACCTTGTCGCGGCCCTAAAAAGCCGGCTGAAGGATCACACCGGGAGCTGCCGGGTCGAGGCCGGCAGTGCAGTCACGCCGGACCGGGAGCAGCGCAACACCGCGCGCATCCCGGACGCGTTGGTGCGCTGCAACGACCTGCCACGGGTTACCTTTGAGGTCGTTTCACCTTCCGAATTTCGGCGGTTGACGGACCGGGATAACGAACGCCAGGACGTCAAGGAGGTGGAAGGCATAGTCGAGATCGTCGAGATCTATCAACACACGGTCGCGGCCCACATCCACCGCAAGACGGGAAAGGGCTCTGGTCTTTCAGCCCGATCAATGGCGTGGATAAGAGCCTGCATCTGGCCAGCATCGGCATCTCGATCCCGCTGCTCGAACTCTCCGAGGGCGCTATACCGGACAAATGAGCAGATTACGGCGGGATTATCTAAGGTTGGTCGTTGTCTTCGACCGTCATTACCGTCATGTCAGGGCGGAGCAGCCCGAGGTTCCGCTTGCAAGCAGGTAGAATGGCTCCGGAAGGTTGGCTCTGGAACCCGCGGCGTCCCACGCACACCGGCTCGACCAGATCGCATACGGTATTGCCAAATCGCCGATCGACGTCACGACCCGAAGCCCGTGGATAGCAGGCTCAAAGCCTGGCATGACAGACAATCGCCCCTGCTCTCGGCGTGTGTGACCCCTCACTCGAGGGTGAGCTTCATCCCGACATGGCTCGGCACAAAACCGAGTTTTGTGTAGAACCGCTGAGCGTCGGCGCGGGTAGCGTTGGTGGTCAACTGCATAGTCTTGCAACCCTTTGCGCGGCCTTGCGTCACCGCCCACTCGATCATCAGGCGTCCGATCCCGCCGCCGCGCTGGCCGGACGACACCCGCACACCCTCGATCTGGCCCCTCCAACCACCCAAATTGGAAATTCCCGCCAGGAAGGTGAGCTGAAGGCAACCCACCACGACCCCGTCCAGCTCAGCGACGGCGAGCATGTCGTTCGGATTGGCCTCGATCGCCCCAAAACCGGCCAGATAGCGCGGATCGACCCGGTCGGACGGCATTTCGCGGCTGCGGCCCAGCATGTCGTCGGCGAGCATGGCGACGATCACTGGCAGGTCCGCCCGCGTCGCCTGGCGAAAGATTAGGGCGGCCATTCGGCAGGATCCGACGCGGCGCGAGCCCAGCCGGGCGGCGGCGGCACATGGGGTGCGCTCGCAACCAGCCGACCCGACTCCCAGCGCGCGGCGCCGGAGCGCAGCATCTCCGCCAGCAGCGGAGCGATGAAGTCGGCCGGGCTGAGGCCGAACGGATGGGCGGCATGGGCGGCGAACCAGGGGCTGCGGGCCAGCAACGGGGCCAATTCGGGCTCGGTCAACCCGCCCGCCAGCATCAGGTTGAAGGCGAAGATGCGCTTGGCGCCGTGCCAGGCCATCCGGTCCGGTGCGCGGCGCCACGCTTGCAAGCGCCGCGCCGCCTCGGCGATGGCCGCCGCCGGGTCGGCGGTGACAGGGCCGTGGCCCGACCAGGCGCACTGCAGCCGCAACTCGCCGAGGCGGCGCATCGTGGCTTCGGCCGCATCCAGCGCCGCCGGCCGGGTCGCATCGATCCAGCCCAGGTCGTCGCTGTGCACCGCATCCCCGGTCACCAACAGGCCGTGGTCCTGCGCGTGCAGGCTGATATGCCCGTCCGTGTGGCCCGGCGTGTGCAAAACCGTCCACCGCACCATACCGGTGTCGATCACGTCGCCCGCGTCGAGCGCCCAGCTCACCCGGTAGGGCTCCACCGGCTGGGCGAGGTAGCGCGCGCGGCAGGCCGCCGGGTCCCGCGCGTTGACGGCAGTGGCCTCGATGCAGTGCGCGGCGATCGGCAGGCCGAAGCGTTCGGCCAGCGCATGGTTCGCGCCGGCATGGTCGCAGTCGAAATGGGTGTTGACGAGCAGGGCCAGCCGCTCGGGTGGCACGCCGCACGCGTGCAGCCGGTCGACCAACGCGTCCACGTCCGAGGCGAAGCCGCCATCAACGAGGACGGGACGTTCGCCGTGCAGCAGGACGGCGTTGGCGCTGGGAAAAGGGCGTTGGAAGAAACTGGCAGGCTGCATCCCGTCATCCCGGTCTGAAGTGGCCGCGTTATGCCGAAAGCGGCTCGGCGATGTCCTCGAGCGACTTGCCCTCCGCATCCACCCCCAAGAACAACTCCGCCACCGCCCCCGCCATCATCAGCGCCCCCGCCACGCAGTACCCGCCCGACAGCGCCCAGGCCGAATCCGCCTCGATCAGCCGGCCAAACAGCCAGGGTGCCGCGGCACCGCCGATCAGCGTGCCCAGGGCGTAGAACACAGCGATCGCCAGCGCCCGCGTTTCCAGCGGGAAGATCTCGCTCGCCGTGAGATAGGCGGAGGACGCCGCTGCCGAGGCGAAGAAGAACACCCCCACCCAGCACAGCGTCTGCGTCGTCGCGTTCAGCAAACCAAGGCCGAACAGCACCGCCACCCCCACCAGCAGCACGCCCGACACGGCATAGGTTCCGGCGATCATCTTCTTGCGGCCGATCGTGTCGAAGAAGTGCCCCAGCACCAGCGGCCCGAACAGGTTCCCGGCGCAAAGCGGCAGGATGTATAGGCCGATATCAGCGTCCGCCACGTGCTCGTACTTGCTCAACACCAGCCCGTAGGTGAAGAACACTGCGTTGAACAGGAACGCCTGTGCCACCATCAGCGTCAGCGCCAGGATCGAGCGGCCGCGATGTTTGCCCAGCATGGCGCCGAAGACCAGCCCGAACCCGAAGCTCTTGCGCGGATGCACCGTCAGGCTTCCCTCCGCTTTCGGGATCGGCCCGCCGCCGCTCCGGCTGACCCGCGTCTCGATGTCCTGCATCGTCCGCTTTGCCTCGTCAGACTTGCCGTGCGTGACCTGCCAACGCGGACTCTCCGGCAGTAGGTGGCGCAGGAACAGCACGCCGATCCCAAGTACGCCGCCGATCCCGAAGCCCAGCCGCCAACCCCACGAGATCGGCACGAACGTGCCTGAAAGCAGCGGGATGGACGCCGCCGCCCCTGCCGCCGCACCCAGCCAGTAGCTGCCGTTCACCATGATGTCGATCCGGCCGCGCAACCGGGCCGGCATCAGCTCGTCGATCGCCGAGTTGATCGCCGAGTATTCCCCGCCGATCCCGAACCCGGTGATGAAGCGGAACAGCGCGAAGCTCCAGAAATCCCAGGCGCAGGCCGAGAGCAGCACGCCCACCACGTAGGTGCCGAGCGTGAAGTAAAAGATCCGCTTGCGGCCTAGCAGGTCCGTCAGCCAGCCGAACACCATCGCGCCGGACACCGCGCCTAGGACGTAAAACGATGCCAGCGTGCCGATCTCGCCCGCGGACAGCCCAAGCGTCCGCTTGTCCTGCAGGACCGGGCCGAGGGAACCGACGATGGTGACCTCAAGCCCGTCCAGGATCCAGGTGACGCCGAGTGCAGCCACCACCAGCATGTGGAACTGGCTCCACGGCAGCCGGTCCAGCCGGGCGGGGATGTCGGTCTGGATCGCGGTCCCTGAACTCACCCATCGCCCTCCGGCACGATCGAGACCTTGCCGTCCCGTTCGACCACCGCATAGCGCACTTGTTCGAGCCGCATCAGCCCTTTCTGCCGCACCGCCGCCATCACGTCGCTTTCCAGAACCCGCATGGCGCGCATCCGGTCCTCGTGCCAGGCGCCGTGCTCGTAGATCACCACCGGAGTGCCATCCACCAGGCGGCCGAACCAGTCCGAGTGCGCCTTGCCCCAGGACAGCACGACA
>CAXSEG010000108.1:0-10541 GCA_964235545.1 uncultured Acetobacteraceae bacterium
GCTCGATCAGGTACACGTAGCGGTCGAGGTCGCTCGTCTTCGTGTCCAGTTGCATGGAGACGCGCTCGGCCTGCCGCGCCAGCGGTTCGACGGCGTGAGGACGCAGGCCCTCGAGTTTGAACCTGGAACGCTCCTCGCTGGAGAACGCAGTGCCATGGTTATGGACATTGTCATTCAGCAGGTCGACGCCGGTGCTAGCCATCGAAGTAGTCGTCGGATGATCCATTATAGCATCGTCCTTGAACAGCTGAGTAGATGTAGGTTCTCCGCGAACGGATATTCTGCGCGCAGACCAGCTTCCATCTTGGCCGCACGGTTATAGTCGGGAGCGTTGGGGCGAAAGCCTCGGAAACTACCTAGTGGTCCGCTGCTGACCGGCACTTCAGCCCGGCAGCTGAACCGGCCCACCCAATCAAGCCAGTGCTCTGACGCGTGCTGAACCTCGTGAATGGGCAGAGCGCTAGGGGCGTGCGGCCCTGGGTAGACGAACCGGGCTTCTGAGACGCATGAACGGACAAACCGGACCGACGAGGTTGCGGAAACGGCCCTCCCGGAGGAGCTGAACCCGAAACTCCGCGAAGGGATCATCCTTCGCCTCGCCGCACTGTGTGACAGCGCGTTCGAGAGGTTGCAGCACCTCGAACAAGCCCGAAAGGCCGGGTAGACCAATGCCGACATTGCGGGCCGCGCAGATCGAGGCGCTGTGCGAGGCGCACGCCGTGGTTTGCGCGAGCAAGCACGCACGGCCTCCGATGCGCGCCACCGCTATTTCCACGAAACGACAACTGCCTATGATGGGCGTCGTCAAGCGATGCGAGCGAGTCCGCTTGCCGGTACGATGCTTTGGCTGGGGGATGGTCGTGATGGCGGACAGCTTCGATGCGGTGGTGATCGGGGCCGATATCGGCGGCGCGGCGTCCACCCTCGAGATCGCGCTCAGCGTGTTCGGCGAACTGGTGCCGGCGTTCCGCACCGCACGGATCGAGAGCATCTGGGCCGGGCTGATCGACCAGACGCCGAACGCGTTGCCCGTGCTCGATACCGTGCCGGAGGTTGACGGGCTGGCGATCGCCATGGGGTTTTCCGGCCATGGCTTCTGCCTCGGTCCGCTCACCGGCAAGCTTAGGTCTGATTTCGTGCATAGGCGCCCGGCCGCGCTCCCGCTGGACGCCTTCAAGCTCGCGCGGTTCGACGGCTGGAACGGTCCCGCGCAGCCGCTCCCGCTGCACGGGTGAGTACACTCGCGGTCGACGCGCTGCGGACCGAGTTCCGGTTCCGTGACGCCTGGCACCCGGCGGTGGATGGCGTGTCGTTCGATCTCCACCCCGGCGAGACCTTGGCCCTGGTGGGGGAGAGCGGATGCGGCAAGTCGGTCACGGCGCTCTCCATCATGGGCCTGCTTCCACCGTCGGCCACGCGGGTCACCGGTTCGGCACGGGTCGCCGGGGTGGACCTGGTCACCTGCTCGCGCCGGCAGCTGGAGCGGCTGCGGGGCGACACGGTCGCTATGGTGTTCCAGGACCCGATGACCGGCCTCAACCCTGTCATGACCATCGGCACCCAGGTGGCGGAGAGCCTGCGCGTGCACCGGGGCCTGTCCCGCAAGGATGCCAGGCGGGCCGCGCTGGCCGTCCTGGAGGAGGTCAAGATCCCGTCTGCCGCCACACGCTACGACGACTACCCGCACCATTTCAGCGGCGGCATGCGGCAGCGCGTGATGATCGCGCTGGCAGTGGCCTGCGACCCGGCGGTCCTGCTTGCCGACGAGCCGACGACGGCCTTGGACGTGACGATCCAGGCGCAGGTGCTTGGCCTCCTGTCGGACCTGAAGGCGCGGCATGGCATGGCCATGCTGTTCATAACCCACAACCTGGGCGTGGTTGCCCAAATCGCCGACCGCGTGGCCATCATGTATGCGGGGCAAATCGTGGAACAGGCGTCCGCCGGCGCCGTGTTCGCCGCCCCCGCCCACCCCTACACGCGCGCCCTGTTCGCCGCGATCCCGCGCATGGACCGGCCGGCCGCAGAGCTCGCTGCGATCGCGGGCCGAGTGCCGCCGCTGCATGCGATGCCGCCGGGGTGCCGGTTCCAGCCGCGCTGCGGGATGGCGCGCGCCGGGTGCGAGCGGCCGCAACGGTTGGCGGAGGCGGCGCCGGGCCACTTGGCGCGCTGCCACGTCGTGACAGGTACTTTGGAGGACTGAGGCATGGCGGACGTCGTGATCATCGGCGCAGGCATCAGCGGCGCAGCCACCGCCTACGAGCTGGCGACAGCCGGGCTCAGCGTGGTGCTGCTCGACCGGTGGGGGCCGGCCGCAATGGCGTCGGGGTGGACGCTGGCCGGGGTGCGCCAATCCGGCCGTCATCCGTCCGAACTGCCATTGGCGCGGCAGGCTGTCGCGCTGTGGGCCGAGCTGGCCGAGCGGCTGGACGGAACCACCCATTACCGCCGCCGCGGCAACCTGCGGCTGGCCCGCACCGAGGCCGAAGTGCCGGTGATCCGCGACCTGGTGGCCGAGCAGAAAGCGGCAGGGCTGGACATCGGCTTCCTCGACGGTCCGGACCAGGTCCGAACCGTCGCCCCTGCGGTCTCGCCGGATGTGCTCGCCGCGTCGTTGTGCACGAGCGACGGCCATGCCGACCCGCAGGCGACGGTCATGAGCTTCGTCCGCGCCGCGGAGCGGGCCGGTGCCGTGCTGCGGTTCGGCGAACGGGCCGTGGCGATCGAGACCGAGGATGGCGCGGTCACCGGGGTGCGGACCGAGACGGATGTGATCCCGGCCGGCCGTGTGGTGCTGGCGGCCGGGATCTTCGGCAACGAGCTGTTGCAGCCGCTCGGCCTGCACGTGCCGCTCGAGATACCGATGGTCACCGTGCTGCGCTCCGTGCCGGGTGAGACGGTGCTGGATCAGGTGATCGGCGTGGCCAACGCGGACTGCGCCGGACGGCAGGAGGCGGATGGGCGTTGGCGAGTCACCAGCGGCCTGCTGCCCTGGACGGGCCGGATGGCGGCCACGCCCCGCCCGGCGGTGGCGCCGACCGCCGGCAGCATCGGCCTGACCGTCGCGACGTTCGCGGCCGTCGTTCCGGCCTTCGCCGAGGCATCGATCGACGCGGTCTGGGCCGGGCTGATCGACCTGACGCCGGATGCGCTGCCGGTGATCGATGCTCCGCCGCAGATCGCCGGCCTGGTGGTCGCAATGGGCTTTTCCGGCCATGGCTTCTGCCTCGGGCCGGTGACGGGCAAGATCCTGGCGCGGCTGGTGCAGGACCGCCCGCCCGAACTGGATATCGCGCCCTTCCGGCTCACGCGCTTCGAGGGCTGGAACGCCCCCTCCGCACCGGTGACGCTGCATGGCTGACGGAACGGCTGCGGCGTGGGCCTGCCCCCTGTCATTTCACACGGGCCTGTCGCTAGGATGGCCGCAACCCCGAGGGATCCTGCGATGAAGAAGGTTTTGCCGACCGCGCTGCTTGGCCTGGCGCTTGCCTTCAACGGCGTGGCTGCGGCCGCGCCGAGATCGGCCATTACGGTCTCGATCTTCTCGCAGGATATCGGCACGTTGGACCCCGACTTCGCAGTGGGCACGCAGGACCGCGTTCCCGTCGCCTGGATCTTCAACGCGCTGACGCGGTTCAAGCCCGGCACGATCGATCCCAAGACGCTGGAGCCCGACCTGGCGCAAAGCTGGGAGGAGAGCGAGGACGGCAAAACCTGGATCTTCCATCTACGCCGTGGCGTGCAGTTCCATGGCGGCTACGGCGAGATGTCGGCCGACGACGTCGTGTTCAGCTACGCAAAGGCCGCCAAGTCCGCGACCTCCGCCTTCGCCGCCGACTACGCGCAGTTCCAATCAGTCGAGGCGGTCGATCCCTACACCGTCAGGATCACGCTGAAGCAGCCTGTCCCCAGCCTGCTCGGCCTGGTCGCCAACTACTCCGGCGGGTTCATCTTGTCGAAGAAGGCCTATGCCGAGCGCGGCGACGGCTTCAAGCGGGCGCCGATCGGCACCGGACCGTTCATGTTCAAGTCGGTGGCGCCCAGCCAGTCGCTGGAGCTGGCGGCCAACGATACCTATTTCCGCGGCAAGCCCAAGATCACCTCGATCAGCTACCGCTTCATGCCGTCCAGCGCATCGCGGGACCTGGCGTTCGAGAACGGGGAAATCGACCTCGGCGACGGCACCCAGGACCAGAAATGGGTGGCCCGCATGAAGCTGGTCCCGCACGTGGTGACCGACGTGATGGACCCGGCGGAGCTGTCGCAGATCTACCTGAACATCACCGCCAAGCCGCTCGACGACATACGGGTGCGGCAGGCGATCGCCTACGGCATCAACCGTGCGGAGATCCTGCGCTGGCGCGGGGCGGACGTGGCGCGTGAGCCCAAGAGCGTCATCCCCAGCGGCTATCTCGGCTTCACGGCCGACAATGGCTTGCTGCCCTACGATCCGGCCAAGGCCAAGCAGTTGCTCGCCGACGCCGGTTACAAGGACGGCGTGACCGTCAAGATGGTGATGACGCAGGAGCCCAACAGCCTGGCGCTGATGCAGGTGGTGCAGGCGCAGCTGAAACGCGTCGGCATTGCCATCGACATGAACGTGGTGGAGCACGCGACCTATCACCAGATGATCAGGCAGGACCTGAGCCCGATGTCGTTCTACGCCGCCGCGCGCTTTCCGGTGGCGGACGTGTACCTGTCGCAGTTCTTCGCATCCCGCAGCATCGTGCTCGGGCCTACGGCCGTGACCAATTTCAGCCACTGCACTGCTGCCGACGCCGAGATCGACGCGGCTCGGGTCGAGGTGGACCTGGCGAAGCAGGCACAGGAGTGGGCGGCAGCGCAGCGCAAGATCATCGCCGCCGTCTGTGCCGTGCCGCTCGTGGAGACGCTCCAGGTATGGGCGCATCACGATGATTTCGACTTCGGCTTTCCCCAGACCGGATCGATGTCGCTCGGCCCGCTGCTGACCGAGGCGTCGGGCTTGAAGTAGGAGGCAGTCGGCGTGATCCTCTACGCGGCGCGCCGGCTCCTGGCGGCAGTGCCGACCCTGCTGGCCGTGCTGACGCTGGTGTTCGTCATCGTGCGCATAGTCCCGGGTGACCCGGCGATGACGATCCTCGGTGACCAGGCGACTCCGGGCGCCATCGCGGAACTGCACGTCCGGCTCGGGCTGGACCGGCCGATCTGGACGCAGTACCTCGCCTTCCTCGGCCAGTCGCTCGGCGGCGATTTCGGCCGCAGCATGGTCACCGGGCGCTCCGTGCTGGGCGAAGTGGCCGCCGTGCTGCCCTACACGATCGACCTCGCGGTCGCGTCGGTGCTGGTGGGGACGGCCATCGGCGTGCCGGCAGGGGTCTATGCCGCCGTCTACCGCAACGGCGTCATCGATTTCGCCGTGCGGATCGGCTCCCTGTTGGGGCTGTCCCTCCCGGTGTTCGTATCCGGCATCTTCCTCCTGCTGCTGTTCGGCCTGCACTGGCGGCTGTTCCCGGTCATCGGCAGCACGGACATGAGCAATCCGGTCGACCGCCTCTACAAGCTCGTGCTGCCAGCGGTGACGCTAGGGACGGTGATGGCGGCCTACATTACCCGGGTCACGCGCTCCACCATGCTGCAAGTGCTGCGGGAGGACTATATGCGCACCGCGCGGGCCAAGGGGGTGCCGTGGCGCCGGGTCGTGTGGGGGCATGGGCTGCGCAATGCGTCGCTGCCCATCGTCACGATCGTCGGCCTGTATGTAGGCATCCTGATCGGCAACTCCGTGCTGACCGAGATCGTGTTCAGCCGGCCCGGCCTGGGCCGCATCATCGTCGGCGCGCTGAACCAGCGGGACTACACCATGCTGCAGGGCCTGTTGGTGATCTACTGCTTCCTGATCGTGCTGGTGAACCTGCTGACCGATGTCGCCTACGGATTGCTCGACCCGCGGGTGCGCGAGGCATGACGCGGCTGCGCGCGGTGCTCGGTTGGATTCGGTATCACCCCACGTCGAGCGTGGGCGGGCTGCTCTGCCTCTTGATCGTGCTGGCGGCACTCGGCGCGCCCATCCTGTCGCCGGCCGACCCGATCGAGCAGAACATCGTCGATCAACTGGCGCCGCCGGGCGCCGGCTACCCGCTGGGGGCCGACAATTTCGGGCGCGACGTGCTCTCGCGGTTGCTGTGGGGCGCCCGTTTCTCCCTGCTGGTTTCGTTCCTGTCCGTCGCGTCCGCGATGCTGGTGGGCGGCACGATCGGCTTGGTCGCAGGCTACGTGGGTGGGCGCATCGACCAGTTCGCCATGCGGGTGATGGACGTGCTGCTGTCCTTCCCAAGCCTGATCCTCGGGTTGATCGTGGTGGCGCTGATCGGCCCGTCATTGCAGAGCCTCGTCTTCGCCATCGCCCTGACGGCCATCGCGCCGTTCGCCCGGGTTGCCCGCGCACCCGTGCTCAGCCTGCGCCAGCGCGCCTATGTGGAGGCGGGCCGCGCGCTCGGCTTCAGCAATGCGCGCATCCTGTTCGTCCACATCCTGCCGAACATGATCTCGGAGGTGCTGGTGATGGCGACCCTGTGGATGGCCGACGCGGTCCGGACGGAGGCGGCACTGTCGTTCCTCGGGCTCGGCATCAAACCGCCGGCGCCCAGCTGGGGCAGCATGCTCAGGGACGGTTTCGAGAGCATCCTGGACGCGCCGTGGCTCTCGATCTTCCCCGGCCTCGCGATACTGCTGCTGGTGTTGGGCCTCAACATGCTCGGCGACGGTTTGCGCGACGCGGGCGACCCGACGCTGGGCGGCTTATGACCGCTCTGTTGCGGTTGGAGGGGCTTGCCAAGCACTTCGCCACCCATCGCGGCTTCGCGCGGACAAACGCGGCCGTCGTGCGGGCGGTGGACGGCGTGACGCTCGCGGTGCAGGCAGGCCAGTCGTTCGGGTTGGTCGGCGAGAGCGGCTGCGGCAAGTCCACCCTGGCCCGCTTGGCCTTGCGTCTGGTCGAGCCAACCGCCGGGTCGGTGCATTTCGCCGGCGAGGACGTGCTCGCCGCGCGCGGTGCCCAGCTCCTGCAGCTGCGGCGGCGCATGCAGATTGTCTTCCAGGACCCGTTCTCCTCGCTCAACCCGCGGCGGACCATAGGGCAGACTCTGATGGAGCCGCTCGCGGTGCACGGGGTCGCGCGCGGTGCTGCGGCCCGGGCCCGGGCCGCGTCGCTGCTGGAAGAAGTGGGCCTCAACCCGTCGGCGTTCGAACGCTATCCCCACGCGTTCAGCGGCGGCCAGCGCCAACGCATCGGCATCGCGCGGGCGCTGGTGCTGGAACCCGAACTCCTGGTGGCGGACGAGCCAGTGTCCGCCCTGGACGTGTCGGTGCAGGCGCAAATCCTGACCTTGCTCAGAAGTTTGCAAGCGCGGCGCGGGCTTGGTTTCCTTTTCGTCAGTCATGATCTGGCCGTCATCCGCTGGTTCTGCGAGCGGGTCGCGGTGATGTATCTCGGCCGCATCGTGGAGCAAGGGGCAGTGGGCGAGGTGTTCGAGCGGCCTCGCCATCCTTACACACGCATGCTCTGCGAAGCCTCCCCGATCCCCGACCCGGCGCGGCGAAGCGCCCTGCCGCGGGTGACCGGTGAGATACCGTCGGCCTCCGCGCCACCGACCGGCTGTCACTTTCACCCACGCTGCCCCGTGGCGACCGATATCTGCCGGCGCGAATATCCCGGCTGGACGGACACGGCGGGCCGAGGTTTTGCTTGTCACCACCCGCTCCAATAAGACCAACTCCGTAGCACTCGGTTGCGGCCGCGTGGAGGGCCTCGATGGCCCGGTTGATGAGGTCCGCCGCGTCGCCACAGGCGATGACGGACAGGTAGGCCGCACCGCGGCCGATTATCGGTACAGAGACTTGGTCCGGCATGGCCCGTCAGTCCAGGCGGGGCTTGAGCAGCGCCGCCAACATGAGGCGGCCGGTGTTGCCACGGGCACTCGCCTGGATACCCCCGTCCGATGACAGGGCCCCACGCAGTGCAGGCAGCAGTCCGTCCACCTGGCTGACGTGTAGCTCCGACGCGCTCACCCGGTGAGTTCATCCAAGCTAACTGCACCCCGTACCGTGTTAGATTTGAAGGAGGGCACGATAGCTCGTTCCGGCCGGCACGTCATGGCGGGATCGGCACAACGAAGGACCTCATCATGATTATACTCCACGGTTTCGCACCAGCCTTCGGCCTGCCGAGTCCTGGCCCTTTCGACATGAAGACGGAGATCCAGCTTCAGATGCTGGGCCTCGACTATCAAAAGACCACCGAGGGCCGCGTCGACGCGCCCAAGGGCAAGCTCCCCTATATCAACGACGACGCCACCATCGTCGCCGACTCCAGCTTCATCCGCTTTCACCTTGAGTCAAAATACGACCTCGACCTCGACCTTGGCCTCAGCAACACCCAGCGTGCCATTGCCTGGGCGGCGGAACGCCTTGCCGAGGACCAGCTTTACTGGGCGATGGTCCACTCACGCTGGGCACTTGACGCCAATTTCGCAAAGGGTCCTGCCCATTTCTTCGATCATCTTCCGGAGCCAACCCAGAACCAGGCGCGCGAGAAACAGCGGACCGCCGTGCTTGGCTATTTGCAGGGCCAAGGACTCGGCCGCCACTCACCGGAGGAAATCGGTGTGCTGGCGCAACGCGGCTACTGGGCGCTTTCCCAAATCCTGGGCGACAAGGCATTCCTCACCGGCCCGCGTCCCTGCGGCGCCGACGCCAGCGTGTTCGCCCAGATCGCCAGCGCCTCGTCCTCCCAATTCGACTCGCTGGTGCGAGATGCTGCGGCTTCCCACGCCAACCTGGCCGGCTATAGCAAGCGCATGGTGGCACAATATTTCCCGGCTTTCGCCTGACCTCCGGGCGGACGATCTCACACGGTCTGCCTGGGTTGCGGGACCGTGAGAAAAGCAGACTGCACGGCAACTCCGGAGGTCCAAGATCATCCTCGACTTTGTTGCAAGCCACTTGGCCATTTGGCTGTCGAGCAGCACTTGGTAGGACATTCCGTCGGGCGTCAGCCAGAAACTGAATAGCCTTCGTGGATTTTCGACGAGCGTTTCCCGTCTCCCCCTCGCCGGTATCCAGCCAAGCAAATCGTCAAGAATACCCCCGTCGTCGACGATGTAGATCGGGGTCAACGGACTTGAGGGCGGGTAGGCGGGCGGTCGTGCGCGACACGAGGTCGGCGACGCGGAGACCGGGCAGTTCCGAGCGGCGGAGCGCGCCGACCAAGCCCACCAGCAGCAGCGCCCGGTCGCAGGCCGGCCAGACCGCCGGGCAAGCTGACGTCGGCCGCAATGGGCGCCCGCGGTCGGCTACGCGAGCCATCCTTCCTTTACCCGAGCTTTAGCCAAAGCTATGGTGTCGAGCCGTTGAGCTTTCATCGGTCGAACACACCTCAACCCCAGCCATAGTGCTCAGCCACCGCTGATGTAGTGTTCTTATCAGATCGTCCAATTGAATTAGCAATTCGTCCAAGTGCGTAGTTTGTGGGCAACCCGGCCAAAGCCCATTCCTAAAGGCCGCACGCTTCAGTCCATGGGCACCCCCGTGCCGGCTATTCGATTAAGGTTGCAGCACGAAGGATCGCTCGCCGATGCACGCCACCCGCCCCTTGATCGTGGTGACCGCCGTGGCCTTGCTCGCCGGATGCCAGATGGCGCCGATGGCTCCGGACCCCATCGGTCGGGCCGACGCGGACATGCTGCGGGTTCTGACCGCGTTTCAGGCTAGCGGCGCCAAGCCAGTCCGAACGCTCACCGTCGAGCAGGCGCGTGCGTAGCCCACGCCGGGCGACGCCGCCACCACAGTCGCAGTCTCGATCGGCATGTCCGCCAAGATGCCGGTGACGCGCGTGACCGACATCCAGGTTGCTGGCGCTGTCGGCATGCTGCCCGCCCGCGTCTACGACCCGAAAACGTCGCGTGGCCCGGCACCCGTTATCTTTACTTCCATAATGGTGGCTGGGACACCGGAACGCTGGACACGTATGACGCTTCTGACCGGGCGCTGGCCAACAGCACCGGCGCCATTGTGTTATCGGTCGCTTACCGCCTCGCGCCGGAGAGTCGCTTCCCAGCCGCCGAGGACGACACCGATGCGTCCTATGCCTGGCTTCTGAAGAACGCTGGCTCGATTGGCGGTGATCCGAAGCAGATCGCCCTCGCGGGTGAGAGCGCCGGCGGCAACCTCGCTATCGACACGGCGATATGGGCCCGCGACCAGCATCTGCCGGCGCCGGTTCACGAGTTGCTTGTCTATCCCGTCGTCGGCACGGATCTTAAAACACCGTCGTACAATGAGACCACGAAGGCAGCACCGCTAAATGCCATCGAGTGGTATGTGAGTCATTTCACCAATGGGGCGGCCGATTTGAAAGATCTGCGGCCGAACGGGATCGGCGCTGCCGACCTGAACGGCCTACCGCCCACAACGATCGCGTCTGCCGAGATCGACCCGCTACGCTCGGAAGGTGAGATGCTGGCGCAGAAGCTGTCGGCAGCAGGCGTGCCGGTGGTGCAGCA
>CAXSEG010000108.1:10551-13363 GCA_964235545.1 uncultured Acetobacteraceae bacterium
CGCACGAACTCTTCGGCATGGGTCGTGGCGGGGTAGGCCAAGCAGGCGGAGGACTTCGCCGCCATGCGCCTGAAGGCGTCGTTCGCGCCGCAAGCTGCTGCTCCCACACCGGCACCCCGTCGTGCCGTTCGTAGCCGCGCCCGCTGAGGAATTACCCATGTCCCAGGCATCGAACTGCGTCCGCTACACGGACAGCGTCGAAGTAATTTCCACCGATGAAAACAAAGTCGTCGATGGCATCATCGAGACCATGACCACCGAAAGCAAAAAGGTCGCCGCTCGCGATGGGCGCACCGTGCGTTCGTCCCACGCCAAGAGCACGAGCCTGGTCAAAGGCGCCTTCGAGGTTCTGCCCAACCTCCCGCCGCAACTACGGCAGGGATTGTTCGCCGAGCCGCGCAGCTACCTGATCCTGATGCGATTCGCCCAGGGCCCGGGTGAAGTGCTGTCCGACAGCGTGTCGACGCATCGCGGGATCGGCTTGAAGGTCCTGGGCGTCGAAGGCCCAAAGCTGCCGGGCCACAATGATGCGTCCCAGGATTTGTGGTCGGTGGCGACAGTCCCACCTTCGGGTTCTTCGGCCATACCAAGCGCAATCCGCTGGCCGACGCGTATTTCAGCCAAGCTGCAATGCGCTATGGCGACTACGTGGCCAAGATGGGAGTGTTTCCGGTCTCTCCCGAGCTGGTGGCCATCATCGACCAGACGCTCGATACCGGCGCGGATCCGGACGCCTTCCGTCATGCCGCGGTCGAGCACCTGCGGGCCCATGACGCGACGTTTGAGATGCGGGTGCAGCTCTGCACCGGGTTAGACGCGATGCCGGTGGAAGACGCTTACGTGCCGTGGCCTGAGGACCAAAGCCCCTACGTGGCCGTGGCGCGGATCACCATCCCGGCCCAAGACGCCTACAGCCCGGCACGACAGGCGTTCTTCGACAACGTGCTGTCGTTCCAACCAGCCCACTCGCTCGCTGCCCACCGGCCGTTGGGGTCGCTGATGCGGGCACGGCCGGCGACCTACCAGGCCGCGTCCAACTACCGGCGCGCCCAGAACCACGAGCGGCAAGCCGAACCAACCCGATCGAACCAGGTGCCCGATTGATGAAACCCATTCTGAAGCCGCTTGATCAGCAAGTCATCATCACCGGCGCCACGTCCGGCATTCGCCTCGCCACGGCACGCATGGCCGCCCAACATGGCACCAAGCTGGTGCTGGCCGCACGCAGCGAGGGCGCGCTCGGTCAACTCGTGGCCGAGATCAAGGCCGCTGGCGCCGTGACCGCCGATGTCGCTGAAGAAGCATCCACCGCCGCCATCGCAGCCAAGGCGAAAGAGGCATTCGGCCAGTGACGTGTGGCTCGGTCTCGTGCAATTGCCGTTGGGGGCGGCGGCCATGAGAACGTCACGTCCGGCGGGATGTTCTTCGCCGGGATCCCTTGCTGATCCAGGGCGGTCAAGACCAGCTTCACCCCCGTCCATCCCTCGATTGTAGCTTGCCTATGAACTTAGCGATCCCGCAGCTGCCGGGGCTGCCGTCAATGTGCCTGCTGCCACGGCGCTGGCGGCTTGTCCCCCCGGCGGCGGATAGCTAGCGTCGCTTTCCCACTCGGAGAGGTCCGATGCGCGCCCTGCTTGCCCTCGCTGGATTGCTGGCCTGTCTTGCGCAGAGCGTGGACGCAAAGACCCTGACATGGTCGTTCAGCTCCGACGTGCAGACCTTCGATCCTCATATCTCCCGCGTCAGCTTCACCAACGCCTTTCTGGCCAATATCTACGAGCCGTTGGTGCGGATGGACGACAAGCTGGCGATAGAGCCCGCTTTGGCGACGGCCTGGGAACGGCCGAGCCCGACGGTCTGGCGGTTCCACTTACGGCCCGGCGTGCGCTTCCACAACGGCGACCCGTTCACTGCCGACGACGTGCTGTTTACCTGGGCCCGCCTCAACACACCTGGCGCCAGTCGCGGCCCGCTCTCGGCCGTGACCACCATGCGCGCGCCCGACCGGATGACGATCGAGATCGAGACGGCCAAGCCGTTCCCCGTGATGCTGAACGCCCTGCTGGGTATGCCGGTCATGGACCGCATATGGTCCGAAGCAAACGGTGCCGCCGCGGCCAGCGACCTGACGGCACAGACGGAGAACTACGCGACCCGGCACGAGAACGGCACCGGGCCATTCCGCCTGGTATCGCACGAGACCGACGGCCCGACCGTGCTGGAAGCGTTCGGCGGCTGGTGGGACCAGCGCAAGCACGACCTGGACCAAGTAACGTTCGTGCCCATCCGCAACCCGGCCACGCGCACCGCCGCCCTGGTCAGCGGCACGACGGACGCGACCGTGGACCTGCCGCTGCAGGACGTGGACCACATCCGGCAGAACCCCGCCTTGCAGGTGGTCCAAGGCCCCGAGTTGCGGACCATCTATATCGGCCTGGACGTGTTTCGCGACGAATTGCTGTTCAGCGACGTAAAGAGCCGCAACCCCTTGAAGGACCATCGTGTACGGGAGGCGCTGTACCGCGCGATCGACGTCGCCGCCATCCGTCACGTCATCATGCGCGACCAAGCCTGGCCAGCCGGCTTCATGGCGTCGCCGCTGCTGGTCGGCGCGCCGCAGGACCTGAACGAACGCCTGCCCTACGATCCGGCCGCCGCCAAGCGCTTGCTGACGGAAGCTGGCTATCCCGACGGCTTCGACCTTGGATTGAGCTGCCCCAACGACCGTTACGTGAACGATGAGCGTGTGTGCCAGGCCATCGCCGCCATGTGGACCCGGGCAGGCGTGCGGACGGCCGTGCAAAGCGAGACC
>CAXSEG010000109.1:0-13343 GCA_964235545.1 uncultured Acetobacteraceae bacterium
TCACATTCGGCAAGCTCCAAAACTAACGCCCGCCCAGGGTTTTGCCCCGGTTACATTTTTCGTGCCTGAGCTGGTCGTCAACCTGCCTGCAACGTTGCAGTGAACTTTGTCCGGGATTACGTGCAGTAGAGCAAGCACTATTCCAACGATAGAGTGCAGTTTGTCTCAGATATCTTCTTCATAAGCTGCTGTAAAAGCTCATTCGGATTTTCCGACGATTGGCTACAGCGCGACACTGACCGGGCGGCGCTCGCGCGGATGGCGTCGCGCTGCCCGGGTGACCTCGCCGGACTGCGCGATCGCGCCCTGCTGGTGCTGGCCGCCGCCGGGATCACAGTCGAGCAGCTGCTCGGCCTCGACCGCGAACACGTCCAGCTCAGCAGCCATCAGGTGACGCTGGAGCTGACGATGCCGCAGGACGGGACCGGGCTGGTGGTGCTCGCCCGCGGCGCCATCGGCGCCACCTGCCCGGTGCGGGTGCTGGATCAGTGGCTGCACAGCTCCGACACGCGCTTCGGGCCGGTGTTCCGCAAGGTCGACCGCTGGGGCAACGTCGAGCATCAGCGCCTGCGCGCCGACGGCCTGCGCCGCATCTGGCAGCGCCGGGCCAGCGCCGCGCGACGCGCGCGTGCCAAGCCCTCCGCCGCGGCATGACCGGTGCCGGATCGCCCGGCAGCGTCCGATCCGATCCCGCGACGGCGGATCCGCCGCTGCGTCTGCCCGATCCCGACTGGCTGCATCACCGCGTGGGCGTGGGCGTGAGCGGACCGGCGGGGACGGTCGCCTTGTTCGCCGCCGCGGCGCAAGGTGCGGGCACCATCCCCTGGGTGCTCGACCTCGCCCGGATCGAGGAGGATTTGTTCCTTCTGCTGGCGGCCCCGGCGGCGCCGCGCCGGCGCAGCCTCTCCCTGGCCGGCGCCCGGACGCTGGCGCGGCAGCTCGCGGACGCCTCGGCGCAGCGCCACGCAGCCGCGGTCGCCCGGGTCGGGCAGAGCCGGGCATGCCCGTTCGACCTGCACGCGCTGCTGCCGGTGCCGCCGGAGATCCTCGCACTGGGGCCGGACCATCCGGACGCGCTCTCCTGGCTGTGGGCGCACTGGGGCACCACCCAGGCGCTGCGTCATGTCATCCGCGAGCCGGCGCCGGTGCTGCGGGTGCCGCCGCCCGTCGGCGCTGGCAGTCTGCACATCACGTTCTGGTCGGCCGACTGGACGCCGTGGCGGGCCTTCGCCGAGCTGGCGTGGCGCTGGCCGACGTTGCGCTTCGACGTCCGCCCGACCTACGAGACGACGTGAGCGAGGCAGCAACGGTAGGCACGGTCTTCGCTTCTGGCCTGGAACCGGATGCGGATGCCTGGGAGGATCCGCCGCGTCGGCCGCCAGCATCCCAGTCCCCGGTGCTCGCGGTCGAGGGGTTCGAGGGGCCGCTCGACTGGCTGCTGGAGATGGCGCGGGCGCGCAAGCTCGACCTCAGGCGCCTGTCGATCCTGGCGTTGGTCGACTGCTTCGTGGACGCGATGCAGGCCGGCTTGCCGCCCGGCGCGCCGGCGATGGAGATGGCGCGCTGGGCGGGCTGGACGGTGATGGCGACGCAGCTCACCGAATTGCGCTCGAAGCTGCTGCTGCCGGCTGACCAGCCTGACGCGAAGGCGGCGCTCGAGCAGGCGGAGGAGCAACGCCGGCACTGGCTCGGCCGGGCCGAGATGCTGGCCGCAGCCGACTGGCTGGAGCGGCAGCCGCAACTCGGGCGGGACGTGTTCGCGCGGGGACGGCCGGAGCCGGCGCGGGCCGGGCAGGGGGCGAGGCCCGGACGAGCATCGGGTCCCGATGCCTGCGGCGATGCGGCGGAGCACGACGTGGAGGGTCTGGCACCGGAGGAGGAGTATGATGACCTCACCGAGCTGCTGCGGGCGTGTCTCGTCGCCCTCCGGCTGCCGGCGCAGGCGGACGGCTATCAGCCTCGGCGGCTTCCGTTCTGGAGCGTCGGCGACGCGGTCGCGCGGATCCGCCGGATGCTCGGGACGTTGCCCGATGGGGCGCTGCTGGAGGCGTTCCTGCCGGAGATCCCGGATGCAGGTCCCGGCTTCGCGTTGCGACGTAAGGCCGCCCATGCCGCGACCCTGATCGCCGGTCTGGAGCTGGCGCGCGACGGAGGGATCACCCTCGACCAGGATGTCCTCTGGCAGCCGATCCATATTGCTTGACGACGCCGGAACGTCTGCTATGCGCCGATTGTGTTGAAAAAGGCCGCCATCGCCTCTCAGTAACGAAACAACTTCGATATCGTAATATATAAGCTATTGATAACGCGCATAATATTCATTACGCCTGAGGCGTACGGAGGTCAAAAGACCACCATTTCGGCCTTTTTCAACGCAATCCGCCTATCTCGGACGTCCAGGCGTTTGAGCCACGCTCCCGAAAGCGGACGTAACTTCAGCAATTTGCCACAGCAGGCTGGGCCGCAGCCCGAGGTCTGGCGATCAATCTCCTGCCGCCATCCCGCGGTTCAGGAGATCATCATGCAGCCTTCAAAGCCGAAACCTGTGTCCCCGACCGCCCGGCCGGTAGTTCCATGGAACAAGGGCGCCTTCGTCGGTCCCAAGCCGCCCCTCAAGCCCAAGCAGGTCTGGTCCGTCCGCCTTACCCTGCAGCGCGACGGCCGCATCCGTGACCTGGCGCTGTTCGACCTCGCCATCGACAGCAAGCTGCGCGGCTGCGACCTCGTCCAGCTGCGCATCGGCCAGCTCGTCATCAACGCCGCCGCCCGGCAACGTGCGACCATCGTGCAGCAGAAGACCGGGAAGCCGGTGCAGTTCGAGCTGACACAACAGACCCGTGAGAGCCTGATTGCCTGGCTGACGCATCGCGGGGGCAGGCTGCAGGATTTCGTGTTTCCCCAGTCGGACGGATGCCGACGGTCACATCAGCACGCGGCAATATGCGCGCCTGGTGGGCGATTGGGTCGAAAGCATTGGGCTTGGCCGATCCGCCTACGGAACGCACAGCATGCGCCGCACCAAGGTGGCCCTGATCTACAAGCGCACCGGTAACCTGCGCGCGGTGCAGATCCTGCTCGGCCATACCAAGCCTGAGAGCACGGTGCGCTACCTGGGTGTGGATGCCGAGGACGCACTAACCCTCTCGGAAGCGACCGAGTTTTGAACCCAAGCCGCCACGTTCTCCACGACCAGCCGAGCCGAGCTTGCTGCTCAGCTCGGCATTCCGTAGATTGCGAACTACTGTGGTCACGGATGGGGTGCTATGCAGGAAATCCAGTTGCGCGATGCCAAGGCGACGCTGTCGGCCGTCGTCGACCAAGCCCGGCAGGGTGAGCCGTCCATCATCACCCGGCACGGCCGACCAGAAGCAGTCGTTGTCAGCTTCGAGGAGTGGCAGCGTTTGTCACAGGTCCCTTCGTTCGGGCGGCTTCTGATGGAGGCTCAGCTGGATCCCGAGGACGTGCCCGAGCGTCATGGGAGCCTTCGCGAGAATGATCTTTGAGCCTTGTACCTCGTCGACACCAACGTTCTCTCTGCGGCTGCCCCGACCAAGGCCGTTCCTCGCCAGGACATTCGGGATTGGATGGATCGGAACAGCGCAGGTCTCTACCTGTCAGTGATCACCCTCGCGGAGATAGAGCAGGGCATAGCGCGCTGTCTCCGCACGGGTGCCCACACCAAGGCTGGGCGTCTGACAGAATGGTTGGAGACAGTGCTGCATCTGTATGGCAGTCGAATTTTGCCCGTTGATGTCTCGACGGCGCGGCGCATTGGCCCGTTAGCAGATTACGCAGTTGGGCGAGGACATGCCCCGGGACTGGCAGATCTCGCGATTGCTGCGACGGCACTTAACCGGGGCTTAGTAGTGCTGACGCAAAATCTCCGTCACTTTACTCCACTGGGTGTGTCAGCGCAGGACCCGTTCGAGATTCTGCCCAGCAACGTACCCCTCTAACCACCGGTAAAGCCTAGGCTTTGCGCTTCATTTCGGACACTAGGCGATGCAGACGGCGTACTAAAAGCGGACATCGCCGGAGCTGTTCGTTAGCCGCTGAACTCCTCGTTTTCCGCGGTGCTGTGTGAGTGACTACCCTCGCCGGTCCACCCTCCGCACACTATCGCGGTAAACTAAAAATGCCTCCCAGTGAGAGCAGGCGGTGATCCGTTATAAGCCGATTTGGTCACTCCCTTACACATTGCTGGCAATGGCTACCGCTGTCACGCATCTTAGAGCGTGAAATTCATGCTGCGGGTCGCTGCGGTGAACATCCGGGACGGCGAGGAGAGGATCATGTTGGAGCCCACCCCGCCCTCTAGTTCGGCTGCGCGCCAATGTTCCCCTGCCCACCTCGAACATTGGCCGGACGAGATTTGGTCGGACTATCCCGCCGCGTATGTCAGGATGACCACGTTGCGTGTCGATGGAAGCCTACATCTCCTGTTCGGGTGCGTTGAGCTTCTTCCAGCTGAGTTCGCGCTCCTGCCGGCCTACAACGCTCCCCGCCTAGCCCTCCCGCGCGGGGCTACTGCGATGAGCAGCCTCACCGTGCTCGCCACTGATGAGGCGCTACGATGGTACGAGAACGCCCTCTCGGGGAGGGTCGGCATACCCGGCAGAGATGGATCGGCCGATATTCGCGCGGTACGCCTCGCTCCGGAGCCGCGCCTTGGTGATCTGGTCGCCGCCAGGACGCCGACAGTGCCGCTGGCCTGGACCTCAGGACCGAGGATGCACCGCATGGTTCCTATGGAAAAACTGCCAGAGGGGATGGCGGCATTGCTAACGCCGACGTTAGGCCGCTCGGCGCTCCGCGACTGGATGCTCGAACATTGCTTTATTGATCTTGCCACGCACCCGGACTGCGCAGGCGGGCTCGTTCTGCTCGCGGCCAATCCGATCATCCGGCATGTGTCGGAGTATCCCTTGCGTAAGCTGCCGGATGGCCGGGAGGTTCTCGGGATCAGGCTAGTCCCGCGTTACGGCTGCAGCCTCGGCACGGTCAAGGTACGCCTTTCCGAGATGCGGCCTGACGGTATCGGGTGTGCGCAAGACGTTGCACTCGACGAAGTGGGCGAAGCCGAGGTGATCCTTCCGCAGGAAGTGATAGATTCCGCGTTGGAGGTTAGTTGTTCCCGCCGCGGGTTGTTGCATGCGGCTCCGCACACGGCATTCCTTCGATCGATCGGCTTCGAGACGAGGCTGGTGCGCGCGACGATCTCTGTGGAGGTGCCCGCCAGGAGCAAGGCTCAGATGGGAAGCCGGCACGACATCCCGGTCGCGGACAGCCGGCTGACCGTCGCGGGCCAAGTCGGAAGGCCCGCTGAGACCGGAGCCGCCTCCAGGCTGGCGTTGCTGCTCGCGGCTCGAGCCCAGCCGGTGGGCGGGATCGCGGAGCAGGTCGTGTTCCGCGATGATCGACATTTCGCCGTCACGTTCGTCCGAGGGCTTGTTGCACACGCCCATTCGCGCGTGCTCTTCGTCGATCCCTATTTCAGCTTCGATGACATCCGGGACTTCGCTTTATCTGCCTGGTCGGGATCTTGCACCGTGAGCATTGTGACGAGCGCCGGAGTCGGTTGGACCAAGCGGGTCCAACACCTGGCCACCGACCGGCCGCACGGCGACTTGATGATTGCGGATCTTGAGCAGATCAATCGTATCCGGAACGGTAGGGGAATGCCTTCGATCGAGGTCGGCATCATGGGAGAGCCCGGCATCCACGATCGGTTCTTGGTGGTGGATGATTTGGTTTGGCATTTCGGCGATTCGTTCAGATCGCTGGGCGGGGCACTGTCCATAGCCTCCAAGGTCCGTGACATGCCATCGCTCCTACCCATGCTGCTCGACGCACGGAGCGCAGCAACCCCGTTCGCCGACTATTGGGCGCGGGCGAAGCGTGGGATATCCGCAGCTTGATTGCGGACGCGTCCGCACTCGGGTCGATCGAGGCGTGGTTCATGGAACACGAAGCAGACCTCGCGCTCCGCGGAGACGGGGAGATAGCCCCGGAGCATCGGGCGGCCCTGGAAACGTTGGTCCGAACCGCCAGCCCGAATGCGTATAGCCTCCAGCTTGACACGCATGGCCCAGGCCAGAGGCATGGCCACGCCGACGAAGCAGCCGACGCGCTCGTGGGTCGCGCCATAGGCGCCTGCTTCGCGCGTTTGCCGAGCACGCGGTTGCTCGACGCCGCGGCTGGCGTCGTGCGCTCGAATGAAGGGTGGCGCGCCTTCTCCGCCGCTGCTGCGGAAGAAGTGAGATCGGACCCGGCAAGGTTGGCCGCGTTGGAGACGTGCCTCGAAGGGTTGATCCACGCGTTCACTTGGGCGCCTAGGAAGATCGTCTACGCGCACCGAGACAACATGTGTGCGCTCGTGGAGCGGTTCCGCCAGCAGCCCCGGTTGGACGACGTTTGGCCCGGCGCGCAATCCAGGATCATGCTTGTCAAGCATGAGCCGGCGTTCGATACGTTGCGGTTGAGCGACCCGGGCGCTTTCCTGAGAATGCTCGATCGTTTCCCGCATCCCGAACCAAGCCGACACATCCTCGCATATTCGTCGGACTGTTTAGATATGGCAGAGTTGCTGGCCCTGCTGGAGCTAGCCAGACCATGCTTCGACGGTGGCGCTTGGCTGCCCTGGATCAAGGCTCCCGTCCTGGTCCTCGCGGTGATCGAGCAGAACCTGGCGGCGCTCACCGATGCGGGAGGCGATGATGGCTCCCTTCCGTCGGAGGCGTTTGTGTCTGCAGCTGCGAAGGCTGTGGATGCGGTCCTTCGGAGGGCCGATGGAAACGATTTCGGCCACGCGTGGTTACAGCGATTGATGCATCGGGGGGGCGCCTTCCGTGTTAGACATGGGTTGGCGAACGACCGCCCGAGCATTCGGCTGCAGCACTTGATGCTCGAACTCGCCTCCGGATTGTCGACGAGGCGAGACGCCCTGAAGTGGATCCGGGCCGAACACGAAGTCTGGCGACGCGACCGCGCCGTGGCGGCCATCACGGCGGCAGGATACGGCGAGGTCGGCAGTCAGGCCGTGGTGGCGGCTCTCATGCAGGAGGTTTTCGGTCTCGGTCTTCATACCACGGGCCAGGAGGATGGCTTCGCTGCCTCGTCGAGTGCGGAGCGATGGCTCATGGCGGCAGTGATCGGCCACCATCCCGATCCCGCTTCATGGTTCCAAAAATTGTGGCACTCCATGGCGCCGATCCGGGACCAAGCCCGACACACGATGATGTCGGCGGGCGGGCACGCTGGTGATGCCACCGTCATAGCCGTGACTTGGTTCATGTTTGGACTGGACGCCATCGACCCTCAAGCGCCGGCCCACCGCGCGCTCTGGAGGACATTGCTTCAAGCGGTGCGGGAATGCGCCCTCGCACAGGCCTCACCGCTCGCTCAACCTGCGTGGCGGGCACGCTACCAACTTCTGGCCGCGCATCTCGCACATCGGCATGGGTATGCTGCGGACGAAGCGGCGGCCGACGACCTTCGGGAATTACTGGAACCGTTACTATGCCTTGACATGACCTTGGCCGAGGTCGTGCACGTGATGTTCGACGCGGGGGTCGCGCCGAGCGCAATCGCGATCGCTGCCGGTCAGACCGAGCGTCTAGTGGGATTGCTGCGGCGCCTTGAGGTGGAACAGGCCTGGCGAGAGGAGAGGCAGCAGGAACAGCTGGGCCGTCAATCCCGGTTCTCACAGGCGATCGCGCAGATGGCCGACGCAATCGAGGGCGCAGCCCTCGCCACAGCATGACCGGGGCGGAGGATGACGCGACGCCGATAAATTCTAACCCGGCGTTGTCCCCCCGTAGAGGCGCGAGCAGCCCGACCTCGACTGGGCCAGCCGGGAGCCTGTTTGAGGCGCAGGTTGCCGCCAGCTACATGCTCGCCATGCTAGCCGGTGCTCCACCCCGCGGCCTGCCGAACGCGCTGGTAGAGAGCCTGCAGGTCCAAGCGGCACCCGAAGGCCTTCCGATGGACGATGTCGTTGTGCACGCCCGCGATGCGGCCGGTAGCACGGCGATACTGGAAATCCAGGTGAAGCGGACGGTGAGCTTCACACAATCCGACCCTGTCTTCGCAGACGTCGTTGGTCAGGCCGCCTCCGCCCACGGAGGCGGCGGTGATCAGGGCCATCACGAACTGGCGGTGGCGTTGTCTCGGTCGGCCCGAACCGCTTTGGGTCCATGCCATGACGTCCTGATGTGGGCCAGGAATACGACGGCGACCCAACTCTTCGCCCGGCTCGCGCTGCGGGGCGTTGCCAACGAGCAGATGCGGGCATTCGCGGAGACGTTCAGGTCCAACCTCGCCAAGGCGGGAGCGCCCAGCGACGACGCTACGACCTGGGGACTGTTGCGGAGGTTTCAGATCCTCCCGTTCGACTTCGACGTGGCTGGCTCCGAATGGGAGCAACTCATGTTGGAGCGGGCGCGGCGTTCATTGCACGACGAGGAGGTGCACCTTGCCGGGTCGTTGTGGTCGAGACTGGTCGGCCACGCGCTCGCGCTGGCCACCACCGGCGGTTCAGTCACCACTAGAGAACTCAGGCAGGAGCTGCATGAGTTCCGGTTCGCGGGCGAACGTCGCTACGCCACCGCCCGAAGGGCCGTCGCTGAAGCAGCGCGGCTCGCGTATAATGACATCGACGATGACGTCGGCGGGGTGATCCTATCCCGGTCCGCCCACCTGGCCGGCCTGAGAGCGTCGATGGACAGCGGGCGCTACGTCGAGGTTCGAGGCGATGCCGGCGTCGGGAAGTCGGCGCTTTTGCGACACCTGTCTGTCCAATTATCGGCAGAGGCGCGGGTAGTATTCCTCTCGCCGGGACGGACTACCGCGGGCGGTTGGCCCGCCATGCGCGCCCAGATCGGGTTCGCTGACGGCGCGGCAGACCTGCTGTCTGACCTCGCGGCAGCCGGCGGCGGCGTGCTCTTCCTGGACAATCTCGACAGGTTCAGCCCGGGCGAACAGACCACCGTCCGGGACCTCGTCCGCGAGGCGTCGACCGTACCGGGTCTCTTCGTCGTCGCAAGCGCGAGGCGGGAGTTCGGCCTGGAGACGCCTTCGTTCATCCCGGACGACGCGGTGGCACGACTCGGGCACGCGCCGCCGCTCCTTGTCGACGAGCTTGATGACCAGGATCTGGCCGAATTGCGGGACGGCAGTCCGGAGCTGCGAGGCCTGCTCGACGACCGGCATCCGGCATTGGCTGTCACACGCAACCTTTTCCGGTTGGGCAGGCTGGCGAGGAGACGCTCGCCAACAGGCGACCCGGCGTTACCGCGGACTGAGGCGGAGATGGCCCGGCAGTGGTGGGTGACGGGCGGCGATGGTTCCGACGACGGCCCTCTCAGGAGGAATAATCGCCGCCTGCTGCGCCGCCTCGCGATTGAGGTAATCGAAGGGGTCGATCCGCACGACGGGTCGGCCGAACCGGCGCATGTCGTAGATGCTCTTGTGGCGAGCCAGACGCTGCGCGAGCCAAGTCACGACATCATTGAGTTCCGGCATGACGTGTTGCGGCAGTGGGCGATCGCAAATGTACTCCTGCAGGAACCGCAATTGGTCGGTTGTCTGGCGTTGGATCGCGCTCCATCGGCGATCGAGGCACGCGGCCTCGAGCTGGCTGGCATTGGCAGCCTGACGCCTGGCGACGGATCGACGATCTTCGCCGCGCTGCTTACGGCGGTAAGCCGCGACGGCGCGCATCCCGCATGGCGACGTTCGATGCTGCTCGCGCCAATGCGTTCAGAGAACCCCGCGGCGGCGCTCTCGGGAGCGGCGGACCTGCTCGCTGTGGAGGACGCCGCCATACTCAGGGAGTTGGTGCGCGTTGTGAGGGCCGTGGAGGTGACTAGCGCCTCTAACCTGCTTCGTGCTGCGGGTATTGAACCCAATGCCGCCGCATCCGGCGTTGACGTGCCGGTGCTCGACCGTTGGCTACCGCTGGTCGAATACCTCGTCCAATTCGACGCGTTGCCCGCCGCGACGCTGCTCGAAGTCGTGCCGTTCCTCGCGACCTGGTCAGCCTGCACGAGGGGTGCCGACCCCCTCACTCCCGCGATCACACGCCGCATGTACGACTGGCTCGAAAGGTTAGAGGCGGGCACACTTTTCGTCGGTGCAGCGGGGTCGGCAGTGGGAGACTGGCATCGGCGGCGCACCCTGGGCGGCGAGATCAGATCTGCGTTCTTGCGTTTCAGCGACACGAGCCCCGACCTCGCCATCGCGTATATCGAGCGTCTTTCGGCAGGCCCCACGATCGGTCCGATCATTCAGAGCGTGCTGAAGGACAGCGGCAGGCTTGCGTTTGCGGCGCCGGGCCGGCTGGCAGACCTAGCCATGCGGTCGATGGTGCCGCCCAGCGAACAGTCGGGCCGCGCGGGGCGGCGAGCGGCTCGGGCATTCGGCAGCTGGGACCACGAGCTCTATCCTCCATCGCCACGGCAGGGTCTGTTCCTGAGCTTGTTGGAGGCTTCACCTGAGCACGGGTTGCGCTTGGTCCGGAGGATAGTGGACCATGCGATCCAGGATGATGACCCGGATGGCCAGCCGGGCGCCGTCGGCCCGGTATTGATCTTCGACGACGGCCCGCGCCCCTTCGACCATCCGAGATCATATCGCCTGTCGCGCGAAGCCTCCTCCGGGCCACTCGCCTCCGCGCTCATGGCCCTCGAGCAATGGGGACATCTCCGCCTGGAGCGGAACGATGATGCCAGCGACGTCATTGCGGACGTGCTCGGTGACGGCGTGGCACCCGCCGCCTACCTGCTCGTTGCAGTCGACCTGATCCTCTCCCACTGGCCGTCCACCGCGACTGCGTCGGTGCCGTTCGTGGGCTGCCCGACCCTCCTCGCATGGGACCTCGAGCGGTCGGTTGTCGATGGCGCGTCATCGGCTCAAGTGCCTGGATTGGAGATCATCGACCGCGGCGAGACAGATGCAGCAGATGACCTCGCAGCAAGGCCGTCGAGGAGGACCCGCCTTGACTACAGGATCGACATCCTAGCGATGCAGGGCCCAGCTGTCATTCGCGCAGAGGTCGAGTGCCGGCTGCGATCCGCTGCGGAGCTGCTCGGTCCGCCGGAGCAAGATGCCACCCTTGCCTGCGCGCCAATGATGGCGACGCATGCCCTTAACCGCATTGATCCCGCGAACTGGCACGAGGTGCATTCGCAGAACGGACGGGTTGGTTGGTCCTACGTCTCACCACACGGAGAAGAGGAGCACTTCCGACGGCTTCAGGACCTCGCCTCTTCCCGCATCGATGACGACCCAATGCTCTACCTACCGATATCAGCGGCGCTCGACGCGCCTCCGGCCGAGCCAAGTCAGTTCCTGGCGGCGTGCCTCCGATGGGCGTCTGGCAAGCTGCCCGGTGGAGAGTCACAGGCGGACTTGTCGCAGATGCGCGATGTCGCGATCGTCGGCGCAGCAATGCTGGTGCTCCGAGACGGAGCCCAGGACACGATACTGTCCGCAGTCCCGTGGGCGAGGCAGGTGTTCGATGCGGCCCTCTTGTTGCCCGACGATCAACTCCATCGGACGCGGGCGGGCTTGGCATATAACCCGGGCGGAATTGCATTCGCGGGGCGCGTCAGGCTTCTCCGCGGTGGAATTGCCGAGTGCGACGTTGAAGCGATACTACGGCAGGCAGCCAGCGGTAATCCGGCCGGCGCCCGTGGTTTCGCGACGACGGTAGTCGAGCTGGCCACCGCGGACGTGCGACTCGTCAAGTCTGTCCTGCGCCTCGCCTTGGGTAGTTGCTGGACCAACGCAAGAGAGTCGTCCTCAAGGCGAGGTCGAATGGGCATGCGCTCCAACGAGGTGATCGCCAAGGCGGTCGGCTTGGAACTAAGTTGGTGGCGGAGCAATGGCGTCGAGCCTGTCTGGTCCGGGTTCCCCATTCGCAATGGCGGCGATAATTCTCGAGAAGGAGCAGCAACCTCTGGGGGCTTCGTCGATCAGCAAGCCGCGGCCTTGTGGCTTATTGCGGTTCGCGAACTGTTCGACGTGTCCGCCCATCCATGGATGCGGGACTTGGCCGAGGCCTTTGCCCCATGGACATGGGAAGCGAACGGATGCGGCAGCGAGGCCGATGAGGACAGCGTCGAATGCCCAGACGAGTGGAACGACGTCTTTCTCGAACTACTCGGACGCCTCGGGCCGGCGCTGCAGGCGCCTGACATGGACAGGCTGGTGCTGGGATCACTCCTCAAATTGCCCGACAGGGCATTCCTGCGCGCCATCCCGTCATTCCTCTACGGTGTCCACTCCGCCCATTTCGGGGATGGCGGGCTCGCGGCCGCCGAAGCGGTACGGATCCGCTTCGCAGTGGCGCAAGGCCTTGCCAAGTCGTCCGGTTGGCACCGCATGGCGCGCGAACGGTCCGACGGGGTCGAGCACACGCTGGGGCCGGCAGTTGCAGCCCTCTTTTTCGCACACCAGGGGCCGCTTCAACCCATTCGGACCTACCTCAACCCGGCAGGCATCGCGCGGCTCGATCCATTTTTGCCGCTGCTCATTGAGCTTGGTTCAGAGGCGCCCTGCCTCTACGTCGCACGGCTGCTCCTGCAGTTGCTGTCTGTCCACGCCGAGCCCCGTCATATCGCCTGGTTACTGCCAGTCTCTCGGGTATGGATAGAGAACCAGCCCCCAGAGGCGGCATTTTGGTCAGCGTATGAAATTGGGACTTCATTCTGCCGCTACCTGCGCGATGCGCTCGCTGAGCCGGGCGCGGACATTACGGTGACCGATGCGATCCGACGGGAACTGCAGGAGCAGGTTGCAACGTTAGTCCACTTTGGAGTCGCGGAGGCTAGCCGGCTCGAAAAGGAGCTCGCATAGCCCCTGCATCTTCCTAGCTCATCAACCTGCCTCTAATGCCAACCACCTTATGAATTGACCGATGTCCAGGCCCGTTCCGTTACAGACGCGACGCGTGTCACGCCGCTGATGAAGGCGTTTCATGCTGTACAGTAGGCGGTGACGATCTCGTCGTAGCTGTCCCATACGCGCTGCTTGAGATAATTGCCCCGCACCCTCGGCGGTGGTTCTCATTGTCTGAATTCCTCGGCTTGGGCGTTGACGGTCGGACGACGTGCGTACCGGGGCTCCTTGTGATGACTATGCAACTCTAGGTGTGTTTGACGACTGCTTCCGGGATCGTTGTAAGGACGGAGCTACGGCCGACTTGGAGTCGATAACCGCCGATAGGCGAGCGGCAGCAGAAGTCCGCTTTTCGTTCCTGACCACTCCACAGCCGACAGTCCGCTCTCGGCCAGGCTTACCCATCACGCTGACCGGTCGTCGCCAACAGGCGGCACCACCGC
>CAXSEG010000110.1:0-13339 GCA_964235545.1 uncultured Acetobacteraceae bacterium
GCCGCCCGGCCGACCGCCTCGAGCCACGCCGCCGTGCCCTCGACGCCAACGGGGCCGGAGCCGACCACGGGCCGCCCTGCGGCGCGGAACTCGCGCACCGAGGCCGTGTAGAACGGGTGCACCGCCGCGGCCACCTGGCAATCCAGCGCGGCATACAGGTCCCGCCACTCGCGGCACGGCGTCTGCGGCGCCACGGCCAGGCCCATCGGCGCCAGCAGCGCGCCGACACCCGGCGGGTCACCGGGGAACAACTCGCCGATCAGCGCCACCGTCGGCATGGATTGCACCTGCGCCGGGCGCGCAACCGGCCCGGCCTCCGCCTCGGTGCGGGCGTAGCGCAGCATGGCGCCGGCCAGCACGTCCTTCGCCTCGGCATGCGTCGGCACGCCGAAGCCGGGCACGTCGATCCCGATCACGCGCACGCCGTCGATCTGCTTGGGCAACCGGTCCAGCGGCACGCCGGACGCGGTCGGCACGCAGAGGTTGATCACCACCACAGCGTCGTAGTCGGCCGGCTTGGCGACCTCGTATACCGCGTCGCGGATGTCCTCGAACAACTGGCCACGGACCAGCGTCTCGGAGTTGAACGGAACATAGCCGACGCTGCGGCGCGCCCCATAGAAATGCGAGGTGAAGGTCAGCCCGTACACGCAGCACGCCGAGCCGGAGAGGATCGTCATGGTGCGGCGCATGCGTAGGCCCACCCGAAGCGAGCCGAACGCCGGGCACATGGATTGCGGCTGGTCGTGCGGGCCGCGCGGATAGTCCGCGGTCAGCCGGTCCATCACGTCGGACTTGCCGGCCGCACGTGCCGCCTCTTCCAAGGTCTGCCGGCCACCGTGGCAGCCGCCTTCCCCCAGACCGCCGGCGGGGATGATGGCTCCGTCCACGTTCACACGCCCTCGTAGACAACTTCGAGCGACGGGCGGTTCACGGCAGCAGCGCTGGCGCACATGTCTTCCATCGTGGCGGGCTGCAGCACCACGTTGCGGCCGACCGCCTCGCCCTTGAACAGGCCGAGCAGCGCGTCGTGGCTGAGCGGCGTCGGGCGCACCGGCGGCGCATCCGCCACCTGCTGCGCCAGCATCTCGAACATCGGCGCCCACGGCCCGCCGGGCACGCCGACGATCTCGTAATTGGCGCTCTTGCGGCGGATATCCTCGTTGGCGGGGATCGCAGACAGCACGGGGATGCCGGCCGCCGCGGCAAACGCCGCCGCCTCGCCCGTGCCGTCATCCTTGTTGATCACCATGCCGGCCACGCCGACATTGCCGCCCATTTTGCGGAAGTAATCCACCGCCGAGCAGACGTTGTTCGCCACGTACAGCGACTGCAGGTCGTTGGAACCGACCACGATCACCTTCTGGCACATGTCCCGCGCGATCGGCAGGCCGAAGCCGCCGCACACCACGTCCCCCAGGAAGTCCAGCAGCACGTAGTCGAAGCCCCACTCGTGGAAGCCCAGCTTCTCCAGCAGCTCGAAGCCGTGGATGATGCCGCGCCCGCCGCAGCCGCGCCCCACCTCGGGGCCGCCCAGCTCCATCGCGAACACGCCGTCCCGGATGAAGCAAACGTCACCGATCGCGACCTTCTCGCCGGCCGCCTTCTTGCGGGACGACGTCTCGATGATGGTGGGGCAGGCGCGGCCGCCGAACAGCAGGCTGGTCGTGTCGCTTTTGGGGTCGCAGCCGATCAACAGCACGCGCTTGCCCTGCTGCGCCATCATGTAGCTGAGGTTGGCGAGGGTGAAGGATTTACCTATGCCGCCCTTGCCGTAGATGGCGATGACCTGCGTCTCTTTCTTCGGTGCGACCGTGGAGGGCGCATCTGGCTCGATCGCCGCTTCCGCGCGCAGGGCATCGACCATGCTGGCGTTCGGGCTGGCGGGCATGGCGTCTCTCACCGTGGCGTTCATCGGCAGCCTTTCCAATCGAGCAGCATCTTCAGGCATCCCGCATCTTCGAAAGCGGTGCGGTAGGCGGCCGGCGCGTTGGCGGCCGGTTCGCGGTGGGTCAGCAGCCCAGCCAGGGACAGGCGGCCGGACCGTGCGAGCCCAGCCACGTCCGCCAGGTCGGCCGGCTTCCACTGCGCGGCGACGCGGATACGCGCCTCGCGCATGAAGGCCGGCGGGAAGGCAAACTGCAGCCGCTCGCTGTAGAACCCGGCGAGCACGATCTCCCCACCGGGGGCGAGGCGCGCGATCAGCGTATCGAGGATCGCCGGGTCACCGCTCACGTCGCAGATGGTCGCGTAATCGCGCCGCGCGTCATCCGCCGGGTCGATCACGGCATAACCCTCGGCGCCATCCTGCCGCGCCGGGTTGCGTTCCCACACGGTGGGCGCGCCGCCGGCCAAGACAACCAGCCGCGCCAGCACGCGGCCCAGCACGCCGTGGCCCACGATCAGCTCCGGCAGCGCATGGCCGGCCAGCGCGTGCTGCGCGGTCGCGGCGAGGGCGAGCAACACGCCCTTCTCGTTCAGCTCGTCGCCGATCGGGGTCACGCGGGCTCCCGGCACGACCAGCCGGCCAGCGGCGCCGCCGAATAGCCCGCGCACCGGGCCGAAGCAGTTGGCCCCCGGCACGAACACGGCCTCCCCCACCGAGCGGCCCGAGTCCGGACCAGCCTCGGCGACGCGCCCGACCGACTCGTAGCCCGGCACCAGCGGGTATCCCATGCCCGGGAACGGCGGCATCCGGCCGGACCAGAGCAGGCGCTCGGTCCCCGTGCTGATGCCGCTATAGGACACGTCGATAACGACATCCGCCGGGCCAGGATCGGTCAGCGCGAGGCGCTGCACGGCGAGGTCCTCCGGCGCGGTCAGAACGACGGCTGCTGTGTCCAAGACGCCTCCTGATCACGCGGAACGATAATGCCCTGCTTGGCTGTCATGCTAACCACACGCTTCGAACTGTCAACCATCATTTACAGTCGCGAGCAGCACGCGCACCAGCAGCGGCGTATGCGTCGGCAGCGGGCGAACGGTATGGAAGCCGGCCTGGCGCAGCATGGCCGTGAGCACGGCCGCGGAGCGGGGCCGCCCCTGGCCCATCGCGAGCAGGTACATGCCGAAATACGCGTCTCCCGCGGCCTGGGCGCCCGGCGTCTCCGCCATCGGCTCGGCCAGCAGCAGCACGCCACCGGGCGGCAGCGCGGCGCGGACGGCGCAGAGCAGCGCAAGCGCCACCGCATCGTCGTGGTCGTGAATGACGCGCACGAGGGAGATCACATCGGCTCCGCGTGGCAGCACACCGGTGGCAAAATCGCCTCCCACCGCCTCGGCGCGCAACCCAAGCCCGGCGGCGGCGAACCGGTGGCGGGCCCGGTCGGCCACCGGCGGCAGGTCGAACAGGGTCAACCGAAGCCGCGGCGCACGCGCGGCGGCGGCCAGCAGGAAACTGCCATCGCCACCGCCCACATCCATCAGATGCTGGTGCCGCCGGACGCGATACGCGTCCAGCACCTCGCCCGAGACCAGTGGCTGGGACGTGGCCATCAGCGCGGTGTAGTCCGCCACCTGCGCATCCACCAGCGCCGCCGGCTGCCCGGCGCTGGCATAGGACCAATACGCCCCCAGCGCCGTCCCGCCCCGCGGCGAGCGCAGCAGCGCCACCGGGTCCTGCAGGTCGGCATAGAACATGGTGTGGTGCAGCACCATCTGGCCGATCGCCGCGTTGCCGGCCATCGCGGCACCGAGCGGGCCCAACCCATACCGCCCGCCCCGCCGCCGCGCGACCAGGCGCAAGGCGGTCGCAGCCGCCAGCAGCCGCTCCGCCGCCTCCTGCGTCAGCCCGAGTCGCGGCGCGAGCACGGCGGAGGTCGCGGGGCCCTCGGCCAGGATGTCGAACAGATGCAGCTGGACGCAGGCGAGCAGGATCTGCGCGTAGACGAACCCGGCGCACAGGTCGAACAGCGCCCGCGTGCGGCGGCGCGCGATCGGCCGCGTCAGCGGAAACGCCGCCGCCCACCGGCGGAACTCCGGACTGCCGACGGCGCGGTCCCGCCAGGCCGCGACACGGTCCCGCCACGGCACCCCGGCGGGCAAAACGGCCGAAGCGCTCAAGCCGCGCGCCGGGCCATGTCCTGCGGCAACAACCGCATGGTCTCGGACCGGATGTGGCCGCGCAACGCGGAGCGGCCGAGGCAGGCGGGCACCGACTCCACGGCCGCCTCGGACAGGTTGTCCAGCCTCGCGATGGCGCCCTCCAGCCCGAACCGCATGACAGCACTGGGCCGGGCATGGGCCCGGTCCTGCCCGACCGGCTTGCCGAGCGCCTCCCGGCTGGCGGTCGCATCCAGGATGTCGTCCGCGACCTGGAACGCCTCGCCCAGCCACAGGCCAACCGCGCGCCACGGCTCGGAGTCCACCCCGGCGGAGGCGGCCCCGGCCACGGTGGCGGCGGCGAACAGCGCACCGGTCTTCTCCCGCTGGTACTGCGCGAGGTCCGCGTCGTCCTCGCATTCCCAGGCCTGGCCAGCCGCGATGCCGCACGGCACGCCGACCGACGCACCGACGGTGCCGATCAACGAGGCCACCCGCAGGGGTTGCGCCGCGGCGGCGGCGGCCAAGGTCTGGAACGCCAGCACGATCAGCGCATCGCCGGCCAGCACCGCCAGCGGCGTGCCGAATGCGCAATGCACGGAGGGCTGGCCGCGCCTTGTGTCCGCATCATCGAAACACGGCAGGTCATCATGCACGAGGGAGGCACAATGCAGCAGCTCGATCGCGGCCCCGGCGGCGTCGGTGATACCGGGCGCGTCCTCGCCACAGGCGGCGGCAACGGCATGGCACAAACGCGGGCGGATCCGGGCCCCACGGGGGAACACCGCGTGCCGCATGGCCGCGACCAGCTTGGGGGGGCAGCCCGGGTGATCGCCCTTGGCCAACGCCAGGGTCAGGGTCCGCTCGATGCGCGACATGACGTCCATTGACACGCCTCCGTCCAGCTTGTTGTGTCAGTCTTGATTGTCAAAGGTAGTGTCAATGCAGACTGACAGTCACGTCAAGCCGGAAACATGACGGACTGTTCCGTCATCATCGTCGGCGCTGGCATGGCCGGGCTCACCGCGGCGCTGGACCTGGCGCGCCAGGGCGTCCGCGTGACCGTGCTCGAGCGGGCGGCCGCACCCGGCGGCAAAATGCGCGAGGTGTCCACCGCCGGCGTCGCCCTGGATGCCGGGCCGACCGTCTTCACCATGCGCTGGGTGTTCGACGCCCTGCTCGCCGACGCAGGCACCACCCTGGCCGAGCACCTGACGCTCAAGCAGGCCGGCATCCTGGCCCGCCACGCCTGGAGCGAGAACGAACGGCTCGACCTGCACGCCGACCCGGCGCACACCGAGGACGCCATCGGCCGCTTCGCCGGCGCCGCCGAAGCAAGCGGCTACCGCGCGTTCCGCGAGGAGTCGCGCCGCATCTACCGCACGCTGGAGCAGACGTTCATCACCGCCCCCCGCCCCTCCCCCGTATCGCTGGTGCGCTCGGTGGCCGGGCAGGGCTTTGGCGGGCTGTGGTCGATCCGGCCGTTCGACACCATGTGGTCCGCCCTCAGCCGGCACTTCCGCGACCCGCGTCTGCGGCAGC
The DNA here is from genome assembly GCA_964235545.1 of uncultured Acetobacteraceae bacterium. Lineage (GTDB taxonomy): Bacteria > Pseudomonadota > Alphaproteobacteria > Acetobacterales > Acetobacteraceae > LMUY01. The sequence continues at coordinate 5,584 of CAXSEG010000110.1, forward strand.
TGTTCGGGCGGTATGCGACGTATTGCGGCTCCTCCCCGTTCCTCGCACCGGCAACGCTGATGCTGGTGGCGCATGTCGAGCAGGAAGGGGTTTGGCTGGTGGAAGGCGGCATGCACCGCCTGGCCGCCACGCTCGCCCGGCTGGCCACGGCGCAGGGAGCCACATTCCGCTACGGCACCCACGTCACCGAGGTGCTGACGGCCAGCGGGCGAACGGCGGGCGTGCGCCTGGCGGATGGCGAGCGCATCGCGGCCGGCAGCGTGATCCTCAACACCGAGGCCGGGGCCGTCGCCGCGGGGCTGCTCGGCCGCGCAGTGCAGCGCGCCGTCCCCGCCCCCGCCGGGCAACGCTCGCTCTCGGCCGTCACCTGGGCGATGCAGGCGGAGCCCGTGGACTACCAACTCTCCCGCCACACCGTATTCTTCTCGCGTGACTACGCCGCCGAGTTCGCCGCCATCGCCCGCGGCACCCTGCCCAGCGAGCCGACCACCTATGTCTGCGCGCAGGACCGCGACGATGCCGGGTCCGCGCCGGGGGGGCCGGAGCGGCTGCTGGTGCTGGTGAACGCCCCCGCGACGGGGGATAGGCACCCCTTCCCCCCCTCGGAGATCGCCGCATGCGCGGACCGGACATTCACCCTTCTGCAACGCAGCGGCCTGCATCTTCGCCCGACGGCCCCGCCGGTGGTGACGACTCCGGAGGGGTTCGAGCAGCTGTTCCCGGGGACAGGGGGCGCGCTGTACGGCCAGGCGACGCACGGCCCGATGGCGTCCTTCGCGCGCCCGGGCTCGGGGACGGCGATCCCGGGGCTGTATTTGGCGGGGGGCAGCGCGCATCCGGGGGCGGGAGTGCCGATGGCGGCGCTGTCCGGCCGGCTGGCGGCGGCGCGGGTGCTGGCCGCCTCCGGTTCGATGAAGCCATCCCGCCCGGCGGCTACGCTTGGTGGTATGTCGATGCGCTGAGCGACGACGGCACGCATGGGCTGACCATCATCGCCTTCCTCGGCAGCGTGTTCTCGCCGTTTTACAAATGGGCCCGCCGCGGCGGCGGTGGCGAGCCGCTGGACCATTGCTCGCTGAACGTGGCGCTGTACGGCCGCCCCCGGCGCTGGGCGATGACGGAGCGGGGACGCCGCGCCGTCTACCGAAACGCGACCCAGCTGCGCATCGGCCCGAGCCTGGTGCACTGGGACGGCACCTGCCTGACCATCGACATCGACGAGGTCACCGCCCCCCTGCCCTCCCGCATCCGCGGCACGGTGCGCGTGCACCCGGGCGCGCTGACCGGCCAGGTCTTCCAGCTGGACGGCGCCGGGCACCACCACTGGTCCCCGATCGCACCCGCCTGCCGGGTGGAGGTAGCGCTGAGCAGCCCGGCGCTCACCTGGTCCGGTCCCGGCTACCTGGACAGCAATTGGGGCGCCCGGCCGCTGGAGGCCGATTTCGTCCACTGGGATTGGTGCCGCGCCCCGATGCCGGACGCAACTGGCCGGCCAGGCGCCGCGATCCTCTACAACGCGATCCGGCGCGAGGGCGGCGAGCAGTCCCTGGCCCTGCGCGTGGACGGCGACGGCACGGTTGCCGCCTTCCCGCCCCCACCCCGAACGCGCCTCGCCCCAACCTTCTGGCGCATGGCGCGGGACACAAGGGTCGATGCCGGGCACACGGCGACGGTGCGGCAGACACTGGAGGACGCGCCCTTCTACAGCCGCTCGGTGATCGACACACATCTGCTGGGCCAGCCCGTGACGGCGGTGCATGAGAGCCTGTCCATGGACCGGTTCACCGCGCCCCTGGTGCAGGCAATGCTGCCGATGCGGATTCCACGTCAGTGGTAAGAACCACCGCCCGGCCTCCTTCGCCCTCTCCCTCTTCTGGGAGAGGGCGGGATGAGGGAGCTTGGGATCCAGTAGAAGGACGACGCTTCGCTAAGACCTCTCAGGCCGGTCCTTACGCGCCGCTTCGGCAATCGCGCGCCGGGTGCGGCGCAGTTCCCATGCCAGCAGGCCAAGGAAGCCGAGCATCAGGATGATCCATTCCCATCGCCCCATGTCCCGCCCCCGGTGCTAGCGCGTCCGGGCGGAGGCGGGGTCGTTCGCCTCGTCCAATCGTGCGAACAGGTCGAACAGCCACGCGACCCGGTCATCGAAGCGACGACCAGCAACGCGACGCGCTGGCACGGCGGCGGCTTGCACCAGATAGCGGCATGCGTGCAGCGGAACCGCCGCATCCGCCACACCCGGCCGCGTCCAGGCCAGCACGGCGCGCCCGAGCAGCAGCGCCTTCCGCCGGCCGGGCACCACCGCCCGGCGGCTCACGCTGTCATAGCCGTTGCGCGCCACCTCGGCCCCGATCGCGGCATATAGCAGCCGAGCCGCGGCGATCCCGGGCCGGCAATTCCAGGGCAGCCCGGCGATACCGCTATCCGCCCGGACATATAGCACGTCCGCCGCCGCCAGCAGGCGCCGGACGACGGTGCCGATCGCCGGGGTAAAGCACGGCGCACGCAGCCAGGCCGCCGGGTCCACCCCGGCTTCCCGTAGCCACGCCGCCGGCAGATACAGGCGCCCGGCCCGCGCATCCTCGCCCACGTCACGCGCGATGTTGGTCAGCTGCATCGCCGTACCGAGATCGCAAGCGCGCGCCACTAGGGCCGGCGAGCGCGCGTCCATCAGCACGGCCATCAACGCCCCCACCGTGCCGGCGACGCGGGCAGCATACTTCTCCAGCTCAGCCAGCGTCTCGTAGCGGCGGCCGGCGGCATCCCACGCAAACCCCTCCAGCAACGCATCCAGCAAGCTGCGCGGCAGGGCGAAGCGGCGCACCACGGCCGCGAGTGCTCGGTCGGCCGGGGTGGCGGCGGGGCGCCCGGCGTACACCCGGTCCAGCCGCACATGCAGCGAGCTGAGCGAGCCGCGGCCGCAATCGATGGCATCGTCCGCCTCCCGGCAGAACGCATACAGCGCGGTCGCCGGGCCGCCGACCCGGGCCGGCAGCACCCGCGCCGCGGCGAAGAACGTGCGGGAGCCACCACGCAGCGCCTCCCGGCAGGCACGCAAATCGGCGTCGAAGTCAGCGTCGGACGGCATGGGGCACCACCGTGTCGAGGATCTTGGCCGAGCAGAGCACGCCGGGCAGCCCGGCACCGGGATGGGTGCCGGCACCGACGAGGTAGAGGCCGTCCACCTCCTCGCTCCGGTTATGGGGACGGAACCAGGCGCTCTGCGTCAACAGCGGCTCCATCCCGAAGGCGGCGCCGCGGAAGGAAAGTAGCCGGTCCTGGAAATCCTGCGGCGTCATGATGCGCGACGTGACGACGCTCGACTGAAGCCCGGGCAACACCGTCGCCTCCAGCGCCGCCGCGATCGCCCGGCGGTAGCGCTCGCCCTCCGCCGCCCAATCCGTCCCGCTGGCCAGATGCGGCACGGGGGAGAGCACGTAGAATGCGTCACACCCCGGCGGCGCCAGCGACGGGTCGGTCGCCGTCGGCCGGTGCAGGTACAGGCTGAAATCCTCCGCCAGCTCATGCCGCTTGAAGATGTCCCGCAGCAGCTCGCGGTAGCGCGGGCCGAGCAGCATCGTATGATGCGCGACCCCGTCGTAACGGCGGTCGGTGCCGAAATACCAAACGAACAGGCTCATGGAGGACTTGGTCCGCTCGATCCGCTTGTCGGTCCAGCGGCGGCGGTGCTCGGGGGCCAGCAAATGGCGGTAGGTCCAGGCGGAATCGGCGTTGGACACAACGATGTCGGCCGCGATCCGCTCGCCGCCAGCCAGGTCCACGCCCACCGCCCGGCCGCCCGCCACCGCGATCTGCTTCACCTCGGCCCGGCACCGGATCGTGCTGCCCTGGCCGCGGATCAGCCGGGCCATACCCTGCACCAGCGCGCCCGTGCCGCCCATCGCGAAATGCACGCCCCACCGCCGCTCCAGGAACGCGATCAGCGCGTAGACCGAGGTGGCGCTGAACGGGTTCCCCCCCACCAGCAGCGGGTGGAAGCTCAACACGGTGCGCAGCTTCTCGTTGCGGACGTGCTTGGCGACCAGGCCGTGCACGCTGCGCCAACTGCCCAACGCCGCCAGGTCCGGCAGCACCTTGGCCATGCTGGTCCAACGCGTGAACGGCACCGCGCCCAGCCGCTCGAAGCCCACGCGGAAGATCGCCTCGCTGGCGGCCATGAACCGCTCGTAGCCCGCGACGTCCCCCGGCGAGAGGCGCGCCACCTCGGCCCGCATGCGCACCGGGTCCCCCGAATAGTCGAACACCGTGCCGTCGTCGAAGCGGATGCGGTAGAACGGGTCCATCGGCACGAGCTGGACATCATCCGCCAGGGAACGGCCGCACAGCGCCCACAGCTCCTCGAGCAGGAACGGTGCCGTCACGATGGTGGGCCCGGCGTCGAAGGTGAAGCCATCCTGGCGAAAGACGGAAGCGCGCCCGCCGGGCTCCTCCAGCCGCTCCAGCACCGTGACGCGGTAACCCCTGGCACCAAGGCGGATCGCGGCGGCAAGGCCACCAAAGCCACTGCCAATGACGACGGCGTGCGGCCGGAAGTCGGAGGCAAGGTGTTCGGTCTGCGGCGGGGCCTCGAGAGTCAGGACAGACATGCTTGTAGTGTGTAATGCCAACTGGACACTCGTCCAGGGGTTTCGTTCTGGGCCGGCCTGCGCCGTGCTCAGCCTCCGCAGTATTCCGCCACAAGTCGCTCTAGTATCGCCGGGCATGCCTTCAACTGCTCTCGGGCGATCCACTCCTCCGGCTGGTGCGCCTGCGCGATGCTGCCCGGACCGAGGATCACGGACGGGATGCCGGCAGCCTGGAAGATCCCCGCCTCCGACCCGAACGGCACCGCAAGCGCAGCGTTCTGCCCCAGCACGTGCAGCAGCCGGCCCTCCAGCGCCAGGGCGCACGCCGCCAGTGCCGGGATGCGGGCCAGCACCTCCCACCGCACGCCGGTATCCGGATCGATGGCGTGCATCGCCGGCACGACGTCCTGCGCCACCGCTGCTTGCAGCCCCGCTAGCACGGCACGATCGTCCACGCCGGGCAGCACACGCATTTCCCAGAAGAACCGGCACGAAGCGGCCACGATGTTCAACGCCTCGCCACCCTCGATCCGGTTTACCTGGATGGTGCTCCAGGGCGGATCGAACGCGGCGTCCTGCTGCCCGGCCCGCATCGCCGCGCGCACGCCATTCACCCGCACGACGCACTCCGCCGCCGCCATCACGGCGTTCACGCACAGCTCCGGCTGCGACGAATGGCCCGGCCGCCCCGTCACATGCGTCCAGCCGATCAAGCCGCCCTTGTGCGCGTTCACCAGCCGCAACTCCGACGGCTCACCGATCACCGCCAGGGCGGGGGCAAGATGCGCGCCGATCCACTCGGCCATCGGTCCGACGCCGGTGCATCCCACTTCCTCGTCATAGGACAGCGCCAGGTGCACTGGGCGTTCCAGCCGGCGCACGGCCCACCCGGGTGCCATGAAAATGCAACACGCGAGGAAGCCCTTCATGTCGCACGCCCCGCGCCCGATCAATCGGCCACCCGCCTCGCGTAACGTCCAAGGGTCGTCGAGCCAAGCCTGCCCCTCCACCGGCACGACATCGGTGTGTCCGGACAGCACCAAACCGCCCGGCGTGTCCGGGCCGAAGCTGACCAGCAAGTTCGCCTTCGTTCCGTCCGGGCTCGGGAACCGCCGCACACGCGGGTGGAGCGGTGCCAGCAGGCCCTCCACCCAGTCGAGCAACGCCAGGTTGCCGTCCCGGCTCACGGTCGGAAATGCGACGAGGCAGCGGAGGATCTCAACGAGTGTCATAGCGCTAAGCCGGCTGGTATGCCTCAGCAAACCGGCGCTGCCGCCGTTGCAGAACTTTCCAGAATAGCATGGCCGCCACTCTGGACAGCCGGCCCCGTGGCGGCAGGCCAACCGCCTGCAGGATCATGCCCATGCTGTTCTCGCTGTGTTTGTCGCGGTAGAAACCCATCGCCCGGCCCATATACCCAGCCATGCAGCGCTCATGCTCGTAGGGCATGCCCACCGGCTCGTTGCCGCAGTGGAACGCGAATGCCAGTTCATCGTCCTCGGTCTCGGTTATGCGGCCGGCTGCGATTTTCAGGCGGCTGAATACGCTGATGTGTTCGCGGGCCAAGTATCGCTTGAGATGATCGTAGAACAGCTTCCAATGCCGGTATTCGTCGGTCGCGATTAGCCGGCAGACTTGTTCCAGCACCGGCTCGTCCGTCGCATCCGCGAGCGCGGTGTAGTAGGACGACGTACCCGTCTCAACCATGCACCGGGCAATCAGCTCGCCGGTCTTGGACCCGCGCACCGACCCCTCTGCGTCAAGCGGCAACTTGTAGCCAGTCCGGTAGCGCTCGAAGGCGTCAACGAACTTCCAACTCGGGTCCGCCAACTCGGCCCATTTGCCGAGCGCGTCGCCGTGTTGGACCTCCTCGACCGCCCAATTGGTAGAGGCTTGGCAGAACGCCGGGTCCTCTTTGAACACCCGGCACAGATAGACGGCGTATTCGGTGCCGTTCCGCTCGACCATCGCCGCCGACTTGACCAGACGCAGGATTTCGGGATCGACCTTCGCCGGTTCGAACCGATCCCAGGCCACGTCCTCGATCCGCCAATGCTTCATTGTTCGATCTCGAAAATCCGGTCTATAACCGAAGTGACATCTGCCATCCTAAGCGCGCGAACGAAATGCACCGTGGCGTGCGTGTGACAGCGCGCTACGTTTCGTGGCCCTCCCGCAACACTCAGGCCGAAGCAGCTCCGACCATCGCGCGCGCAGATTGGATGCGGTCCATCGCCAGATCCAGCGTCGCCGTGTCCACCTTGTCGGCGCGGTCATAGTCGGCCTGCGCATCCAGCAGGCGGCGGTGCCCCTCTGCCAGCGACAAATCCGAAACCGGCACCGCTTCGTCCGCCAGAACCGTGCAACGCTCGGGCGTGATCTCGGCAAACCCGCCGCTGACAAACAGGCGGTCGGTCACCCGGCCACCCTCGGTGATCGCGATCGTGCCACCGCGCAACAGCACGATCATCGGCGCGTGGTTCGGCAAGACGCCCATGTCACCCTCGGCCGCCGGGATCACGACCATCTCCACATCCCGGGACAGCAGCAACTTCTCGGGGCTGACGACCTCGAGGGCGACAGGCATCACGCCTTCTCCTTCATGCTGTCGGCCTTGCGCGCAGCATCCTCGATCGTGCCGACCATGTAGAATGCACTCTCGGGCAGATGGTCATACTCGCCGGCCACGATCGCCTTGAAGGAACGGACGGTGTCGGCCAGCGGGATGAAGATGCCCGGCGTGCCGGTGAACACCTCGGCCACGTGGAACGGCTGGCTGAGGAAGCGCTGGATCTTCCGAGCACGGGAGACGACCAGCTTGTCCTCCTCCGACAGCTCGTCCATGCCCAGGATGGCGATGATGTCCTGCAGCGACTTGTAGGTCTGCAGAATGCGCTGCACCTCACGCGCCGTCTCGTAATGCTCGTCACCGATGATGCGGGCATCGAGCGCGCGGCTGGTGGAGTCGAGCGGATCGACCGCAGGATAGATGCCCAACTCGGCGATTGACCGGGACAGCGTGGTGGTCGCGTCCAAATGGGCGAAGGAGGTCGCAGGCGCCGGATCGGTCAGGTCGTCGGCGGGCACGTAGATCGCCTGCACCGAGGTGATCGAGCCCTTCTTGGTCGAGGTGATCCGCTCCTGCAGCGCGCCCATGTCGGTCGCCAGCG
>CAXSEG010000111.1:0-13324 GCA_964235545.1 uncultured Acetobacteraceae bacterium
CAACATCGCGTCCGCCGGCATCGGCTCGATCGACGCCGGGCAGACTGAGGCGGCGCGCAGCATCGGCATGACGCACCGGCAAACCCTGCTGCACATCCTGCTGCCGCAATCCCTGCGCCGCATCACGCCCCCGCTGACCAACGAGCTGATCACGCTGGTGAAGAACTCCGCCCTGCTCTCCACCATATCCATCACGGAGCTGACCCGCTCGGCCCAGGTCATCATCGCCGCCCGCTTCACCCCGTTCGAGCTGTATGCCGAGCTGGCCGTGTTCTACCTCGTCATCATCTCCCTGCTGGCCCAACTCTCCGAGCGCATCGAGGCCCGGCTGGCATGAGCGCGCCGCTGCTCCACGTGAAGGGCCTGTCCAAATTCTATGGCGACGTCCCGGTGCTCGACCGTGTCGACCTGGACGTCGCGGCCGGGGAGATCGTTATCCTGCTGGGCCCGAGCGGCGCGGGCAAATCCACTGTCCTGCGCTGCATCAACCGCGTCGAGACGCCGTCCGAGGGGGAGATCCTGGTCGCCGGCATGAACATGGCCGGCGAGCTGCGGGACGGCCGCCTGGTGCCGGACAACCCGGCGGCCACCGCGCGCAAGCGGCAGCGCATCGGCATGGTGTTCCAGCGCTTCAACCTGTTCGCCCACCTGACCGCACTGGACAACGTCGCCGTCGGCCCACACCGCGTGCTGGGCGTCCCACGCAGCGCCGCACGGGAACGCGCTGCGGCCCTGCTGGAGCAGGTGCAGCTGGGCGCACACGCCGGCAAACGCCCGTCCCAGCTTTCCGGCGGGCAGCAGCAGCGCGTCGCCATCGCCCGCGCCCTCGCGATGGACCCCGTCCTGATGCTGTTCGACGAGCCGACCTCCGCCCTCGACCCCGAACTGGTCGGCGAGGTGCTCGAAGTGATCCGCGCCCTGGCCGACCGCGGCATGACCATGCTGGTGGTGACGCACGAGATGCAGTTCGCCCGCGAGATCGGCTCCCGCGTCGCCTTCATGGATGGCGGCCGCTTGCTGGAGGACTCGCCGGTCGAGCAGTTCTTTACCGCACCGGCACAAGCCCGGGCGAAAGACTTTTTACGCCGGGTTCACCAACGCTGACAGCTCCGCCCTCTCCCTTGAAGGACGGGAGAGGGAGAGGCGGGCTCTTGCGCCGACGCGGCTTGCAGCGTGGAGTGCGGGCATGACGGACCTTATCGACAGCCTGCTCGGACCGCGGGTCGCCGCGCTGCGTGCCGGGCGGCCGGATTTCGTGCGGTATACCCAGGGCAGCCATGACGTGATGGTGGCGCCGGCGCATCCCGAGGGGCTCAGCCTGTCCGAGCGGGCGCTGGCGGCCCGGCGGACGGCGGAGCTTTCGGGCCATGCGGCCCTGGCGGCGCATTATGCCAGCCTGCCCGTCATGCCAGGTCCGCGCGACACAGCCATTCTACGGCATGCCGAGCTGCTCGCCACCCGCCCCGGCGAGGCCACGCAGGCCGATATCGCGGGGCTGAGCCAGGCGGGGCTGTCCGCGACCGAGATCGTGACACTGTCGCAGGTGGTGGCCTTCGTCGCTTACCAGGTGCGCGTGGCGGCCGGGTTGGCGCTGCTGGCGGGGGAGGCCACGTGAGCCCGTTCACCCTCGAGCCGGTCGAGTGGCGCGCCTGGCTACCCACTGTCGACCCGGCGACCGCGACGCCGGCGCAGAACGCGGCGTTGGACAAGAGCCCGCCGCAGGCCCGCACGTCGCCTTACTTCCTCACCCTCGCGCATGATGTGGCGGCGCTCGACCAGCGTTCGCCGCTGTTCAACGCCGTGATGTATGCGCCGCGTGGGCTGCGCCGGGCGGACCGGGAGCTGGCGACGGTGGTGGTCTCTATCATCAACGGCTGCGTGTATTGCTCCAGCGTGCATGCGCGGCGGTTCGCCGAGCTGACCAAGCAGCCGGAGATCATCCAGCGCCTGTATGACGAGGGGCTGGACACGCCGCTCGAACCCCGCCTGCGCGCGATCGTGGATTTCGCCGCCAAGCTGACCCGGCAGCCGGACGCGATGCAGCCGGCGGACCTGGCGCCCCTGCGTGAAGCCGGGCTGGGGGACGCGGAGATCCACGACCTGGTTCACGCCACCGCCATGTTCGCCAATGCCAACCGGCTGATGCAGACACTGGGCGAGCCGGTGCTGCCATGAAGCGCCGCATGCTGCTGGGCGCTGCCGCCCTGCTGCCGCTGGCTGCGCGTGCTGCGGCAGATCCGGTGGTGGTGGGCGTGAGCGGACCGCTGACCGGGCAGTATGGGCAATATGGCGCCGACTGGCAGCGCGGGTTCGAGCTGGCGCTGGCCCAGGTGAACGGCGCGAGCGGGATTGCCGGGCGGATGGTGCAGACGGACTTCCAGGACAGCCAATCCGACCCGCGCCAGGCCGTCGCCATCGCGCAGCGCTTCGTGGGTGACAGCCGGGTGGTTATGGAACTCGGGGATTTCTCTTCCGCCGCGTCAATGGCCGCCTCGCCGATCTACCAGCGCGGCCGGCTGGTGCAGTTCGGCTTCACCAACTCCCATCCCGACTTCACCAAGGGTGGCGACTACATGTGGTCCAACGCGCCGAACCAGGCGGACGACATGCCGGTGCTGGCGGACTACGCGATCACGCGGCTGGGCTACCGCAAGCTCGGCGTGGTGTTCATCAACGGCGATTGGGGCCGGACCAGCAAGGATATCTTCCTGCGCGCCGCCGCCGGGCGTGGCGCTGCCGTGGTGGCGAGCGAGGGCTACCTGCCGAACGAGCAGGATTTCCGCTCGACCTTGGTGCGGGTGCGCGACGCCGGGCCGGAGGCGCTGATCCTGATCGCCTACTACCCGGACGGCGCGCAGGTGGTGCGCCAGGCGCGGGACATGGGGCTGGCGCAACCGGTGGTGGCGACGGGCTCGGTCTACTCCCCCAAGTTCCTGGAGCTGGGCGGGGCAGCGGTGGACGGCGTCTATACCAACGCGAACTTCTTCCCGGGCGACCCGAGCCCGGTGGTGCAGCGCTTCGTGCAGGACTTCCGCGCCAAGTACGGCACCGAGCCCGGCAGCTACAACGCCCGTGCGTATGACGCGATGGTGGTCGCCACCACCGTGATGCGCCAGTTCGGCACGGGGCGGCAGGACATCCATGATGGGCTGGCCAAGGTGCGGGACGTGCCGAGCGTGCTGTTCGGCAACGTCACGTTCGATGCGGCGACGCGCCGGGTGAGCCATCCCTCCAGCGTTGACCTGGTGGTGAGGGACGGCCAATTCGCCGTCTGGCACAAGCCGGCCTAAACGCCGCGCTTGTGCCCCTGCCCGGCGCTGCTTAGCGTCGCCGCATCGCAGCATTTCCTCCGGAGACCGGTCATGGCCCTCGCACGCCGCACCCTGCTCGCCGCCGCCGCCAGCCTCCCCGCATGGCCCGCCTTCGCCGCCGAGCCGATCACCGCCGGCGTCAGCGGCCCGCTCACTGGCCCGAACGCGCAATACGGGGCGCAGTGGAAGCGCGGGTTCGACCTCGCCTTGGAAGGGATCAACGGCGCAGGCGGGGTAAAAGGGCGGCCGATCCAGTATGTGTTCGAGGACAGCCAGTCCGACCCGCGGCAATCGGTGGCGGTGGCGCAGAAATTCGTCGCCAACCCCGACATCATCATCGAGCTGGGCGATTTTTCCTCCCCCGCCTCCATGGCCGCCTCGCCGATCTATCAGCGCGCCAAGCTGGTGCAGTTCGGGTTCACCAACTCGCACCCGGATTTCACCAAGGGCGGCGACCACATGTGGTCCAACTCCACCGACCAGGCGAAGGAGCAGCCGGTGCTGGCGGGGTTCGCCAGCAAACTCGGCTTCAAGCGCCCGGCGGTGCTGCATCTAAACACGGATTGGGGGCGAACGGCCAAGGACGCGTTCCTGAAGGCGGCGCCGGGCCTGGGGATGGAGGTGGTGGCGGCCGAGGGCTATCTCTCGGCCGAGCAGGATTTCCGCCCGACCCTCGTGCGCGCCCGGGACGCCAAGCCGGACGGGCTGGTGCTGCTGTCCTACTACGCGGACGGCGCGCTGATCAGCCGGCAGGCGCGGGACACCGGGCTCGCTTTGCCGATCCTGGCCGGGACATCCAACTACTCCCCCAAGTTCATCGAGCTCGGCGGCGCGGGAGTGGAAGGCGACTACGTGATGAGCACGTTCTTCCCGGGCGACCCGCGGCCCGAGGTGCAGGCGTTCGTGAAGGCATACCGCGCGAAATTCGGCGCCGAGCCGGACAGCTTTAGCGCTGGCTCGTACGACACGATGGTGCTGTTCGCCGCCCTCTGCGACCGCTATGGCACCACGCGCGAGGCGATGCAGGCGGGACTGATGCAGATCAAGGATGTGCCCAGCGTGATCTACGGCGCCACCACCTTCGACCCGGCGACACGGCGGGTGCCGGAAGCGGCCTATAAGCTGCTGCTGGTGAAGAGCGGGCAGTTCACCGTGTGGGATGGGGGTGGGAAGGCGGCGGGTTGAAGGTGCACTTTTTGCTTCTCCCTTTCCCCTTGGGAGACGGCCGGGGTGAGGGAGCTGCTGGCGGCCGGATCAGTCGTGCTGCTACCCGCCCTCCCCCACACCGAGCGTGTCCAGCCCTCACCCCGGCCCTCTCCCGCAGGCGGGAGAGAGAGAAGAAGCAAGGCCGTCCCTAAGTGTCCTCGTGGTTGGACTACACCATCAACGGGCTGATCATCGGCAACATCTACGCGCTGCTGGCCGTGGGGCTGGCGTTGATCTTCGGCGTGTCGCACCTGATCAACTTCGCCCATGGCAGCGTGTATGCGGTGGGCGCCTATGTCGGCTGGGCGTGCTTCACCTACCTGCATCTGCCGCTGCCGCTCACTGCCCTGGTCGTGCTGGCCGCGTGTGCGGTGCTCGGGATCGCTATCGAGCGGCTCGGCCTGCGACCGCTCGCCGGGGCGCCGCGGATCGCGCCGCTGCTGGCCACCATCGGCATCAGCCTGGTGCTGGACCAATTGCTGCAGATCCTGTTCACGCCGGATCCGCGCGCACTGCCCTCGCCGCTGCCGACCTGGCGCATCGCCGTCGGTGGCGGCACGATCGGCGCGCTGGACCTGCTGATCGCCGCCACCGGCATCGTCAGCGCCGCCGTGCTGTATGGATTCCTGCGCTTTACCAAGCTGGGCTGGGCGGTGCGGGCCACCGCGCAGGACCGGGACGCCGCGCGGCAGATGGGCGTCGACACGGACGCGGTGAACCGCACGGTGTTCGCCATCGCTTCCGCGCTGGGCGGCCTGTCCGGCCTGCTGGTCGGCATGTACTTCAATCATATCGACCCGGCGATGAGCTTCCAGGCCACGCTGAAGGGCGTCGTGGCGCAGGTAATCGGCGGCATGGGCAACGTGCCGGGCGCCATCGCCGGGTCGCTGCTGCTCGGGCTCACGGAAAGCTACGGCGTAGCGCTGTTCGGATCATCCTACCGCAACCTGTTCTCCTTCGTGCTATTGCTGCTGATCCTGGTGCTGCGGCCCAACGGCTTGTTCGCCAGCAACCGTAGCACACCGCCGGAGCCGTTGACCGGCACCTTCATCGCGCCCAGCCGCTCGGTGCGCTTGCCGGCCTGGTCCGTGCTGGCGGCCGTGGCAGTGGCGGCCTTACTGCCGCTGCTGCCGGGCATACCCTACGTGCTGCAGGTACTGACCAACGCCTGGCTCGCCGCGATGCTGGCGATCAGCCTGACCCTGGTGGCCGGCACGCTGGGCCAGGTCTCGCTCGGCCACGCGGCGCTGCTGCTGATCGGCGCCTATGCCTCCGCCCTGCTGGCACTGGACAGCGGATGGCCGGTCTGGGCTAGCGTGCCGGCCGCCGGCGTGCTGACGGCGCTGATCGGCACCGCGCTGGTGGCGCCGGCGTTCCGCCTGCGCTCGCATTACGTGTCGATCGCGACACTCGGCATCGGCGAGATCGTGGGCCTGGTGATCCTGAATTGGGAGAGCCTGACCCGCGGACCGATGGGGGTGACCAACATCCCGCCGCTCGCCTTGGGGTCGATCGACCTGGACAGCCCGCAGGCCGGCTATTGGACGTGCCTCACCGTGCTGGTCGGGCTGGCGCTGCTACAATCGCGGCTGCTCGGCTCGCACTTAGGCCGCACCTTCCGAGCGATCCGTGATGACGATGTGGCAGCGCGTGCGTACGGGGTAAGCCTGGACCGCTACAAGGGCATTGCCTTCGCCTTTGCCGGCTTCGGCGCCGGTGTCAGCGGGGCGATCGCCGCGCACCAGTATTCCTACATCAACAATGAAACCTTTACCTCGACGGTATCGATCACGGCGCTGACCATGGTGATCCTGGGCGGCATGGGCAACGTACTCGGCGCCATCCTGGGCGCCGTGGCGTTGACGGCGCTGCCGGAGCTGTTCCGCGGCACGGCGGAGTACCGCATGCTGATCTACGGCGCCGTGCTGCTGCTGCTGATCCGCTTCCGGCCGCAGGGCGTGTTGGGAACGGTTTGATGGCGCTGCTCGAAGCCCGCACCATCACCCGCAGCTTCGGCGGCGTGCACGCCGTGGCGGGGGTGGACCTTGACCTGGAGGACGGCGAGTTCCTCTCCATCATCGGCCCCAACGGCGCCGGCAAGACCACGCTGTTCAACCTGCTGAGCGGGCATGACGCGCCGGATGCCGGCACGATCCGCTTCGCCGGCATCGCCATCACCGGCTGGCCGCCGGAGCGCATCGCCGCGCTCGGCCTGGCGCGCACGTTCCAGCATGGGCGGGTGTTCGGCAACCTTTCGGTGCGGGACAACGTGCTGATGGGCGCCCACCACCGGCTGCGCGCCGCCAAGCCGCGCGTGCCGGGGCTTGGCGCACTGGCGGAACTGCTGGTGGCACTGCTCCGCCCGCCGTCCGTCGCCGCGGAGGAGCGTGCGTTGAACGCGGACGTAGACCGCATCACAGCCCTGTTCGGCGACCGTCTCACCCCGCGGCTGGAGCAGCCGGCTTATAGCCTGTCCTACGCCAACCGCCGCCGGGTGGAGATCGCGCGGGCGCTGGCGCTGCATCCGCGCCTGCTGCTGCTGGACGAGCCGACCGCCGGCATGAACGAGAGCGAGACGGCGGAGATGGCGGTGATCATCGGCCGGCTGAAGGCGGAGGGGCACAGCATCCTGCTGATCGAGCACAAGCTGGACCTGGTGATGCGCCTGTCCGACCGGGTGATTGCCATGGATGACGGCCACATCATCGCGCAGGGCGCGCCCAACGCCGTGCGCACCGACCCGGCGGTGATCGAGGCGTATCTCGGCCACCGCGCCCTGGGTGGCGTGCCGGCATGACGGAGCCGCTCCTGAGCCTCACCGGGATCGACACGTTCTACGGCCCGGTGCAGGTGCATTTCGGCCTGACGCTCTCGGTGCAGGCGGGGCAGATCGTCTGCCTGCTCGGCGGCAACGCCAGCGGCAAGTCCACCACGATGAAGGTGATCCTGGGCCTGCTGCAGCCGCGCGCCGGGCATGTGCGTTTTGACGGGCAGGACATCACCGGGCTGCCCACGCCCGCCATCATCCGCCGCGGCATCGGCAGCGTGCCCGAGGCACGGCGGCTGTTCGGAGCGATGACGGTGCGGGAGAACCTGCTGATGGGCGCCTTCGCCCGCACCGGCAAGGCCGAGATCGCGCAGGACCTGGACCGCATGCTGGAACTGTTCCCCCGCGTGCGCCAGCGCCTGGCGGCACGGGCCGGAACGCTTTCGGGCGGGGAGCAGCAGATGGTGGCGATGGCCCGCGCGCTGATGGGCCGCCCCCGCCTGCTGTGCATGGACGAACCGACCATGGGCCTGTCGCCGTTGTTCGTGGACCGAGTGCTGGAGCTGATCGGCACGGTGAGCCGCGAGGGTGTGACCGTGTTCATGGTGGAACAAAACGCCAGCCTCGCCTTGCAGATCGCGCACCACGCCTACGTGTTGCAAACCGGCCGCATCATACTGGAGGGGCCGGCGGCCGAGCTGGCCCGCAACCCACGGATCCGCGACGCCTATCTCGGCGGCCCGGACGCGAAGGAGACCGCCGCGTGACCCACATGCCCGGGCTGCTGGCCCCCACGCTACGCCAGGCCGAGATCATGTCGTTGGCGGACGGGCTCGCACAGAAGTTCAGCCCCCGTGCCGACGAGGGCCGTTTCCCGCACGAGAACTATCCGGAGCTGCACGAGGCCGGGTATGACCGGTTGATGATCCCCACCGCGTTCGGCGGCGGCGGTGCGGACGTGTTCGACATGGTGCTGGCGCAGGAGGTGCTGGCGCGCGGCGACGCCTCCACCGCCCTGGTGACGGGGATGCTGATCAGCGTGTTAGGCAAGGCCTACGAAGCGCGCGCCTGGCCGGACGCCGTGCTGGCGGACGTGTCGCACCAGGTGGTGGCGGAAGGCGGCATGGTGAACAACTGCGTCACCGAGCCGGAGCTGGGCTCGATCTCCCGCGGCGGCGTGCCCTCGATGCGGGCGGAGCGGGCACCCGGCGGCTGGCGGCTGCACGGCCACAAGATCTTCGTCACAGGAGCCCCGGCGTTAAATTGGCTGGTCACCGCCGCCGTGCTGCCGCCCGAGGAGGGTGCGCCGCAGGGCACGCTGTGCAGTGCCATTGTAGAGGGCGGCTCGCCCGGTCTGCGCATCGTGGACACCTGGAGCGGCAGCCTGGCCCTGCGCGGCTGCGGCAACAGCGACGTGTTCTACGACGGGGTGTTCGTGCCGGACGAGCGGATCGTGGAGCGCGTGGTGATCGGCGCCGGCGGGCGAAACCGGCCCGGCACCAATGGCTGGGCGCTGCCGATCGCGGCCGTGTACCTGGGCGTCGGCCAGGCCGCGCTGGACGCCGCCTGCTCGTACGCCCGCGAGCGTGTGCCGCCGTCGCTGGGCCGCCCGATCGCCGAGCAGCCGCACATCATCCAGTGGATCGGCGAGATGGAAGCCGTGCTCGGCGCCGCCCGCGCGGTGCTGCATGAGACGGCGCGCGCCTGGGTAGATCATCCGGAGCTGCGCGGTAGCCTGGGGGCGCGGATCGGCATGGCGAAATATTTGTGCACCAACGCCGCTTGCGAGGCGACGGAGAAGGCGCTGCGGGTGGCGGGCGGGTTCAGCTTGACGAAGGGGTTGCCGCTGGAGCGGTATTTCCGCGATGCGCGCGCGGGGCTGTTCCAGCCGCCGCAGGATGATTTGGCGCTGGGTCAGATTGGGCGGGCGGCCTTGGCGCGGGTATAACGAGCCCTCCCGCTTTGGGAGAGGGTTGGGTGAGGGACCTAGCCGCGCGCACCGTCCAGGCTCGTGCCCGAAGCTCCCTCACCCCGGCCTTCTCCCAAAAGGGGGAGAGGGAGAAGAAGGGCAGGATTGTGACGATGACGTTCCACTCGCTCTACCGCCACGGTTTTGCCCGCGTCGCCGCCTGCGTGCCCAACAGCGCCGTCGCTGACCCGGCGGCCAATGCGGAGGCCATCCTTGCCCTCGCGCGTGACTGCGATGCGCAAGGCGTCGCGGTGGCCGTGTTTCCGGAGCTTGGACTGTCCGGCTATGCGATCGAGGATCTGTTGCAGCAGGACGTGCTGCTGGCCGCCACCGAGCGCGCGCTCGCCAGCCTCGCGCGCGCCACCGAGACGCTGCTGCCGGTGCTGGTGGTGGGGGCGCCCCTGGTCCAGCGCGGGCGGCTGTTCAATGCGGCGGTGGTCCTACATCGCGGGCGGATCCTGGGGGCGGTGCCCAAGATCCACTTGCCGAACTACCGCGAGTTCTACGAGCGCCGGCATTTCGTCTCCGGCGACGGCGTCAGCGGCGAGACGCTGCTGCTGGCCGGGCAGAGCGTGCCGTTCGGGACGGACCTGCTGTTCGAGGCGGCGGACCTGCCGGGCCTTAGCCTGCATGTAGAGATCTGCGAGGATGTGTGGGTGCCAGTGCCGCCGAGTTCGGAGGGGGCGCTGGCGGGGGCGAGCGTGCTCGCCAACTTGTCGGGCAGCCCGATCACGATCGGGCGGGCGGACGAGCGCCACCTGCTGTGCCGGGCGCAGTCGGCGCGCTGCCTGGCGGCCTATGTCTACGCTGCTGCCGGCACGGGGGAGTCCACCACCGACCTGTCCTGGGACGGGCAGGCGAGCATCTACGAGAACGGCGCGCTGCTGGCCGAAACCGAGCGGTTCTCCCGATCCGCCGTGACCGCGGTGGCCGACATCGACCTCGGGCTGCTGCGGCAGGAGCGGTTGCGCATGGGCAGCTTCGACGACAATGCCCGGCGCCATGCGCGGGCGTTTCGCCGCGTCCCGTTCACGCTGGCGCCGCCGGCGGGGGATATGGGTCTGCGGCGCCGGGTGGAGCGGTTCCCGTTCGTGCCGGCCGACCCGGCGCGACTGGAGGCGGATTGCTACGAAGGCTACAACATCCAGGTCTCCGGCCTGGTGCAGCGGCTGCGCGCCAGCGGCGTCAAGCGGGTGGTGATCGGCGTGTCGGGCGGGCTCGATTCCACCCACGCGCTGATCGTGGCGGCGAAGGCGATGGATCTGCTGGGCCGGCCGCGCGACAGCATCCTGGGTTACACCCTGCCCGGCTTCGCCACCAGCGACGCCACCAAGGCCAACGCCATCCGGTTGATGGCGGCCCTGGGTGTCGCGCAACAGGAGCTGGATATCCGCCCGGCCGCGCGGCAGATGCTGGCGGACCTGGGCCACCCGTTCGCGCGCGGCGAGCCGGTGTATGACATCACGTTCGAGAACGTGCAGGCCGGGCTGCGCACCGACTACCTGTTCCGCCTGGCCAACTACCAGGACGCCATCGTGCTCGGCACCGGGGACCTCTCGGAGCTGGCGCTGGGCTGGTGCACCTACGGCGTGGGCGACCAGATGTCCCACTACAACGTCAACTCCGGGGTGCCGAAGACCTTGATCCAGCACCTGATCCGCTGGGTGATCGCCTCGGGCCAGTTCGAGGCGGAGGCGAACGCCGTGCTCGCCGCCATCCTCGGCACCGAAATCTCCCCCGAACTGGTGCCCGGCGATGCGCCGCAGAGTACGGAAGCCAAGATCGGCCCCTACGAGCTGCAGGATTTCACCCTGTTCCAGGTGCTGCGCTACGGGTTTGCCCCCTCGAAGATTGCGTTCCTGGCCTGGCACGCCTGGCACGATGCCGAGGCGGGCGCGTGGCCGGGCAACTTCCCCGCCGACCGGCGCCGTGCCTACACGCTGGGCGAAATCCGCCACTGGTTGGGGGTGTTCCTGCAGCGGTTTTTTGCTTTCAGCCAGTTCAAGCGCTCGGCGATGCCCAACGGCCCGAAGGTGAGCGCGGGGGGCTCGTTGTCGCCGCGCGGCGACTGGCGGGCGCCTTCGGACGGCAATGCCAGGATCTGGCTGGCGGAGTTGGGTGAAAATGTACCGGAAGAATAGCTTGGGGCGTTGCCCCAAACCCCACCAGAGGACAGTCGTCCTCTGGACACCTGGGGTGGAGTGCTAGGCCGCCTTCGTGTGCCGGTTGCTGAAGCGCACGTTGCCGAGACCGGTGCCCATGGTCAGCACGCCCCAGTGCTGCACGTCCTGCATCCACGGCACCTCGCTCAGCCCCTGCACGACGGCGTCGTTGTGGACGACGACGACCGTGGGCTGGCCGCCGATCTTCGGA
Source organism: uncultured Acetobacteraceae bacterium (assembly GCA_964235545.1). Lineage (GTDB taxonomy): Bacteria > Pseudomonadota > Alphaproteobacteria > Acetobacterales > Acetobacteraceae > LMUY01. The sequence goes on from CAXSEG010000111.1 coordinate 11,627, forward strand.
ATGCGCTCCTGGATGGCGTGTGCCAGGTTGAAACGGCTGCTCTCCCAGTTGCCGGGCAGGTTCTGCGCCCCCGTCTCGATGGAGGCGTCCTCCCCCACCCGGCCCGGGCAGCCGATACCGATGAACGGGGCGACCTTGCGTCCGTCCTTCTCCGCGCGGCGGATCAGCTTTTGCAACATGCCGGCCAGCCGGTCCACCGCCTCGTCCCGCTTCGGGTCGTCGTCGCGGTGGCGCCAGCGGCCGAAGCCCATCACGTGGGCGGCGCTGAGGTCGGGCGCCCTCTTCAGCCGCAGCTGCACCACGCCGGCGCGCATGTTGGTGCCGCCGATATCGGCCGCTAGAATGCAGTCATGCCCGGCGAAGATCCAGGATGGTGCGAGGTGCACCGCGCCGATCAGCCCAGCCTCGTCCGGATGGTGGCGGATCGGGCACAGCGTCACCGGCCGGCCCTCGGCCCGCAGCAGCACGGCGGCGCGGCCGACCGCGATCTCCCCCACGCGGCTGGCGCGCAGCCCGCCGCCGACCATGATGCGCTCGGTGTCCTGCCAACCCTTCGCCCGGAGGAAGCGCCGGATCACGGTGGCCAGCTCCTGCGAGAACTCCTCGATCGCGCTGTGCAGCAGGCCGGCGACCTCCGCCTTCTCCGACACGATCAGGCGGTCGAGCATCTTGGTCTTGAGCGTCGCGGTCGGGGCCTTGCCGAGCGGGTCTGGCCCGTTCGCGCTCATTTGCACGCGCCAGCGATCGAGGATGGCCCGGAACGCGGTCTTGCTCGCACGGTCTCCAAGGAAGCCGTCCTCGTCACGCAGCTCGACGTTGTAGGAGTCGATCTCCACCGCCTCCAGCGTGTCGGCGCCGTGGGCGCTGTGGGCGAAGCCAGTGCCGGCCGGTTGGCTCACGACGGTTCCGCCTTCTGTGTGTGGTTGCAGTGGGACATCAAGCCGTCTTGCGGCAGGTTAGTTTCGGCCCGTCTGCTGCGGAGTTGGCCCAATCCTTGCCTGACCCACCCTTGCGTGACCCAACTGGATAGCCGCCCGCAGCGTAAAGGAGCAGCATGACGTTCTCTGTCGCCGCACTCTGTTCGCGAACCGGCGAGATCGGCTTCGCCCTGGCCACCTCCAGCATGGCCGTGGGCGCGCGTGCGGCTTTCCTGGCGCCGGACTTCGGCGTGGTGTTCTCGCAGGCCCGCTCCGACCCGCAGCTCGGCGCCCTGGGCATGGCCCTGCTCGAGACCGGCCGCACCGCCGAGGAAACCCTTGCCGAGATGCGGGCCGCCACACCTTACGCGGCTTTCCGCCAACTGGCCGTGCTGGACGGCCTTGGCCGCGTCGCCCATGCGACGGGGGAGCGCTGCGTCCCACCCTGTGGTGCCGTAACCGCGCGGGCCGCCATCGCCCTGGGCAACGCGGTCGCGAATGAGACCGTGATCCCCGCGATGATGCAGGCGTTCGAGGCAACGTCCGGCGCGCTGGCCCATCGCCTGCTGACCGCGCTCGAAGCGGGCGTTGCGACGGGCGGCGAGCCTTACCCGCTCCGCTCCGCCGCGTTGAAGATCGGCCGGCCCGGTCTACCGTTTGCGGCCGCCGACCTGCGGGTGGACTTGGCGGAACACCCCGTGGCGACCCTGCGCCACCATTGGCAGGTGTATGAGCCGCTGCTGGAAGGTTACGTCCTGCGCGCCACCGACCCGGCGCATGC
>CAXSEG010000112.1:0-13274 GCA_964235545.1 uncultured Acetobacteraceae bacterium
TCGGCTTCATGCAGCAGATGGGCATCAGCGATCCAACCAAGGCGCGCGAGCTGGTGGACGAGGCGATCATGCCGATCCTGCGCGAGCACTACCAGGAGCTGGTGGACATCCAGGCGAAGTCCTACTCGCAGGCGCTTTCCGTAGAAGACCTGAAGGCGACGCTCGCGTTCTACGACACCAAGGCCGGCCAGGACCTGATCAAGGCGCAGCCGCTGTTGGCTCAGGCGCGGGTGACCGGGCTCACGCAATGGATGGGCACGTTGCAGCCCGAGATGCAGGACCGGGTGGCCAAGACCGCCAAGGCGCATGGCTGGACCAACGGTTAGTTTGCTCGTGAGGCGGCGTTAGTAAGCGGCAGTGGCACGGTTCTTGAGTTGTCCGGCACGCCTGAGCAACGCTCGCATTGACCGCTTACGGGCAGGTGGCCATACCATAGGGTCATGAGCCTCGCCGTAGCTGCCGTTACCAACGTCGAAGTCGCGCGATCCGTGCTCGGGACCGAAGCCGCCGGGCTTCGTGCCCTCGCCGCGTCGCTCGACGGTAGCTTCGACCAGGCCATCGCCCTGCTGGCCGCTTGCGAGGGCCGAATCGTCGCGTCTGGCATGGGCAAGTCCGGGCATGTGGCGCACAAAGTGGCAGCCACTCTCGCCTCGACCGGCAGTCCGGCAATCTTCGTCCATCCCGCCGAAGCCTCCCACGGGGATCTCGGCATGGTGCAGCCGGGGGATGCGCTGCTGTTATTCTCCAACAGTGGCGAGACGACAGAACTTGCAGACCTGGTGGCCCATGCTCACCGCTTCGGCATGCCCCTGGTGGCCGTGACCGGCCGGGCCGGTTCAACCCTGGCGCTCGCCGCCGATGTCACCCTCCTTCTTCCGCCAGCGCCCGAGGCCTGCGCCGTTACCTCTGCCCCAACCACCAGCACCACGATGCAGCTGGCGCTCGGGGACGCGCTCGCCGTCGTGCTGCTGACCCGGCGCGGCTTCACCGCCACCGATTTCCGCGCTTTCCACCCCGGCGGCCGGCTCGGGGCCCGGCTGCAGCGGGTGCGCGAGCTGATGCATCAGGGCGAGGCCGTGCCGCTTGCCTCCCCCACCACACCAATGCAGCAGGCGCTGCTGCTGATGACCGGCAAGGGCTTCGGCTGCGTCGGCGTGGTGGAGCACGGGCGGCTTGTCGGCATCGTGACGGATGGCGACCTGCGCCGCGCCATGGGCCCCGGGCTGCTGGACCAGCCGGTGCGTGCCGTGATGACCGCCGACCCCCGCACCATCCGACCGGAGGCGCTGGCGGCCGACGCCCTGCACGAGATGAACCTCGGCGGCCGGCGGATCACCAGCCTGTTCGTGGTAGATGCCGCCGGGTCTCCGCTTGGCATTCTGCACATGCACGACCTGCTGCGCGCCGGCTTGGCATGACCGTGGCCCCCCTGCCCCAGCCCCGCACGGACCGGCTGACCGCCGCCGCCGCCCGGCTCCGCCCGCCCCCCACCAAGCGCAGCTTGGCCAACCGCCGCCACACCGTGCGCTGGACGAAGCGGCTGCTGCCGGTGGTGGCGATGCTGCTGCTGGCCAGCGTGGCACTCTGGCCACAGATCAGCGCCCAGTTCGACAAGGCCCGCATCAGCTACCGCAAGGGCGGGCTGTCGGCGGACCTGCAGGCAGGCAAGCTGCTGTGGGTACGCTACCGGGGGCAGGACGCGCGCAACCGCCCCTACACGGTCACTGCCGACGAAGCCGTGCAGGATGGGGCGGAGCGGATCAACCTGATGATGCCAAAGGGGGATGTGGTGAGCGAAAACGGATCCTGGACCTATGGTGAGTCGGTCCATGGCGTCTACCGGCAGCATGCCGGGCTGCTGGACATGTCGGGGGACGTGGTCCTCTACCGCGATAATGGCGTCACCATGCGCACGCAATCCGCCGCGATGGACCTGAAGCAGGGTGCCGCCGCGGGGAACGAGCCGACGCATGCCGAGGGACCGTTCGGCACCCTCGACTCGCAGGGGTTCGCGCTGATGGACAAGGGCGACGTGATCCAATTCGACGGCAAATCCCGCCTGTTGCTGAACGGAACCCATCATTGACCCGGATCTGGCTCGCCGTGACGCTCATCCTCCCGTTCGTCCAGGTACGGCCGGCGCTGGCGCAGGCGATCGACATGACGAAGGGCGGGCCGGTGGAGGTCACGTCCGACGGCGGCATGGAGTGGCGGCAGAACGAGCAGACGATCATCGCCAAGGGCAGTGCCAAGGCGGTGCGCGGCGACGTGACCGTGACGGCGGACCAGCTGATCGCGCATTACCGCAAGAAGGCTGCGGCGCCCGGCGCGGCTCCGCCCCTGCCGGCGGCCGCAACTGCCGTACCTCCAGCCAAGCCCGATGCGGCGAAGGCGGCAGTACCAGGCGTCCCCGACGACACGGGCAACAACGAGGTCTACCGGCTGGAGGCCTTGGGCAACGTCCATATCTTCACACCGACCGATCAGGCCTTCGCCGACCACGCTGTTTATGACATCGACCAGGCAGTGCTAGTCCTGACGGGGCACGACCTGCACATCATCACCCCGCAACAGACCATGTCCGCGCGGGACGTGATGGAATACTGGTCGCAGAAGCACATGGCGGTCGGCCGCGGCGACGCCGTGGTCAATACCGCTGACGGGCGCCGGGTCAGCGCCGACGTGCTCGTGGGCTACACGGCCGACCCGAACGCCACGCCGGGTTCGCCCGTGCAGAAGGTCGCTGCCACCACCCCGACCCCCGCCAAGCCCGGCGCCGACCCCCTGCTGAGCGGCGGCAGCGGCAAGCTGCAGCGGGTGGACGCGTTCGGCCATGTGGAGGTCCGCACCCAGGCCGAGATCTTCCACGCCGACAAGGCCGTCTACGTGCCCGATACCGGCATCGCCCGGCTGGCCGGCAACGTACACCTCACACGCGGGCAGAACCAGCTGAACGGCGACGAGGCGGTGATCAACCTCAAGACCGGCGTCTCGACGATGGAGCGGCACCCCGGCAGCCGCGTCCAGGGCCTGGTCGTTCCGAACGACGCGCAGAGCACGCCCGGCGCCGCCCCGGGCAAACCAGCCAAGCCGGGAGCGCCAACCAAGTGAGCGGGACTTTTCGGGTGATCGACGGTGGGGCCGGGCTGACGGCCAACGGCGTGGGCAAAACCTACAAGAAACGCCCGGTGGTGCGGAACGTCTCGGTCAACGTGCGCCGCGGCGAGGCGGTGGGCCTGCTGGGGCCGAACGGCGCCGGCAAGACCACGACGTTCTACATGATCGTGGGCCTGGTGCGACCGGACACCGGCTCCATCAGCCTGGACGGGCACGATATCACGGGGCTGCCGATGTATCGCCGGGCCCGGCTCGGCATCGGCTACCTGCCGCAGGAGGCCAGCGTGTTCCGCGGCCTGACGGTCGAGGGCAACATCATGGCAGCGCTCGAGGTCGTGGAGCCGGACGGTGACAAGCGGGTGCTGATGCTGGACGAGTTGCTGGCCGAGTTCGGCATCGGCCACCTCCGCCGCACCCCGGCGCTGGCGCTGTCCGGCGGCGAGCGGCGGCGGGTGGAGATCGCCCGCGCGCTGGCCACCCAGCCCGGCTACATCCTGCTTGACGAGCCGCTCGCCGGCATCGACCCAATCGCGGTCGGCGAGATCCGCGACCTGGTTGGCCACTTGAAGGACCGCGGGATCGGCGTGCTGATCACCGACCACAATGTGCGCGAGACGCTGGAGATCATCGACCGGGCCTACATCATGCATGACGGCCAACTGCTGATGGAGGGCCGCCCCCACGAGGTCGTGCAGCACGAGGACGTGCGCCGCGTGTACCTTGGGGAAAGGTTTAGCCTGTAGGCTGACCGGCATGTCCATCGGTCCCCGGCTCGAATTCCGTCAGTCCCAATCGCTCGTGATGACGCCGCAGCTGCGGCAGGCCATCAAGCTGCTGCAATTCTCCAATCTCGAGGTAGCCGCCTATGTCGAGGAGGAGCTAGAGCGCAACCCTCTGCTGGAGCGGGATGACCGCACGGAGGTCCTGGCCGAGGCACCGGCGCCCGACCAACGGGTGGAACGGGCGGAGACGATGGAGGCGCATGACGCGTCCGACCTGCTGCGCATGGAGAAGCTGCCGGACGCCGTGGAGGCGGACCACACCAACAGCTACGATTGCGGCAGCGTGAGCGACGGGGCTGCCGCGTTCACGCGGGATGGCGGCGGGCGCGGGTTCGACGGGGAGGATCGCGGGCCGGACGACCTGCGAGAAGCCCCCCGCTCCCTGCGCGAGCACCTGGCCGAGCAGTTGCGCCTCAGCTTTCCCGACCGGGTGGACCGGCTGATCGGCGCCCATCTGATCTCCCTGCTCGACCCGGCGGGCCGGGTCACCACGTGCAGCACCACCCTGGGCGAGGCGCTCGGCATCGAGCCTGCACGCGTGGAGAGCGTGCGGGAGCGGATGCAGCGGTTTGACCCGCCGGGTTTGTTCGCGCGGGACCTGCGGGAGTGCCTGGCCGCCCAGTTGGCCGACCGCAACCGGCTGGACCCGGCGATGCAGGCGTTGCTCGACAACCTCGATCTGCTGGCCAAGCGGGACCTGCGCCGCCTGCGCGAGCTGTGCTACGTCGATTCCGAGGACCTGGCCGACATGATCGGCGAGATACGGTCGTTGGACCCAAAGCCCGGCGCCCTATTTGACATCCACCACCCCGCCGCCATCCTGCCGGACGTGCTGATGCGCCGCGCTCCCGTGCGCACCGAGGAGGGCGGGAACTGGCTGCTGGAACTGAACCCCGAGACGATGCCGCGAGTGCTGGTGAATGCCGGTTTCCACGCCCGCATGCTGACCCGGGTCAAGCGGGAAGAAAAACTGTTCCTCGGCGAGCAGCTGTCCTCCGCCAACTGGCTGGTGAAGTCCCTGCAGCAGCGGGCGCAGACCATTCTCAAGGTATCGGCCGAGATCGTCCGGCGGCAGGATGCGTTCTTCCACCACGGGGTCGCGTACCTCCGGCCGCTGATCCTGCGGGATATCGCAGACGCGGTGGAGATGCACGAGAGCACCGTCAGCCGGGTGACCGCCAACAAATATATCGCGACCCCGCGCGGCACGTTCGAGCTGAAGTATTTCTTCACCACCGCCATCGCCGGCACATGCGGGGAGAGTCACAGCGCCGAGGCCGTACGACAGCGCATCCGCACCATGGTTGGAGCGGAGACGGTGGTGGACATTCTCTCGGATGATGCCATCGTCGCTGCCCTGCGCAGGGAAGGCGTGGACATCGCACGCAGAACGGTGGCCAAATACCGGGATGCGTTGCGCATACCAAGCTCGGTGCAGCGCAAGCGGGAGAAAGCACTGCCGGTTTGAGCAGCGCGCCCCGTTAACGATGGAGGTGCCGCCTCGATGCAGATCACAGTTTCCGGCAAGCAGGTCGATCTTTCGGACGCCCTGCGAACGCGGGTGTCGAACGGGCTGGACACGATCGCGGGCAAGTATTTCGACGGCGCGCTCGAGGCGAACGTCACGTTCAGCCGGGCCAGGTCCTTCTTCACCTGCGACATCAACGTGCATGCCGGCCGCGGGCTGACCCTGCGCGGCGAGGGCGAGGCAGCCGACGCGAACAGCGCGTTCGACGATGCAGCGGAGCATATCGCCAAACGCCTGCGCCGCTATCGCCGCCGGGTGAACGAGCACGCCAGGGACCTCGCTCACCGGGAACTGGCCCATCGCGAACGCCCGCAGCCCGCGCGGCAATACGTGCTGCGCCAGGAGGAGGAGGCACCGCTCCCGCCGGCGGACGGCCAAGCGGAAGCGTTTGCGACGGTGATCGCCGAGACGGCGACGACGATCGACATGCTGACGGTAAGCGAGGCCGTGATGCGGCTCGACCTGGCGGACCAACAGGTGATGATGTTCCACAACAGCACGACGGGAGAACTGAACGTCGTCTACCGCCGCACCGATGGCCATATCGGCTGGATCGACCCGGCCGCGAAGGGAAGCTGAGCCGCAACCCGTCCCACCCGTGCGCAAGGGGACCGGAAAGGGAGATTGCCCGCAACGATGACACAGTGATCTCGCGATGGCACGGCCCGGAGGGGACAGGACCGCCCACTGCATCGCACGGCCTGTCGGGAGCGGTGGCCCGGCCCGATGACGACGGCCCTCAACAACATCAACGCCGCCCAGGAGGCCTATGCCGCCCGTGGCGAGACTGTCGCGATCGAGTTGGTCGCCAACGGGGGGTTCACCATGCCGCGGGCCGACATCTCCCCAGTCAGGGCGCAACTCGCCCACAAGGCGATCCAGGACATCCCGGAAGGCCCGGAGGCAACGGACGTGCCACCGGGATCATGCGCCTGACCGAGTTGCAGGAGCAAGGCTGGGCCTATATCCGCGTCTGACACCGATCGCCATTCACGTCGTAAGGTGCAATGCTCCTCGAAGCATTGCACCACGCCTTCAGGCGAGCCTCATCGACCTGCCAAGGACCCAGGCATGACCTACTCGCTTGCCGGCCGCTGCACCCGCACCGGCATGATGGGTGCGGCGATCACCACGTCCAGCCTCGCCGTCGGCAGCCGTTGCGCGCACGCTCGCGCCGGGCTGGGCGTGGTGCTGACCCAGCACCGCACGGACCCGCGGCTCGGCCCACGCGGGCTGATGCTGCTGGAAAGCGGTTACGACCCGGCGGCGGTCGTGGCGGCGCTGGTCGCCTCCACGCCGGATGCTGGCTGGCGCCAATTGGCGGTGCTGGACCGTCATGGTGCGGCTGCGCATTTCTCCGGCGCGCACATCAGGTCTCCGCATGGCGGCGTGACCGGGCCGGGCTGCGTCGCGGTGGACAATATCCTGGCCAACCCGGCGGTGCCGGCCGCCATGGTCGCGGCATTCGCCGCTGCGCCCGGCTTAGGCTTGCCCGAACGGCTGCTGGCCGCGCTGGAGGCGGGGGACAAGGCGGGAGGCGAGAGCCGGCCGTCCGGCTGGTGGAAGCCGGCCGCGCCCGCTGCCGTCGTTGCCTCGCAGACTGGAACTCCACCCGGACCCTCGTCAGTTCCGCAATCGCGAAGGTCCGCCCTCGATACTGCACCAACAGGTAGGTCGGACGGGCTGAGCGTGAGCTTCCCGTCTGCATCCAGGGCCACGGCATGGGTCTGTGCGCCGATGACGTAGCTGCCGCACGCGGCGCGGAACACCGGGTTCGACGCCTGCCGCCTGGGGCGCGGTGGAACACGATGTCTGCGACCGTCAGCTCGAACGGGTCCGAGAGCCGGGCGATAGTGCCGTCGCGGTCGTAGCCGAAGCTGACCGTCAGCAGGTCGGGCATGATCCGGTCCGTCATCTTCGGTACCTCGAACACGTCGTAGTGCCGGTGCATCAACGGACCATCCATGCTGCGCAAGCGCCAGGCCAACGCGTACCCGTCCAGGTCGATGCTGAGGCGTTCGTAGCCGGAGTGGTCGTAGTCGGCAGCGTACTAGGCCGGGGACGTTCTACTCGACCATCGCAGCGCGGATCAGCGCAAGATGCCCGTTATGCGCGTCCTATGACAGTGGCCGGATCGCCCTCCCGGCCATCCAGCCCTCGATGCATTCGACCACCTGGGGGAAAGACTCCGCGTAGTTCTCGCGCGTCGCGTACCCGAGACGCGGGGTGAGGATCGTGTTCGGAGCCGACAGGATCGGCGCGTCCGCCGGCAGCGGCACCTCGTCGAATACGTCAAGCGCCGCCCCGCCGATCCGGCCGGCGACCAGCGCCTGGATCAGCGCCGCCCCGTCCAGCAATCCGGCGCGGCTGGTGTTCACCAGGCAGGCGGTGGGCCGCATGGCCGCGATCTCAGCCGCGCCGACGATGCCGCGGCTACGCTCGCTCAGGACCATGTGGAGGCTGACATAGTCGCTCGCGCCAAACAGCGCCGCCGTGTCCACCGCGCGGCACCCGGCGGCCTGCGCGCGCTCCGGCGTGAGATTCGGGCTCCAGGCGACGGGTGACATGCCGAACGCCAAGGCCATCCGCCCCACATCGCTGCCGAGCTTGCCCAGGCCCACCAGCCCGAGCGTCTTGCCCTTCAGCACGCTACCGATCCGCCGTGTCTCCCACGTGCCGGCGCGCAGGCTGCGGTCTTCGGCGACGATGTTGCGGCTATGGACTGGGCAGCATCCTGGAAATCATCGAGCACCGCAATTCTCGTGGCACGTCGTTCCTGCGTGATCTTGCGGCCAGGCTAGAACGGGCAAGCAGTCCCGACCATGCGGACCCGCAAGGGTTGCATCGGCGGCGTGAACGCGGCGATACAGGACGGGCAATTACAGCAAGCGGTGCGGGAGGAGTGCCGAGGCGACCCCGTGCTGTGCCCTTGGACGATCACGGATCGGAGGCCTTCGCCTTGTCATTTGGACTCTACGCTCTTTCCGGGCTGTTTATCGGGTTTCTGGTTGGCCTGACCGGGGTTGGCGGTGGGTCCTTGATGACGCCGCTGTTGATCCTGCTTTTCGGGATCCACCCGGCGACCGCCGTCGGCAGCGACCTGCTTTACGCCTCCGTCACGAAGATCGTCGGCACCGGGGTGCATGGCAGTCACGGTAGCGTCGACTGGCGGGTCACCGGCCGCCTGGCCTGCGGCAGCGTACCTGCGGTGATCGTGACGCTGGCCGTGCTCGCGATCTGGCCCGGCGCCGGCATGAACTCGCATTTCGTGATGCTGATGCTCGGCACCATCCTGCTGCTGACGGTGGCACTGCTGCTGTATCGTGCGGCGCTGCTCCGCCTGTTCGCCGCCGCGGTCGAGCGGTTGACCCTCGTCCAGGTCACGGCCCTGACGGTGCTGACGGGCGTCGTGCTCGGCTGCCTGGTGACGCTGACATCAGTGGGATCGGGTGCGATCGGCATGACGGCGCTGCTGATGCTGTATCCCAAACTGCCTTCGGTCCGCCTCATCGGCTCCGACATCGCGCATGCCGTGCCGTTGACGTTGCTTGCGGGCTTCGGCCACTGGCTGCTCGGCGATGTAAATCTCGCGCTGGTGGGAACGTTGCTGTGCGGTTCGGTGCCCGGCGTCATCGTGGGGAGCCTGGTCTCATTCCGGATGCCGGACGTCGTTCTCCGGATTACTTTGGCGGCCGTGCTTTTTGTCTCGGCTCTCAAGTTGATGACGTGACGACCGTGATTCATAATCGTGTCATCTTTGGGGGGAACTTTCGCGAAGAAAAGCTGTGAATGTCCTGTTAAAACTGGTGGCGGGTAACCAGTGTGTCGTATAGAAGCTTCGGAAGACTTGACCCGACATGTGATCTGAGTCGCGGCCGTCGGTCATGAGCTGACTTCGACGTGTGTCGTATTTTTGTCGTCAACGGTCATACTGACGCGGAAAGCGGGTTTCGATGGTTTGATTGGAAGGATGTGAACGTGCCTGTTGAGTCATACGCGACGTTGCTTAACTTGAAGCTGGTTGTCCCTTCATCGAAATCTAACTATGTCGCCGTGGACCGGGGTTTCTGGATACATTCGTTCGGGTCACAAGTCGCCGATATCGCGGTTGACGAGCACTGGTATTGCGGCCGGTACACGGATGTCGCCGATGCGGTGAGGACGGGCGTCATCGTCAACGCGAAACAGCATTATCGTGAGTCCGGCTACTTCGAGCATCGTATGCCGCACGCGATCACGGTGGACGAGTCGTGGTATCTGAGCCAATACGACGATATCGAGGCGGCCATCGGCAAGAAGCTGTATGGCAGTGCTCAGGAACATTTCGAAGAGGTGGGTTTCAAGGAAGGCCGTCTGCCTTATCCCGGATTCTCCCTTAACAGAGATCGTGAGGCGTCTCGGTGAGCCAAAGCTCGTCGAGCTCCGACGAGTTCGACTCGCTTATCTTCGACGACAATGGCGAGCTGCCGATTGCAAGCCAGACGCCGACGCCCGCCCGGGTCGCCGCCCCGGTCGGGATCGTCGAGTATAACGATGCGGTTTATCTAACTGCATTTCCCGATGTTTGCATGGCGCTCGAAGCCGGCGAAATCCCGTCGGCGATCAATCACTACCAGCAGATCGGGCGGACCGAGAACCGTCTTGCACAGCACGGGTATCTGCGCGCCCTCGCCAGCGGGCAGGAACGCGCCAGTCATGGCGCCGTATCGTTCAACATCGACGTCGTGATCGCCTCCACCAACGGCACGATCTTCATCGTCGGCTGGACTGATGACCGCGCCAGCCCGCTTCTTAGCATCTCCGTGATCCAGGGCCATGAGGGCTGGAATACCCGCGCCGTCGCCCGCTGCCGGCGCACGGATGTGGAAGGGTTGCTCCAGGCGCCGCCGGGCCCGCTCTATGGTTTCTGGGCAGTCCACAAGCTCGGCCGCTTTGACGGCGAGCGGCCCGGAATCATGCTGCGTGCCCGCTTCGCCGACGGGCAGTTCACCCAGACCGAGCTCACCCCCCGCGTGGTCCCCGAATTTGACCTGCGGGAGACCATCCTCGGCCACTTCGCCTCGCTGTCCTATCTCGGCAACCGAGACATCGAATCCTACCAGCAACTCGAGATCGGCGCCGGGTCGGCCCTGGTGACGCTGAACCGATCGATCTCCGCCACCATCAAGGCCTCGGCCCATGTCGAGCGCTATGGCCCCGCCAAGTCCCGTTTCGCTGCCTCCTTCATCATCTGCCTGTTCGGCAAGTCCGAGTATCTTTTCCTGCAGAACGCGCTGTTCTCCAGCGGCACGGGCGTCGCGGACATCGAGTTCGTCTACGTCTCCAACAGCCCGGAGCTCACCGAGACGCTGCAGAAAGAGGCCCGCATCTCGGAGCGCGTCTACGGCCTCAGCCTCACGCTCGTCACCCTCACCGGCAACGCCGGGTTCAGCGCCGCGAACAACGCTGCCGCCAGTTTCGCCCGCAGCGACCGGATCGTGTTCGTCAACCCCGACGTGTTCCCGATCGACATTCTTTGGGCCACCACCCATGCGGACATCCTCGCCAGCCGGCCGAAGCAGCAGACCCAGCTGTTCGGGGCGCCGCTGTTTTACGATGACGGCTCGCTGATGCATGGCGGCATGTTCTTCGAGCAGGATGTCGGCCTCTCGGTCAAGCCGACCGAGATCCAGTCCAGCTTCGTCATCCGGGTCGAGCATTACGGCAAGGGCGCGCCCGCATGGTCCGGCCGCTACACCGCCACCCGCCCGGTTCCCGCGGTGACGGGTGCCTTCATCTCCGCCGATCGCGCCTGGTTCGAGCAGCTTGGCGGGTTGACCGAGGACTACCTGTTCGGCCATTACGAGGACGCCGACCTCTGCCTCAAGAGCCTTGAGCGCGGCACGCCCGCCTGGCTGCAGGACGTTCGGTTCTGGCACATGGAAGGCAAAGGCTCGACCCGGCGTCCACCGCACGAGGGCGGTTCTCTTGTCAACCGCTGGCTGTTCACCCGGCGCTGGGGTGCGTTCCTGCAGGACGGGCTGCTCGGCCGTGCACCCACCCACCCGCTGCTGTCCGGTGCGCAGGGGCATATCGATGACGCCCCTTCCCCACCTCCCGAGCCGGCCGGGCCAGTGCCCGCCGGCGAAGCCCAGGCCAGCCCGGTCCTGAGCCCGCCGCACCCCGTTCCCGCCAAACCGAATCCCCGGGCGAGACGGCCGGCCGAGCGGATGCGCAGCTGAGATGTCTGACGCCCCCACGCTAAACCCTGCGCCCGTCTCGGCATCCTCGCGACGCCCCCGCATCCTGCTGATCAGCCTGTTCCATCCGGAATTGCTGCGCGGTGGCGCCCAGCAGATCTGCTACGAGCTGTTCGAAGGCCTCAAGCAGCAGGGCAACGCGGACGTGACGTTGCTCGCCTCCACCGACAACTCCTACCCGGCCTTGTTCAAGGCCGGCGCCCGCATCACCGGGTTCGACGGTAAGCCGGACGAGTTCCTGTTCCTGATGCAGGACTATGATTACTGGTGGCACAAGACCTCCTCCGTGCCAGTGGTGGAGGCGTTCATCGACTTCCTGGAGATGATCCAGCCGGACGTGGTGCACTTCCACCACTTCTTCACCTACGGCGCGGACTTCATTACCCTTGCCCGGCGCACCCTGCCCCAGGCCCGCCTGGTGTTCACCTTCCACGAGTTCATGAGCATCTGCGCCGCCGACGGCCAGATGGTCCGCACGAAGGACCGCTCGCTCTGCACCCATGCCAGCCAGATCCGCTGCCACCAATGCTTCCCCGACCGCTCTCCCGAGCAGTTCCTCACTCGGCGCCTGTGGTTCCAGTCCCACTTGGCTCATATCGACGTGTTCACCTGCCCCAGCCGCTTCATGATCGAGCACTACGTCCGCTGGGGGATCCCGCCCGAGAAGATCCACCACGTCACCAACGGCCAGCGCCGCTACGGCACCCCGGTCGAGCCGCCGGAGGGCCTGAAGACACGCTTCGGCTTCTTCGGCCAGTTCGTGGACAACAAAGGCATCCACATCCTGCTCCGCGCCGTCCGCCTGCTCCGAGCGGAGGGGTTCACGGCGTTCTCGGTCGACCTGAACGGCGACAACCTGCAATACGCCTCCGCCCCGGTGCGCGAGGAGATCGAAGCCTTCCTTGCCGAGGAACGCGAGCGCCTACCGGACGAGCAACTCGTCACCCTGAACGGCTCCTACCACGTGGACGAGCTGCCCAGCCGCATGGCCCGGGTGGACTGGTGCATCGTGCCGAGCACGTGGTGGGAAATTTTTGGATTGGTCATCTCGGAGGCCTGGATGTTCGGTAAGCCGGTAATCTGCTCGAACGTCGGCGGACCGGGGGAGCGGGTGGTGGACGAGGTTGGGGGGTTGCACTTCCAGTTGGGGGATCATCGGGCGTTGGCTCGAGTAATGCGACGGGCGGCGAGTGAGGCGGGGTTGTGGGAGCGGTTGCGGGTGGGGGTGCCAGAGCCACCGGCCCGGGCGACGATGGTGGATGGCTTTCGCAAGCAGTATATTGGTCATACCTCGCCTGATACGCCGAACTACTCATAGGCGAGCAAGCCAGCTCAGTTATTACGAGTGATTTTTACTGGGAGCTTGACCAAGTTGCGTTTGAACGGAGCGCTTGTTTGATCCATCGCAACATAAAAGAGGGAAAGACTGGGTTTGCTGGATATCTCATCGTAGCTTCGGCTCTGGCTGTTCTCGTCAATCAAACTGAAGAAACCATAGTTGTCAGTTTTGATGGTGTCTTCCAAACGGAGATCGGTAGCACTCTTCAACAGGGATGGTGCATTCCAATTTAGCAGATCGCGTGAGGTTGTTACATAGACACCGGGGGG
>CAXSEG010000113.1:0-13235 GCA_964235545.1 uncultured Acetobacteraceae bacterium
CGAAGGTCGGCGCCGTGCACGGTGAACAGCTCGGCCATCGCGACCAGCTTCTTGGCGCCATCGAGCTCCTGGAGCGGCGGCAACGAAACCTCCCGGATCTCGGCCCCCATCGACTTGAACACCGCCAGCGCCGCCTCGAACGCCGCTGCCGTCGCGGGGCTGGGTGGGTAATCCTTCTCCAACCAGCAACGCGGCACGCCGACGCTTAGCCCTTGCAGATCTCCGGTCAGGCCGGCGGCGTAGTCCGGCACGGGACGATCGATCGAGCCGGGGTCCAGCGGATCGTGGCCCGCCACCACCTGCAGCAGCAGTGCCACGTCCTGCGTAGTCCAGGCGAGCGGACCCGCGTGGTCGTGGCTGAAACAGTTCGGGATCACGCCGCGCCGGCTGACCCGGCCGTAGGTGGGCTTCAGCCCGGCAATGCCACACGCAGCAGCCGGGCTGCGGATGGAGCCACCCGTGTCCGAGCCCATGGTCGCGGGCGCGAAGCCGGCGGCGATGGCGGCCCCCGAGCCGGACGACGACCCGGCCGGCGAATGGTCCGTGTTCCAGGGGTTGCGCGCGGGCGGGAACAGCACGTCCCACGAAGGGCCGCCATGGGCGAACTCCCACGTCGCCGTCTTGCCCAGCAGCACCGCCCCGGCTGCCTCCAGCTTCGCCGTGCAGACGCTGTCTTCGGTGGGCACGTTGTTGGCAAGCTGGCGGGACTGGGCGGTGGTGCGGATGCCCGCGGTGTCGAAGATATCCTTAAGGCAGTAAGGGATGCCATGCAGCGTGCTGCGCGGGCCGGACGCCATGATCTCGGCCTCCGCGGCCTTGGCGGCGCGCCGGGCCCGGTCGGCGGTGACGGTGACGAAGCTGTCCAGTTGGTCGTCCAGCGACTCGATCCGGGTGAGATAGGCCTCGGTCAGATCGACGGGGGACAGTTCGTGCGCGGCAATCAACCGTGCCGCCTCGGCGATGGTGAGGAAGTGCAGGTCCGTCATGGGTCAGGCCTTCCCGGACGCTGCGGCCGGCAAGAAACGGGTGGGGTCGAAGACGTGCGCGGGTTCATCGCTGCGGGGACGGTCCGCGGGCAGTTGTGCGATCATGGCGCGGACGTAACTATAGGCCTCAACTAGCTCATCCTGATAGTCGGCCGGCAAGTCCAGGCCGGCCAGGCGAGCCATGACCAGGATGTCATCCCGGCTCACGGCGGTGGACCCAGCGTTGGGCGTGAGGATGTCATCTGCCATGGACCACTCTCCGCATGGGGCACGACGTGGCTACGCAATCGGTATGCCATCAGGCTGGCACACCGGCCTGGTTCCTGATCATGGTATGCTCCTTGCACCCTTCGTCACTGTCCCCTTGGAGTGTCTGGCGCATGGATCGGAGAACGTTCGGCAAGTCGGTGCTGGGAACCGCCATGGCGGCGGCGGTGTCGGCCAAGGGTGCGCGGGCTGCGGGCAAGGAGAAGGTGTTCACCGTGGCGATGACCTCCGGGGACATCCCTTTGACCACCGGTCAAGCCAGCCAAGGCAGCGAAGGCGTCCGCTTCATGGGCGTCACGGCCTATGACGCGCTGGTGAACTGGGACCTGTCGCAGGGCGCCAGCGCCGCGAAGATCCGTCCCGGCCTGGCCGAAAGCTGGAGCGCCGACCCGGTGCAGACCAAGCGATGGACGTTCCACCTGCGGCGCGGCGTGACGTTCCACGATGGCAGCGACTTTAACGCCGATGCGGTGGTGTGGAACCTGGACAAGCTGATCAAGGGCGCGGCCCCGCAATACGACGCCGCCCAATCCGCCCAGGCCGCGACCTGGACCGGCGTGCTGGCGGAGTACCGCGCGATCGATCCCTACACGGTCGAACTGGTGACCAAGGACGCCGACGCGAACCTACCCTATGAAATGACCAGCATCTTCTATTCCAGCCCGGCGCGCTGGGCGGAGGTCGGGCGAGACTGGTCCGCCTTTGCGCTACGCCCATCCGGCACCGGCCCCTGGGCCGTGGACAAGGTCGTGCCGCGGGAACGCGTCGAGTTCGTCCGCAACGCCGCTTATTGGGAACCGGCGCGGGTGCCGAAGGCCGACCGGATGATCATCAAGCCGATGCCGGACGGGGTCACCCGCGTCTCGGCCCTGCTGAACGGCCAGGTAGATTGGGTGGAGGCGCCGCCGCCGGACACCATCGCGCAGCTGAAGTCGGCGGGCATGAATATCGTGCAGAACAAGTATCCGCACATCTGGCCCTACCTCTACAGCACCCTGCCAGACAGTCCGTTCAAGGATGTGCGGGTGCGCCACGCGATGAACTTCGCCGTCGACCGCGAAGGCCTGGTGACGTTGCTGGGCGGCACGGCGATCCCGGCGAAGGGCATGGTCCCGCCGGGTCACCCCTGGTTCGGCACCCCGATCATCGATGTGACGTACGATCCGGAGCGGGCACGCAAGTATCTGGCCGATGCCGGGTTCGGGCCGAACAACAAATGCAAGATCACGCTGCTGATCTCCACGTCGGGCTCCGGCCAGATGCAGCCGCTGCCGATGAACGAAGCAATCAAGGAGAACCTGGAGGATGTCGGGTTTGAGGTGACGCTGAACGCGATGGACTGGGAGTCGCTGCGGGCGCGCCGCCGGGCCGGGGCCAAGGCGCCGGAGAACAAGGGCGGTCACGCGCTAAACAACTCGCTGGGCTCCTCGGACCCGACCGCCATCATCCAGGCCGCGTTCTCGCAGTTCGCTCCTCCGAAAGGGCTGGATTGGGGGTTCTTCAAGGACGACATCGCCGACGACCTGGCCGGCCGAGCCATGGTCGAATTCGACCCGGCCAAGCAGGAGGCGCTCCTGGCGCAGCTGCATACCCGCATCGTCGACCAGTCGATGTGGTGCTGGGTGGTGCACGACCTGAACCCGCGCGCCCTGTCGCCGAAGCTGAAGGGCTTCGTGCAGGCCCAGAGCTGGTTCCAGGACCTGACGCCCGTGGACGTCGTCTAGCCCACCCGTTCCACGAAGGGTGCGTCCCACCATCGTGCGCGTGTCGGCGGGATACCAGAGCGCATCCTACCCTACGGCTTGCGAGTGGTTCGACGGAAGTTATCGGCGTAGCTCCACACACTCCGGTGGAGGCCGTCTACGCCCGCGCTACCGAGTTCGTGGACTTCGTGATGACGCTGTGGGGAAGCGGGGGGGGGAGTCGGCCTTCACGGGACCGGAGCACTTGCGTCAGGGTGTCCAATCCTCGGCGGTGTAGGTCTGGTAGTCCTCGCGGCCGGTCGCGCGGTAGCCCTTCAGCCAGCTCGGTATGATGTCGGGGTCCTGCCGGAAATACAGCGGCAGTTCGGGAAGTGCGGTCACGTACAGGCGCTGCATCTCCAGCCAATCGGCTTTCTGCGCTGCAGGGTCCAACTCGATCTCGGCCGCCGCGAGCAGGCGGTCCATCGCCGGGTCGGTGAAGCCCGACCAGTTCTGGCCGTTGTAGTTGTTGGCCGCCGTCGGTGCGGCGGCGCTGCCGTAGAAGGGGGTGGGCGGCAGGCCGATGCGCGTAGAGTTGGCGTATTCGGCCAGGCCGGTATAGGTCCGGCGCCGCATCAGCTCGCCGAAGAACGTGCGGGGTGGCGCGTTCTTGATCGTCACCTCGACGCCCACGGCCCGCCACCAGGTCTGCATGACCTGCTGCGACAGCTCGCGCACGCGGTTGCCAGAGGTGGTGGCGAACTCGAAGCTCAGCCGCTCCCCCTTGTCGTTGCGGCCGATGCCATCCGCACCCGGCGTGAACCCGGCCTCCTTCAGCAAGGCGCGGGCGCGTGCCGGGTCGTAGCCGTAGGTCGGCACGTCGCTGGTGAAGTTGGGCTCCAGCTCGTTGATCCAGCTGACGGCGACGGTGGCATGGCCACCGAACAGACGATCCGCCAAGGTCTTGCGGTCTAGGGCGAGCAGCAACGCCTGCCGCACGCGGATGTCGGCCAGCAAAGGATTATCCTTCTGCGGCTCGATCCGCTCGTACGTCAGGCCGGGCCGATAGAAGAACTGAAATCGGCCGGGATGGTCGCGCTCCAGCACCACGGCCTGGTCGGTGGTGATGCCGATGCCGGATGGCGACATATCCACGTCGCCCGACAGCAGGTTGGCCTGCAGCGCCGCCGTGTTGTCGATCAGCCGGATCACGATGCGCTTGATGGCCGGCGGCTTGCCGGGCCAGTGCGGGTTGGGCGCGAGCTCGATTGACTCGCCCGAGTGGTAGGCGGTGATGAGGTAGGGGCCGTCCCACAACCCCGGCGTGGTCGGCGCGGCATTGAACGCGGTGTGGTTGATGTAGTCCAGCGCACCGTTGCCGGCGGCCAGGATCGGCGCCTCGATATGCTCGGGCAGCAGGTGGTCCCACATCTGGTACGTCACCAGCGTGCGGGGCAAATGCAGCACGGCGGTGCTGTCATCCACAACGTCCACGCTGGTGGCGCGGGACCAGGCGTACAAGTTGTTGAAACCGGACGCCGGGTCGCGCCCGACACGCCAGGTGAAGGCGATGTCCTTCGCAGTGACCGGCACGCCATCCCCCCAGGACAGGCCGGGGCGAAGCTTGATGGTGACGGCCAGGCCGCGCGTGCCGTCCGGCTGGTCCTCGATCCGCGCCAGGCCATTCTGCAGCGTCGGCAGCTCGGCACACAGCAGGCAGACCGGGACGCCATCGGCCGAGAACGCCGTGACCGGCCGCTGGGCGAGGCCGATCGTGTACCACTGGACGGTCTGGGCGCTGATGTACGGGTGCAGGCTGGCGGGAAACTGCGCTACGCCGATGACCAGGCTATCCTTCGCCGACGCCGCATGCACGCTGATCCACGCGCACGCGGATAGGAGGACGATACGGCGCATGGTGCCTCCTTGAACGGCAGTGCGATCAACGCTGCCGCTTGGGTCCGCCGGCGTCAACCGGGGTGGGTGACGAGACGGTGCATCGTGAGGCGGCGTTGCGGCCGAGTTGACGGCGCTGCGCCGCCAGGGCGGATCATGCCTGAGGGAGGAGGTTACCGTGCTGCATCGGCGTCCGGAAACGCCACTCCGCTGAGGCGGGCGCAGGCGGCCAGCAGCATGTCTTGGCGGACCGTGTCGTGCACGGCCCCGTTGGGCTTGCGCGGGCGCATGTGGAAGAAGTAGCCACCCGTCTCCTGTGCCGCCGGCTCGTCTCCGGTGGCCAGCCAGACTTGGGTGCGGGGTGCCGCGTCCAGGTCCCCGGTGGCGTGCGCGCCGCCCATTTTGGTGGCCACCCAACCGGGTTCCAGCGCGTTGCTGCGCACCCCCGGCCAACGGCGGGCGACGGCACAGGCCAGCAGCGCGTCGTGCAGCTTGGTGTCGGAATAGGCCTGGTTGCCGCGCCATGGCCGGGCCTCCCAGTTCAGGTCCGCCAGGCTCGCGTCGCCGCGGCGGTGCAGCTCGGAGCTGACATAGACCAGGCGCGCAGGCCGCTGGATCAGGACCGTCAGCACATAGGGTGCGAGCGTGTTCACGGCGAACACGTGTGCCAGGCCGTCCTCCGTCTCGATGCGGCGGCGCTCGCGGAAGCCGATCGCGGCATTGTGGATCACCGCGTCGAACGGGCCGAGGGTATTGACCTGGTCGGCCACGCCCCGGGTCTGGGCGATGCTCGCGAGATCGCCGACGACAGCCGCCTCGGCGCCGGGTGCGGCGGCCAGGGCGTCGCGTTTACGGGCATCGTTGCGGGCATGCAGCACCACGGCATGGCCCTGCCCGATCAGAAGCCGGGCCGCCATCAGCCCCAGACCGTCCGATGACCCGGTGATGAAGACACGCGCCATAACCATTCCCCTTGCATGGCCATCGCCGGCGGCGGGCCGCTCGCGACATGGGGCTGCCGCGCGCGGGTGCATCCCGGCGCGGTCAGGCCGTGCGGACCGCCGGGGCGGCCAGGCGCGGCGACAGCAGGATCATCAGCGGAACGACAGTCAGGGCCGTGATACCGGCCGCCGCGGCAATCGCCCAGACCGGTCCCATCGCGTCGCCGAGCCAGCCGTAGAGCACGGGGGCCAGGGCGCTGGAGCCGAGCGTGCCGGAATAGAACAGGGCGAAGGCGCGCTCGACCTTGCCGGCGCCCACGAGCTCCGGGACAGTGCCGTAGAGCACCGAGGACGTGCCGCCGAGCATGACGCCCAGCAACGGCAGTAGCACCAAGGTCGGCGCGAGCGGCAGGGCGAGCATGGCCAGGATCGCCGCGGCGGTGCCGGCCTCGGTCACGACCACGGTCGCGAGCAGGCCGAGCCGGACGCCGAGCCAGCCGCAGACGGCCTTGCCGCACGCGCCGCCGATGAAGACCAGGGACAGAGCGAGGCCGATATCGGCCGGCGGCGCGCCCTTGGCGTGGAGCAGGAACGGCAAAAACAGCAGGAAGCCCATAGCGTGTAACGCCACGCAAGCAGGGTCAGCAGCAGCGGAACCAGGCACCGGCCAGGACGAAGCCACCGGAACTCAGCAGCGTGCCGAGCACCAGGATGGTGCGCGCGTCGAGATAGCGGGCAAGATGCCCGAGGGCATCTGGAGCGCCGCCAGGGCCCCCACGTACAGGGCGCGAAGGGGTGGCCAGCGCGCTGTAATCGAGGCCGAATTGGGCCTGCCAGACCGGCAGGAGGACGTAGATCATGTCGGTGAAGCCGTCGTGCAGCGCGTGGGCGAGGCCGGCAAGGGCGAGGGTCCGCCGGGCGCGCGACGCCGTCTCGGTTGCGGCGGGCGCGGCCGGTGCAAGGGTGGCGGAGCGGTTCATCCGGGTTCCTCCCAGGGACGCCGCTGCAGGGACAGGGCGGCCAAAATCTCAAGCCGCACACGATGGGCTTCTGTGCCGGCACCCACAAACGATGTATTCTTCGAGGATACTGCCCCGCCTAACGCTGTTCCGCGCCCAGCATCCCGGCATTGAGGTCCGGCTGACCACCTCCAACGAGCCGATCGACGCCCTGCCGGAGGATTACGACGTGGTGATCCGCGGCGGCCCGGACATTTTCGAGGGCTGGGTCTCCCACAAGCTGACCGGGGAGCGCCGGCTGCCGGTTTGCAGCCCTGCCCTCCTGGGCCGCGGGGCGCTGAGGGCCGTCGCCGACCTGGAGCGGCAGACGCTGCTCCACGTCACCAGCATGCCGAGGCTCTGGCGCGACTGGCTGGCCGCGTCCGGCCATGCCGGGTTGCAGCCGGCTGCGGCGTTGACGCTGGACACTTCTACTTGTCTATCCAGGCCGCGATCGACGGGTCGGGGGTCGCGATGGGGCCGACCGCACTGGTCGGCGACGATCTCGCGGCGGGGCGGCTGGCGCCCTTTCCTGAGACCAGCCTGCCGGCGCGGGCTTACTCCGCCTACCTGCCGGAACGGGAGCCGAGGGAGGCAGGCGGCGACGTGTTCTGTGCATGGCTGGCGAATATGGCTGCGGCGCCGCTCACGACCCTTCCATGACCGCGACCGAGGGCATAGTCCGTTGGCTCGGCGGTCTGGAGGCAATCGATGTCGGGACAGGGATGGTTGCAACTTGGTGAGTTGACGCTGGCCTTCGTGCTATCCGCGCTGGTCGGGCTGGAACGCGAGGTCAAGCAAAAGAGCGCCGGGCTGCGGACCTACACGCTGGTGGGCGTCTCCGCGGCCTTGTTCATGATCATCTCCAAGCACGGGTTCGACGGCGTGCTGCGGCCGGGCCTAGTGGTGCTCGACCCGTCACGCGTCGCGGCCCAGGTGGTGTCCGGCATCGGCTTCATCGGCGGCGGCGTGATCTTCATGCGGCGGGACATCGTGCGTGGGCTGACGACCGCGGCGTCCATCTGGTTGACGGCGGCGCTGGGCATGGCCTGCGGCGCGGGCTTGCCGGTGATGGCGGTGGCGACCACGGTCGGCCACTTCGTCATCATGCTGGCGTTCCCCAGGCTGGTCCGCTGGGTGCCCCGGCCGCAGCGCGTGGTGACGGATATCCGCATCGCATACGAGGACGGACGCGGATCGCTGCGCACCATCCTGATCGTCTGCACCGAGTTGCGCTTCGCGATCGACCAGGTGCGGCTCGGCCGGGAGGGACGCGGGCCGGAGAGCCGGGAGGCGGCGGTGGACCTGGCCGACCTCGAGGGGGTCGAGCCGAACCCGCGGGACGCCAGGGCTACCGTGGCGCTGTCCATGCAGGTGAAGGGCAAGCGGCCCATCTTGCAGCTGATCGCCAGGCTGAGCGAGATCGACGGCGTTCGCGAGGTCGGCACCACGGACGGCGACACGGAACTGGATTAGCCGGACTGGACAGGCGAACCGTGATCGGGGGAGTTTCCCCTTTCCATTGCCGAAGCGAGAGCGAGCCGCATGATCCAACTCAGCCATCTCGACCAATCCCGCTCCGAGCGCATTATCTGGCTGCTGGAGGAACTGGGGCTGGAGTACCAGCTCGAGGTCTTCCTCCGTCAGCCGGACCTGTATGCCCCGGCGGCGCTCAAGGACGCGCATGCGCTCGGCCGCGCCCCGGTGATCCGCGATGGGGACGTGGTGCTGGCGGAGTCCGGAGCGATCGTCGAGTACCTGATCGCGCGCCATGGCCAGGGCCGCCTGGCCGTCCCGCCCTCGGCCCCCGAGTTCCCGCAGTATCTCTATTGGCTCCACTACGCGGAAGGCAGCCTGATGCTGCAGCTGCTGCGGGAATGGTCGCTGGACCGCATGTTGACCGATGCCGACAGCCATCCCGGCATGGCACGCGTGCGGGCCGGCACAAAGGCGCAGCTGCAGTCGGTAGAGGCACGCCTGCAAGGCTCGCCCTATTTCGCCGGCGAGGCGTTCACGGCGGCGGACATCATGATGGCCTATCCGTTCACGACGTTCCGGCGCATCTGCCCGGTGGACCTGTCGGGCTATCCCGCCATCCAGGCCTACGTCTGCCGGTTGGAGGCGCGGCCGGCCTTTCAGAAGGCGACCCGGCGGTTCGCCGAGACCCCGTAGCGGGAGCCGCCGGGTCGCGGCAGTCAGTCCGCGGCCATGGCCCGCAACGCCGCGGCATGCGCAGCCTCCTCGGGCCGCGCCTCGGCGTAGCCGGGCCAGGCCTTGGGCCGCACGCGCTCGTATTGCCGGGGGATCTCGACGGCGGCACCCAGAGCGGTGGCGGCGTGCCAGGCCCAGCGCGGGTCGTTCAGGAAGGCCCGGCCGATGGCGACCAGGTCGGCCCGCCCCTCGGCAAGCAGCGCGTCCGCCTGCTTCGGTTTGAGGATCATGCCGGTTGCCATCACCGGCAGGCCGACGTCGCGCCGGATGCGTTCGGCGAAGGGCACCATGTAGCCCGGCGTGACCTTCGGCGCGCGGAACTTGCTGTCCAGCAGGCCGATGGAGGGCACCAGGTAGTCCACGCCGAGACCCTTCAGCTCGTGCCCGAACGCGACCGCGTCCTCGACCGTGAGCCCCCCCTCGATGAAGTCGCTGCCAGGAAGGCGCACGCCCAGCGGCTTGGCGGCGGGCCAGGCGGCGCGCACCGCCTGCACCACCTCCAGCGGGAAGCGCATCCGCCGGGCCGGGCTACCGCCATAGGGGTCGGCCCGGGTGTTGCTGATGGGCGAGAGGAAGGCGTGCATCAGGTAGCCGTGCGCGCCGTGCAGTTCCAGCAGGTCGAAGCCGCTGCGGTCGGCCCGTGACGCCGCACTGGCGAAGGCGGTGAGCACGCGGGTGATGCCGGCTTCGTCCAGCGCTTCCGGCTCGTGGACGTCACCGCGATAGGGCGTTCCGGTCGGGCCGTAGATCTGCCAGCCGCCCTCGTGCAGGGGCAGTTTGACGGTGTCCGCGTCCCAGGGCTTGCGGACGGAGCCGCGGCGCCCGGCATGGACCAGCTGGATCCCGAGCCTGGTGTCCGAGTAGCTGCGGATGCCGGACACCAGCCGGGTCATCGCGGCCTCGTTCTCATTGGAATACAGGCCGAGGCAGCCGGCGGTGGTGCGCCCGACCGACTCGACGGCGGTCGCCTCCATGATCACCAGCCCGGCGCCGGACACCGCCATGCTGCCGACATGCATGGCGTGCCAGGGCACGGTGCAGCCGTCGACGCCGCTGTACTGTGTCATCGGCGAGACGGCGATGCGGTTCGGCAGCGTGAGGCCCCGCAGCGTCAGCGGGTCGAACAGCGCCGGCATCACTCGGCCGCCGCCAGGCCGCCGGTCGGCCGGACCTGCTGCCCTTCGAAGTCCGACCGGTCCCGCGCCGCCTGCGTGCTGCGGTCCAGGATGGACACGCCGATGCACACGGCGAAGGCGAGTGGCATGCTGATCAGGGTGGGCGGGTCGAGTGCTACGATCGGCGCGGCATTGCCCAGCACCTTTACCCAGACCGCCGGGCCCAGCACCGTCAGCACGACGGAGCCGATCAGCCCGGTCGCACCGCCCAGCACGGCGCCCAGTGTCGTCAGCCCGCGCCAGTAGATCGCCAGCAGCAGCAGGGGGAAGTTGGAGGACGCGGCGACGCTGACGGCGAGCGCCACCAGGTAGGCGATGTTCTGCGTCCGAAAGGCGATGCCGAGCAGCACGGCCAGCACGCCCAGCACCAGCGTCGCCATTTTGGAGATCCACACCTCCTTCGCCTCGTCCGGCGGACCCTTGCGGAAGACGTTCGCGTAGAGGTCGTGCGAAACGGCGGAGCTGCCAGCCAGCGTCAGCCCGGCCACCACGGCGAGGATGGTGGCGAACGCCACGGCCGAGACGAAGCCCAGCATGAGGTTGCCGCCGACGGCGTGCGCCAGGTGGATCGCCGCCATGTTGCCGCCGCCGCGCAGGCCGCCGCCGGGCAGGCTGTATTGCGGGTCCGACATCACCAGGGCGACGGCGGCCGGGCCGATCACGCTGATCAGCGCAAAGAAGCTGCCGATGAACAGCGAGGCCCACATCATCGACACCCGGGCGGTGCGCGCATCGGGCACGGTGAAGAACCGCATGATCATGTGCGGCAGCCCCGCGGAGCCGAAGAACATCGCCAACCCGAGCGAGAGGGCGGACAGCGGGGCCGCCACGAAGCTGACCGGTGCCAGCATCGCCTCGTGCTTCGGGTGCACGGCGACCGCCTTGGCCAGCAGCGCGTTGTAGTCGAAGCCGAACGCCCGGAGCGACAGCAGCGCGATCGAGGTGCCGGAAACCAGCATCAGCACGGCCTTGATGATCTGCACCCAGGTGGTCGCCATCATGCCGCCGAACATCACGTAGCAGACCATCAGCAGGCCGACCGCGATCTCGGCATAGACGTAGTCGAGGCCGAACAGCAGCTCCACCAGCTGCCCGGCGCCGACCATCTGCGCGATGAGGTAGAACATCACGATGAACAGGGTGCTGATAGCGGCGAAGACGCGCATCGGCGTCTTGGCGAGCCGGCTGGCGAGCACGTCGGCGAAGGTGAACTTGCCCAGGTTCCGCATGCGGTCGGCGAACAGCATGGTGATCACGGGATAGCCGACGCTGTATCCGGCGGCATAGACCAGCCCGTCGAAACCGACGCCGTACACCAGCCCGGTCAGGCCGAGGAAGGCGCCGGCGGAGATCAGATCCCCGGCGATGGCCAGCCCGTTCGGCAGGGCGCGCATGTTGCCGCCGGCGGCGTAGAAGTCCTTGGCCGAGCGCGTCCGCCGCGCGGCCCACCAGGTGATCAGCAGGGTGATGACGACCAGGGTCATGAACAGTATCAGGGCAGTCACGTTCACCCCGGCCGGTTCCGCCGCGGACGCGGCCTGGGCCGGCTGGCCCGGCAGCAGCAGGGCAGCGGCCAACGCCGTGATGCCGCCGGCCTTGGTGAGCCGGTCCGCGGCCCGGTTGGTCACCGTGACGTAGATGAGGCCGAGCACGAGGGCGAAGCCGATCAGGCCCAGCCCGTACAGGTACCAGATCGTCATCGGATGCCCCGGGGTGACGGGAACGCGCAGGGTTTGCGGGCCGAAGGCGGCGAAGCTGAAGAAGCCGAGCACCGGCGCGGCCAACAGGGCCGTCAGCCAGGCGCCGAGGCGGGCGGATCCGACCTGCGCCGCGCCGGCATCGGCAGGGGGCGGGGTTGCGGGGGAAGGCGTCATGGTCGGGCTCCGTGCAGGGGTCACGAGGCCGGGTCACGGGCGTCCGGGGCTGGTTTGGCCGCCCGGTGTATGAAGACGGTATTCGATCGGCGGGTGTGGCGTCGAGGGGGAAAGTGGGGTGGGGTTTAGGAGAGCAGAGAGGGCACGCCTACGGTGACCTTGCCTGAACTGGGGGAGTGGCGCATCGATCGAGTGCGGCCGATTTATGATGGGGCGAGCCGACCATGACGCTGCAAGACCTGCGCTACGTGGTCGCCCTGGCCGATCAGGGGCATTTCGGGCGGGCGGCCGCGGCGTGCGACATCGGGCAGTCCACGCTCAGCACGCAGATCAAGAAGCTCGAGAAGCAGCTCGGCGTGACGCTGTTCGAGCGTACGACGCAGTCGGTGAGTGTGACGGCGATCGGGGCGGAGATCGCGGGGCGGGCGCGGCAGGTGCTGGCGGATGTCGAGGCGATCGCCGGGATCGGGCAGACGATCTCGGGGCCGTTATCCGGCCGGTTCAGCCTCGGCGTGATCCCGACGCTCGGGCCCTATCTGCTGCCGTGGCTCGTGCCGGCATTGAAGGAGGCGTATCCGGAGCTGCGGCTGGCGGTGCGGGAGGATCTGACCGCGCCGTTGCTGGAGCGGCTCGCGTCCCACCGGATCGATGCGGCCCTCGTGGCGCTGCCGGTGCCGGATGAGCGGCTGGAGACGCTGCCCCTGTTCGATGAGCCGTTCTGGTTCGCAGAGCCCAAGGGCCGCAAGCCCGCCGCCGGCGCGGTGATGACGCAGGAGGATTTGCTGGGGCAGCGGCTGCTGCTGCTCACCGAAGGGCATTGCCTGCGTGACCAGGCGCTGGCGATCTGCGGCACGAGCGACCGCGATGCGGAGGGGGATTTCCGCGCGACCAGCCTGGAGACCATCTTCCAGATGGTGGCGACGGGGCTGGGCAGCACGCTGCTGCCGGCGATGGCGTGCACCGAGGCCCGGGCCCGTTCGGTCACGACGCGGAAGCTGGAGGCCGGGGTCGGGCGGCGTATCGGCCTTACCTGGCGCCGCAGCTATTCCCGGGTGCGTGACATATATCTATTGGCGAAAACCCTGCAGGACCACTTGCCACCGAGCGTCCACAGCATCCCCACGCCGGCGATTGATCGGTTGCATCAATCAGCGCCTTGTCGATAATCGATTTCCCACCGAAGCAAACCGGGGGTAGGGTATCAG
>CAXSEG010000114.1:0-13206 GCA_964235545.1 uncultured Acetobacteraceae bacterium
GGCGCATGCCCCGCTCGCCGCCGCCATCGAAGGCCCGCTGCGGCACTGGCCGATCACCGTCCGAGGAACCCCCTGATGCACCGCCTGCTGCTCGCGCTTTCCTGCCTCGCTGTCACTTTACCCGCCGCCGCGCAGACCCTGCCGGCCCGGATCGCGCAGAACGGCGGCACCTTGCGCATCGCCGTCAGCCCCACCTATCCGCCGCTGGAGACGCGGGACCCGGCCACCAACGCCCTCGCCGGCTTCGACATCGACCTGGGCGAGGCGCTCGCCAAGCAGCTCGGCGCCAAGGCCGCGTGGCAGGAGAGCACCTTCGCGCAGCTCATCCCTTCGTTGCAGACCGGCCGGGCGGACATGATCCTGTCCGGCATCAGCGACCTGCCGGCACGGCGCGACAGCATGGATTTCGTCGACTACCTGAACACCGGGGCACAGGTCTTCGTGCTGAAGGATAGCGCGGCCACGACGATGGACGCGCTGTGCGGCAAGAAAGTCGGCACCGTCCGCAGCACCAACTATCCCGCCTTCATCGCCGCTTGGAGCACCGCGCATTGCGAGCAGGCGGGCAAGCCGGCCATCGAGGTGGTGGGCGTCGACCGCGGGCCGCTGGTGTGGACGGAGATGAAGCAGGACCGGGTGGACGCGGGGGTGCAAGGCAGCGAGACCCTGCCGGCGCTGCTGCAGGCCGAGCCGGACACCTACCGCATCGTCGGCGCGCCGTTCACCAAGAACTACCAGGGCATCGCTATCGCCAAGGCCGACACGCCGCTGCGCGACGGCGTGCTGATGGCGCTGAACGCGCTGTATGCGGACGGCACCTACGCGGCGCTGATCAAGAAGTGGAGCCTGGAGACCAGCGCCGCTCTCGCGGCCACGGTGAACACCGAACCGCCGAAGTGAGTGTCTCTGGCGATGTGCTGGATATCGCGCAGCTAAAGCATGTCCGGCCGCGCCAGTGGGGCCGGCTTACGGCGGCGGCGGCAATCGTGGCGGTGCTCGCCCTGCTGGTGCGCGCCTTTGCCAACGGCAAGATAGATTGGGCAGCGACCGGACACTTCCTGACCTGGCCCACCATCCTGGCGGGGCTGCTGAACACCATCGTCATGTCGGTCGCGGCGATGGTCGTGGGCGTCGTGCTCGGCGTGGCCGCGGCGGTGGCGCGCACCTCCGGCAACCCCGTCCTGCGGGCGGTCGCGATCGGTTACGCCTGGCTGTTCCGCGGCACCCCCGTGATCCTGCAGCTGCTGCTGTGGTTCAACCTCGCCTTGATCTTCCCCGTGATCGGCGTCCCCGGGGTCTGGTCCGCCCGCGCCGTGACGGTGATGACGCCGTTCGTGGCGGCCCTGCTCGGCCTGGGCATCAACGAGGGGGCCTACGTGTCCGAGATCGTCCGCGCCGGGCTGCTGTCGGTAGACACGGGACAGTACGAGGCGGCACGGTCCATCGGCATGCCCGGCGGCCTGGCGCTGCGCCGCATCATCCTGCCGCAGGCCATGCGGGTGGTAGTGCCGCCGCTCGGCAACCAGTTCATCGGCCTGGTCAAGACGACGTCGCTCGCCAGCGTGATCGAGTATGCCGAGCTGCTGCACAACGCCGAGAACATCTACTACGCCAATGCCAAGGTGATGGAGCTGCTGTTCGTGGCCGCCTTCTGGTACCTGGTGGTGGTGACGGCGCTGTCGCTGGGCCAGGCGCGGCTGGAACGCCGCTTCGCCCGCGGCGCCGCCCGCCTGCGATGACAGCGATCGTGCGGGCCTCGGGCGTAGGCAAGTCCTACGGCCCTGTCCAGGCGCTGGCGGGTGTCACGCTGGAGGTGGCGCGCGGCGAGGTGCTGTGCCTCATCGGGCCGTCCGGCTCGGGCAAGACCACCTTCCTGCGCTGCGTCAACCAGCTGGAGCGGTTCGACCGCGGCGGCTTGTGGCTGGAGGGCGAACTGGTCGGCTACCGCCGCGCCGGCGATCGCCTGCATCCCTTGCCCGAGCGTGACATCGCCCGCCAGCGGCGCGCCACCGGCATGGTGTTCCAGCGCTTCAACCTGTTCCCGCACATGACGGCGCTGGGCAACGTGGTGGAGGGGCCGGTCCACGTCCTTCGGCAGGAACGCGCCGCGGCGGAGGCGGCAGCCCTGGCGCTATTGGCCCAGGTCGGCCTGGCGCACAAGGCCGCCGCCTACCCCGCCGAACTCTCCGGCGGCCAGCAGCAGCGCGTGGCCATCGCCCGCGCGCTGGCGATGCAGCCCCGGCTGATGCTGTTCGACGAGCCGACCTCCGCCCTCGACCCCGAACTGGTGGGTGAGGTGCTGGCGGTGATGCGGGACCTGGCGGAGCGCGGCACGACGATGCTGGTGGTGACGCATGAACTCGGCTTCGCCCGCGAGGTCGGTCAGCGCGTTGCGTTCATGGACCAGGGCCGGGTGGTGGAAGCCGGCCCGGCGCGCCAGCTGTTCGCCTCTCCACGCGAGGCGCGCACGCGGGAGTTCCTGGCGGCGGCCCTGGCTTAACCGGAGCCGGGACTAGAAGAATAATCCGTCAGCCGCCGGGTTCGCTCACAGCGTCATCAACACCGCCTCGATTTCCGAGGGCGTGCCCGCGGCAGCCGCCCGTACGTCTGGTGCCACGCGGCGCACCAGGCCGGACAGGACCTTGCCGGCGCCGAGCTCGACGAAGCTGTCCACGCCCAGTTCAATGGCTGCCAGGAGGCACTCGCGCCACCGTACCGTCCCCGTTACCTGCCGCACCAGCAGGTCGCGGATGTCGTCCGGCTCCGTCGCCTTCGCGGCCGACACGTTAGCGATCAGCGGTATGGCGGGGGCCAGCAGTGTGGCCTGGCCCAGCGCGTCCGCCATCACCTCCGCCGCCGGGGCCATCAGCGCGCAGTGGAACGGGGCGGACACCGGCAGCAGCATCGCGCGCTTGATCCCGCGCGCCTTCGCCAAGTCCACCGCACGTTCCACCGCCGCGCGATGGCCGCTGATCACCACCTGGCCGCCGCCATTATCGTTAGCCGCCTCCACCACCTCCCGGGATGTCACGCCGTCGACCACGACCTGCGCGGCCTCGGCGCAGATCGCGCGGGCCGCCGCGAGGTCCGTGCCCAGCAGCGCGGCCATGGCACCCTCCCCGGCGGGCACCGCGCGCTGCATCGCCGCGCCGCGCCGGCGCAGCAGCCGGGCACACTCGGCGATGCCCAGGCTGCCCGCCGCCGCCAGCGCGCTGTACTCGCCGAGCGAGTGCCCGGCCACCACCACCGCGCGCTCCCGCAGCTTGAAGCCGCCCTCCGCCTCCATCACCCGCAGCACCGCGAGCGACATCGCCATCAGGGCGGGCTGGGTGTTCTCGGTCAGCGTAAGGTCCTCGGCCGGGCCCTCGAACATCAGCTTGGAGAGCTTCTGATTCAGCGTGTCGTCTATCTCGCCGAACACCTCACGCGCGGGGGCGAAGGCGGCGGCGAGGTCCCGC
Organism: uncultured Acetobacteraceae bacterium; assembly: GCA_964235545.1. GTDB lineage: Bacteria > Pseudomonadota > Alphaproteobacteria > Acetobacterales > Acetobacteraceae > LMUY01. The sequence goes on from CAXSEG010000114.1 coordinate 3,459, forward strand.
CCCATGCCGACCGACTGGCTGCCCTGGCCGGGGAAAATGAAGGCGTGCACGGGCATGGCGGTTCTGGTCCGGACAATTGTGGCGGGCGCGGGGTTGTCGCGTCAGCCAAGCACGCTGTCAAATCAGGTAATTACCCGCGGAACCGATGCTAAAGGGTGGCGGTCCGCAGCAGCGTCGCGAGGAAAGCCGATGTGCCGCTTTCTTGCCTACCAATGACCGACGGCGTGCATCTGTGGACGTTCCGCTAGGCCTCCGACGGGCGGCGGGCCAGCCTGTATTGGCGGCAGGATGCGCGCGGGCCGGTGACGGTGTCCAAGCCGATCGACGACGTGGTGGGCGGCTGGAACGCCGTGCCGTGCGGCTGCACGCTGGGTCCGGGGCGGCGCGCGAGGTGCAGCTGCTGCCGATGGAGTGCCGCGCGCTGGCTGCCTGACCTCCGTTGCCGCCCTCCTCCGACGGCTTTATCGTGCCCCGTGAAGGAGCTTCCATGCACGACACACTGGTCCGCGGCACCATCGTCACCGCCACCGAGACGCTGCCGGATGGCTGGGTTGCGATCGACGGGGAGCGGATCGCGGCGGTCGGCACCGGGTCCGCGCCCGAAGCCGCCACCGTCCATGACCACACGGGGCGCTACGTGCTGCCCGGTTTGGTGGACGGGCACATGCACACCAGCTCCGCGATCGGCTGGGCGGGGATCGAGGGGGCCACCCGGTCCGCCGCCGCGGGTGGGGTCACGACATGCGTGGACATGCCGTACGACGTGCCGCAGGCCGTCACCACCGCCGCCGTGCTCGCCGACAAGATCGGCTGGGTGGACCGCACGGCGCATGTGGACGTGGCGCTGTACGGCACCATCGCCAAGCATGGCGGCGCGAGCGAGATTGTCGGGCTGGCCGAGGGCGGGGTGTGCTCGTTCAAGCTGTCCACCTACGAGTACGACGCGGTGCGCTTCCCCCGCATCGATCACCCGGGGATGGTGGAGGCGTTCGCGGCTATCGCGAAGACCGGCCTGCCCGTCTCCGTGCATAACGAGGACCAGGAGCTGGTCGAGCGCCTGACCGCGGACGCGCTGGCCGCCGGGCAGACGGACGCGATCATGCATTGCCGCACCCGGCCGCCGTTGGCGGAGACGATGGCGGATAATGAGATTTTCGAGATCGGGCTCGCGACGGGGGCGCACGTGCACATCGCCCACTCCTCCGTCGCGCGCGGGTTCGCCATCGCGGCGGGGTTCCGGGCGGCGGGCGGGCAAGCCACCGGCGAGGCGTGCATCCAGTATCTGTGCATGACGGAGGCGGACATCGTGCGCCTCGGCGGCCGGGGCAAATGCAACCCGCCGTTCCGCACCGCGGCCGAGGTGGAGCGTATGTGGGCGGCGCTGGAAGCGGGCGAGATCGCCTACGTGTCCACCGACCACGCGCCGTGGCCGGCTGACCGCAAGCGCTCCGCCAACATCTTCGAGTGCGGCGCCGGGCTGACGGGCTTGCAGAGCTATGCGCCGCTGATGGCCACGTTGCTGATGGAGCGCGGCCTGCCGCTCACGCTGATGGCCACGTATTGCGCCGAGCGCCCGGCGCGGCATCATGGCCTGGACGGGCGCAAGGGCAGCCTCGCGCCGGGCAAGGACGCCGATCTGCTGGTGCTGGAGCCGGACGAGTTCAGCTTCGACGAGGCAGCCATCCAGGACCGCCCCGAGCTGCGCTGGTCACCGTATCACGGCCGCCGGATGCGTGCCCGCGTCGCCGCCACGCTGCTGCGCGGCCGCGTGGTGTGGGATGGCGCGGCCGTGCTGGCCACGCCGGGGACGGGGCGGTTCCTGCGGCGCGGGGTGGCGTGATGTCGCGTAGCCTGGTCGTCGCCGCGGCCCAGATGGGCCCGACCCAGCGCACCGACACGCGGGCGCACACGCTGGATCGCATCGTGGCGCTGCTGGAGCAGGCGGCGCAGGCCGGGGCGAAGCTGGTCGTGTTTCCCGAACTCGCCTTCACCACCTTCTTCCCGCGCTGGCTGCTCGACCGGGAGGAGTTGGACGCCTTCACCGAACCCGCCATGCCCAACCCGACGGTCCAGCCCCTGTTTGACCGTGCCCGCGCGCTCGGCGTCGGGTTCAGCATCGGCTACGCCGAACGGGCCGGCACCAAGCTGTTCAACACCGCCATCCTCGTCGCCCCGGATGGCGGCACCATCGGGACCTACCGGAAGATCCACCTGCCCGGCGCCGTCGAGCCGCGGCACGGCGACCGGTTCCACCAGCTGGAAAAGCGCTATTTCAGCTACGGCGATCTCGGCTTCCCTGCCTGGCGCGCACCCGCGTTGGCCGGCGGCGTGCTGGGCATGATGATCTGCAACGACCGCCGCTGGCCCGAATCATGGCGCATGCTCGGGCTGCAGGGCGTGGAGCTGGTCTGCTGCGGCTACAACTCCGCCGCCTACGACCCGAATGGCGGCAGCACGGAGGACGCCGGGCGCCGCACGTTCCATGCGCAGCTCGTGGTGCAGGCCAGCGCCTACATGAACGCGACCTGGGCGGTGGCGGTCGCCAAGGCGGGCGACGAGGACGGCTCGGGGCTGATCGGCGGCTCCTGCATCGTGGACCCGAACGGCCTGATCGTAGCGGAGGCACGGACGCTGGCCGATGAGGTGGTGGTCGCGGAATGCGACCTGGATGCCTGCCGCCAGGGCAAGGAGAAGATGTTCGACTTCGCAGCCCACCGCCGCCCGCAATGGTACGGCGCCATCACGGGCCAGGCTGGCGCCACCCCGCCCGGATCGGCTGCGTCCGTGGGTAAGTCTTGAGCGGAGTGGAGGCGAACCCGCGTCGGGGGGCACGGGTCTCGATCGCATACTGCACGCAATGCCGATGGCTGCTCCGGGCGGCCTGGATGGCGCAGGAGCTGCTGTCGACGTTCGAGAGGGAGCTGCAAGAGGTGGCACTGCGACCCGGCACGGGCGGCGTGTTCCAGATCGAGGTCGATGGCGAACTGGTCTGGGACCGGGTACGCGATGGCGGATTCCCCGACGTCAAGACGCTGAAGCGGCGGGTCCGCGACCAGGTGGCGCCGGACCGTGGGCTGGGGCACTCCGACCGGGATTGAGGAGCTTGACCAGGGTGTGGCGGGCGGACAGCCTGGCGGCTGACGGCACTTCCTGCCGTCCGCGTTTTGAAAGCTGTCGCCGATGCCCCGTCTGCTGACCGTCGCCGCCGCCCAGCTCGGGCCCATCCAGCGTGCGGAGCCCCGCGCCGAAGCCGTTGGCCGTATGGTGCGGTTGATGGAGCGCGCCCACGCCCGTGGCGTGCAGGTCGTGGTGTTCCCCGAACTGGCGCTCACCACCTTCTTCCCGCGGCATTACCACGAGGACCGGGCGGAGGCGGATAACTGGTTCGAGACGGCGATGCCGTCCAACGAGACCGCCCCGCTGTTCGAGGCGGCGCGGCGCTTCGGCATCGCGTTCCATTTGGGGTACGCCGAGCGCACGCCGGACAACCGGCATTTCAACACCGCGATCCTGGTCAATCCGGACGGCCAGGTGATGCTGAAGTATCGCAAGGTGCACCTGCCCGGCCACGCCGAGCATGACCCGGCCCGCACCGTCCAGCACCTGGAGAAGCGGTATTTCGAGGTGGGGGATCTCGGCTTCCCGGTCGTATGCGCGCCGGTCGGGGGCATGCCGGTCAATGCGGGGCTGATGATCTGCAACGACCGCCGCTGGCCGGAGGCGTGGCGCGTGCTGGGGCTGCAATCGGTCGAGCTGGTGATGCTCGGCTACAACACGCCCTCCATCAACCAGGATGCGCGCGGGTTCGAGGCGCACCACCTGCGGGTGCTGCACAGCCATCTCAGCATCCAGGCGGGGGCCTACCAGAACGCGACCTTTGCCGTGGCCACCGCGAAGGCGGGGGTGGAGGACGGCTGCGAACTGTTCGGCAACTCGATCATCGTGAACCCGCAGGGCGAGATCATGGCCGAGGCCACCAGCTGGAGCGACGAGCTGATCACCGCCGATTGCGACCTGGATGCCTGCACGCTGGGCCGCACCACCATCTTCGCGTTCGACCGCCACCGGCGGCCCGAGGCCTATGGCCGGATCACCGGTCAAACTGGCGCCGTTGAGCCGGAGGAGTGGCGGGGTAATACTCCCGAAGTGGGTTGAATCGGATCGGGTTATTGACGTCGGTCGTGATGACCAGACTGTTGGCAGCGTGCCCGGCCAACGAGCAATGCAGCGATTCGGAAATGCAGTTCAGATGTCAATCGCGTTTTACTGCGCTTCTGGTTGAAGCTGTTGATACGAGCAATAGTGGGTGATGAGCGTGGACCAAGAAGAATGGGCAATGCGTTCAGGTTGGGTCGGACTAATTTTAGCGGCCTCTCTAATACTTACAATAATTGTAATGATTTGGAGGAGGTCAAATGTCGGGCAAATTTCTCTCATAATTCCCACATACCTTGTTGCCGCAATAATCGCTTTTTTTCCAAGTATCAAATCGGTCGAGTTTGGAAACCTCAAAGCGGAGTTGCAAGACCGAATCGACAAAGCGACAGCTACGTTGTCCCAATTGCGCGTTATTGCCACTTACTCCGTAAGGCAGACGCTACTCAGCTACGCAGTCCCTCGAATGGGCTATGCCGGCGGGAGGCGTACGGCCTTCGATATGCGGGATAAAGCGATAAAAATGCTGAAAGACATTGAGGCTTCAAGAGAACAGCTGACTGAGGCGTTATCGCTCTTCAACCCAGCCGTCGAGCAGTCTATTTACGTTGACGTGAGCAACGCGATTTTCAGGAATTTGAAACGCGATCCGTCGAAGTTGAGCGACTATGTAAACGATTTCAACAGGACTTTTCCGGAGAATAACATAAACATCACCTCTTCCAACGCGTGGGAAGCGTTCGCAAGGAAATATGTTGCTTGGAACCAAGAGCTTGAAGACAACTTCCAGGATCTCGCATTTTTTCAGAGTTCGAAGGCATTGCGACGACCCGACATATTTTACGCGGGACCTTACGCCGTCGAGTGAGACGGAGGGGAAGGATCAAACGGTTAAGGCTGAATTGCGCTTTGGCACCAACGCGCTTCGGCATGGCATCAGCAACACCGTCGTCAACAGCAAGCACCCGCAATGAGCTACACCGGGATCGGATGCAGCTCCGGCAACTCGTCTAAGTGGCATGCCGCCTTTTGGCCCGGTGCCTTCGTGCGCAGCAGGGGCTCCTCCGCCCGGCAACGGTCGAAGACGTAGGGGCAGCGGGTGTTGAAGCGGCAACCCTGGGGCGGGTTGATCGGGCTGGGGACGTCGCCCTTCAGGATGATGCGGTCGCGCTTGGCCAGAGGGTCGGGCACCGGCACGGCGGAGAGCAGGGCGCGGGTGTAGGGGTGCTGCGGGTTGGCGAACAGGCTGCGGCGGTCGGCGAGCTCGACGATCTTGCCAAGGTACATCACCGCGACGCGGTGCGTCAGGTGCTCGACGATGGCGAGGTCGTGGCTGATGAACAGCAGCGCCAAGCCGAGCTCGTCCTGCAGGTCCGATAGCAGGTTGATGATCTGGGCCTTCACCGACACGTCCAGTGCGCTGACCGCCTCGTCGCAGATGATCAGGTCCGCACCGGGGGCGAGCGCGCGGGCGATGCCGATGCGCTGGCGCTGGCCGCCGCTGAACTCGTGCGGGAAGCGGCGCATAGCGTCCCGCGGCAGGCGCACCTTGTCCATCAGGGCGACCACCCGGTCCTCCAGCTCGGACCCGCTGGCCAGGCCGAAATTGGTCATCGGCTCGGCCAGCACGTCGCGCACGCGCTGCCGCGGGTTGAGGCTGCTGAACGGGTCCTGGAACACGACCTGGATGCGACGGCGCATATGGCGCATCTTGCCCGGCGGCAATTGGTCGATACGCTGGCCGTCGAGAAACACCTCGCCATCGGTCGGGTCGGTCAGGCGCAGGATGGCCCGGCCGACGGTGGACTTGCCGCAGCCGCTCTCGCCCACGACGGAAAGCGTCTCGCCGGCGGACACGGTGAAGGAGACGCCGTCCACGGCATACACGGTCGCGGTGGTGCCGCCGAACAGCCCGCCCTTGATCGGGTAGTGCTTCTTGAGCGCATTGACCTCGAGCAGCGGCGTCATTGCGCGACGGTGACCGGGGCGGCGGAGCCGGACATCGGGTCGGTGTCTTTCAGGATGTCGCCGGGCAGCTGGATGCCGCTGAGGCAGCGCGTTTGCGGGGGTGCCGCGTCGTAGCGGTTGGCGAGGCAGGCGGTTGGGGTGCCGCAGGCGTTCAGTATCAACGTCATCGTCAGTGCGGCTGCACCCCTCACCCCGGCCCTCTCCCTCAAGGGGAGAGGGAGAAGAAAGAGTCGCCTCCCGTTGAGGGAGGGGGTGACGCGCGCACTCACTACGCCGCCTCCGCATAATGGCAGGCCGCCCAATGTCCCGGCGCCTTCTCGTCCACCGCCGGCGCCACCTCGCGGCAATACTCCGTCACCATCGGGCACCGCCCGGCGAACGGGCAGCCGACGATGCGCTGCCGCAGGCTGGGCACCAGGCCGGGGATCTCGGCCAGCTTGGTGCGCGCGGCGTTGCTTTCGAGCGAGGAGCCGAGGCGCGGCACCGCGCCCAGCAGCCCGCGGGTGTAGGGGTGCAGCGGCCGCGCGAACAGGTCGTTGACCGACGCCTCCTCCACCTTGCGGCCGGCGTACATCACCACCACGCGCTGCGCCATCTCAGCCACCACGCCCAGATCGTGCGTGATCAGCATGATGGCCGAGCCGAGCCGGGTCTTGAGGTCACGCATTAGGTCCAGGATCTGCGCCTGGATGGTCACGTCCAGCGCCGTGGTCGGCTCGTCGGCGATCAGCAGCTTCGGGTTGCAGGCCAGGGCCATGGCGATCATCACGCGCTGCCGCATGCCGCCGGAGAGCTGGTGCGGGAACTCGTGCACCCGGCGGGCGGCGGCGGAGATGCCGACCAGCTCCAGCATCTCGGTCGCGCGGTGGGTCGCCTGCTGCCGGTTCATGCCCTGGTGCAGGCGCAGCGTCTCGCCAATCTGGCGGCCCACGGTCAGCACGGGGTTCAGGCTGGTCATCGGCTCCTGGAAGATCATGCTGATGTCGTTGCCGCGCAGCTTGCGCATCTCGGAGTCCGGCACCGTCAGCAGGTCCCGCCCCTGGAACAGCACCTTTCCCGCGATCCGGCCCGGCGGGATGTTCACCAGGCGCAGGATGGACATCGATGTCACGGACTTGCCGCAGCCGCTCTCCCCCACGATGGCGACCGTCTCGCCCGGATCGATGTGGAACGACAGGCCCTCGACCGCGCGCACCACCCCGTCCGGCGTGCCGAAATGGGTTTGCAGGTTCTGCACGTCGAGCAGGGCGTCCGCCGCGCGCGCCCGCCCCTCACCCCGGTCCTCTCCTAGGGGAAGAGGGAGAAGGGTTGCGGTGTCGGACATCAAATCCGCTTCGCCAGCCGGGGGTCGAGCGCGTCGCGCAGGCCGTCACCCAGCAGGTTCACGGCCAGCACGGTGGCCGACAGGAACAGGGCAGGGAAGAACACGATGTACGGCTTCACCTGCCACAGTGCCCGGCCCTCGGCCATGATGTTGCCCCAGGAAGGAATGATCGGCGGCGTGCCGGCGCCGATGAAGGACAGGATCGCCTCCGTGATCATCGCCGAGGCGCAGATGAAGGTCGCCTGCACCATCAGCGGCGCCAGCGTGTTCGGCAGGATGTGCTTGAAAATCACCGCGGGGGTGCGGGTGCCGGCGGCCACCGCCGCTTCCACGTAGGGCTGCTCGCGCAGGCTCAGCACCACGCCGCGGACGAGCCGGGTCACGCGCGGGATCTCGGCGACCGTGATCGCGATGACCACGTTCTGCACGCTGCCACGGGTCAGGGCCATCAGGGCGATTGCCAGCAGGATGGACGGAATGGACATCAGCCCGTCCATGATCCGCATGATCACGGCGTCCACCACACGGACGTAGCCAGCGACGACGCCGATCAGCATGCCGACGCCGGATGCGAGCAGCGCCACCGCGAAGCCCACGATCAGCGACACCCGGGCGCCGTACAGCACGCGCGAATACACGTCCCGCCCTAGCGAGTCGGTGCCGAACCAGTAGATCGCGGACGGCACGCGCAGCCGCCGTGCGGGAGCCAGTGCGGTCGGGTCCACCGTGCCCAGCAACGGGGCCGCGATTGCCATGAACACGATCAGCCCGAGCAGCAAGGCCCCCAGGAAGATCGTCGGCTGCTGCCGGATGAAGGTACGTAGCCGGCCGCGCGCTTTTAGCGGCGGCAGGATGTCCGGGAGGGCGACCGCGGTGCCGCCGCTTGGGAATGTTACGCTCAATATCGGATCCTCGGATCGAACACGGTGTAGAGCAGGTCCACGCCAAGGTTCACCAGAACGTAGACGAAGGAGAAGATCAGCACGACGCCCTGGATGATCGGGTAGTCGCGCCGCAAGATCGCATCCACCACCAGCCGGCCAACGCCCGGGATGGCGAACACGCTCTCCGTCACCACGGCGCCGCCGATCAGCCCCGCGACGCCGAGGCCGATGACGGTCACGATCGGGACGGCGGCGTTCTTCAGCGCATGGACGAACAGGATCGGCTGCTGGCCCACCCCCTTCGCACGTGCCGTGCGCACGTAGTCCTGGCTCAGCACCTCCAGCATGGTCGCGCGGGTGATACGGGCGATCAGCGCGATGAAGGCACCGCCCAGCGTGAGCGTGGGCAGGATCAAGTTGGACAACCACGGCCATAGCCCGTTGGCGATCGGCGTGTAGCCCTGCACCGGCAGCGCCTCCAGCTGCAATGCGAACACGTAGGCGAGCAGGTAGCCGACCACGAACACCGGGACCGAGAAGCCGAACACCGCCAGCATCATGATGCCGCGGTCGATATACGTGCCGTGCTTCCAGGCCGCTAGCACGCCCATCGGCACCGCCACCACGATGGAGAACACCAGGGTCAGCACCATCAGCGACAGTGTCGGCTCCACCCGCTGCGCGATCATGTGGCTGACCGGCAGGTTGGTGAAGATCGAGGTGCCGAGGTCGCCGTGCAGCACGTGCCAGATCCACTCGCCGAACCGCACCAGGAACGGCCGGTCCAGCCCGAGCGACTGCCGGATGCGTTCGACGTCCGCCGGGCTCGCTTGGTCACCGGCGATGATGGCCGCCGGGTCTCCGGGTGCGAGATACAGCAGGCTGAACACGAAGAGGGCGACGATCGCCATCACCGGGATGGTCGCGACGAACCGACGGAGCGTATAGGCGAGCATCAGGCTTTCTTCACGTCCCAGAACACCGGGAACGGCGCCTTCACCACGCCCGACAGCTTCTTGCTCCAGGACTGGTAGCCAAGGAAGAAGCCGGTCTGCGCGTAGACCACGTCATCGAAGGCGGCCTTGTTGATCGCGGCGTAGGCGGCCAATTCGGCGGCGGCGTCGGGGGCCGCGTACCACTGCGCGATCCCGGCCTGCACCGCGTCCGACGAGGGCCAGCCGAACCAGGCCTTGTCGCCGTTGGCCGCGAGCCCGGTATAGGGCGCCGGGTTGATGCAGTCCGCCCCCGCGTGCCAAGTGAAGAAGATGTTCCAGCCGCCCTGCGCCACCGGGTCCTTCTTGGCCCGCCGCGCGCCGACGGTCCCCCAATCGAGCGCCTGGTAGTCCACGTTCATGCCAATGCGCGCCAGCAGGTCGGCCGCGACATCACCCTCCGCCTTGGTGATCGCGACGTCGGT
>CAXSEG010000115.1:0-13142 GCA_964235545.1 uncultured Acetobacteraceae bacterium
CCGTAAGGCTTACCAGGCTGGTCACTCCGGCAACCAACGCCATGCGGATCATACGATTCATATCGCTGGAGTAGGTGGTCGCACGAGCCAGTGCAACAGCGCCGCGCGTTAGTCTTCGAGCAACAATGCGCGCAGCGTCCGCGCCAGCGCCGTCATCTCATCCAGCGTCGTCGACGCGTCCTGGGCGTCGCTGTCATGGTCAGGGCGTTCCAGCCCGCCCAGGACAATGGCGCCGGGCATCAACCGGCTCGTGGCGCAGAACCGAACCTGCGGCCACCCCCAACCAGATACCAGGGCGCGCTCCTCCCTGTCACGGTTCGGCGCATCCGGATCGGCAACCGGCGGGTCATGCTCGGTCAGAGCAACCTCGACCCGAAGCGAGCGGGCGAGCACGGATGGCAATGCGGCTCTGATCTCCTGCAGCGCGCTGGAAACGGACTCGGCCGGATCGTAACGGCGGTTCACCAGGATGTCGAAGACGGTCGGCAGGGCTGAGCCGCGCGTCCCGCCATGGGCCGCGCTGATCGTGAGGCGCGGTTGCAGCGGGGCATCCGCGAAATGGCCACCGTGTTGGCTCGCGCGAAGCTGGATGTCGGCTTTCAGGTGCAGCAGCGCCTGCAGGATCGGCACGGCCGTTTCCACGGCATTGACCGCCGTGTTCGACAGTCCGGGATGCGACCGCTTGCCGATAACCCGCACCATGGCATCGAAGCTGCCGAAACAATGGCGCCAAATCCTCGGGACGACGCCGCCCTCCAGGCTGACGACCCGGCTAGATGAAATATTGGCTGGGGGCCCATGCGGCGCGGAGAGGAACAGGAGCGGCGGCCGCCGGTCCACCGATCGCAACGCGGCCAAACCGGCAGCGACGGCGGCACTCCGGCTGATGTGGTGGCCGACGAGTTGCCGCTTTCGGACGGCCAGCCCGGCGCGCTCGTAGAAAGGAAACAGGAGGGTCGGCAGGCTCGCTGCACCGGGCGCGAACAGCCCCGTGCCGAACGGCTCCGGCTGGTAGCCGAGGGAGCCGAGCAGCGCGGCCAACGCGGCTGGCTCGGGCGTCAGTTGTGCCAGGTCCGCCAGCATTGATGCTTCTTGATCGGCAAACAACTCAATCGGATCATGCAGCATCAGGCGGGACTACTCGCACCGTGGCTGCTCGACAGGGCGAGCCCTTCCGCGAAAATCACCTCAGCCCGCCCGACATCGATGTGGAACAGCTCGGACGCAGCCGCTCCACTACGGCGGATCGTGGTGCCGTTGACGAGCGTATGCGCCGCGACGGGCGCAGGCTTGATGAACACGGCCTGATCCGGGCCCACGCAAAGCATCCGCCGGGGGATGTTGGGCCCGAGCGCGCCAGGTTCGATCTGGATCGGTGGCGCCGCACCGCTGGTCCGCCCGATCCAGGAGATCGGCAGAAGCGCCGGGCCACGCAGCGTCATGGCGGCGTCACCCGGCACGAGCTTCTCGACCTCAACCTCCCCCCGGGCGGTGAGGATCCGGGTGCCTACGCCAAGCCCGGTCGCAAGGTTCGTCGGCTGATCGTAGGCGAAGCCGCTCCAGGGAGCCGGACGAAATCCAGGCGGACGATAGATCCCCGCCGTCTCGGCCTCCAGCAGGACGGAAGCATGGTCCGGTAATTTGGCCCGCAAGGTGATCACGACGGGATTGATCAGCCCCAGCTGGTCGCTTCCCACAACGATGGCGGAGAGGTCGGCCCAAGGCCCGGCGGTGCTCACGAGCGGGTCGCCAAGCGCTTCGTCGGCGGCGTGGGGACCGTCGGTCGTGTCTGCCGGATGATCGACAATGATGTCGGCAGGCGTGTCCTCAGCCGGGATCACCGGTAGCGTGACGGCGTCTGGCAGGCTTGCAGCCGCGATGGGACCAGGCCGTGTCTCCTCTACAAAACCGGAGGCGAGCGGCTCAGGTCGGCGGAAGCTGCTGAATAACGCTTTGTCGGCCATTATCGCCCCTCGTTCATCCTATTCCATACGGCTTCTGCGGCGTCTGAACTACCCATCCGGTGACGCTTTGGTGCGACATTCCTCACCAGACGGGGAGAATGATCAGCTGCGCGGCCCGTGCTATCATCTCCCAATGCGGCAATATTTCATCCTCGCGCTGCTCTTCCCGGGTCTGGCCCTTGCGCAAGCCGTCCAGCAGGGAGCGAGTGCTTATGGCGACTGGCATACCGATGCACCCGGCGTGGTCCGGCATCTGAGTGCTGCGGACCTGCCGGCACCCTCTGCCACGCCCTCCGCCAGCCGAGGCCCGCGAACTGTCCCACGTCCGGCGGGTGCGATGCCGAACGTACCGGCTGGATTCGCCGTTCAACTCTGGGCCACCGGGCTGGATACCCCACGCGCGTTACGGACTGCGCCGAACGGCGACGTGTTCCTGGCGGAAAGCGGTGCTGGCCGCATCCGCGTGTGGCGGACCCAAGCGGGCACCGATCATCCGGGGCCGCCAGCGACGTTCGCCGCGAACCTGAACCAGCCCTTCGGGATTGCCTTCTGGCCGCCAACCGAGCCGCGTTAAATCTACGTCGCCGAGACGTCCCGGATCGTACGGTTCGCCTATGACGGCCGCACCACGGCGTCTGGCCCGGCCGAAATCATCGTGCCGCATCTTCCCGAGGGTGGCCATTGGACACGTGACCTCGCAGTGGCGCCCGATGGTTCGGCGCTTTACGTCTCGGTCGGATCGGCCTCGAACGTCGCGCGGGGAATGCGAGGTAACCCCGATCTGGGTGGCACGCCCGCCGCGGCAGGCGCTGGTGTGGGCGATGAAACTGGACGAGCGGCCGTGTTCCGCTTCGCACCCGGCGGAGGTCCCCTGCAACTCGTGGCCTCCGGTCTTCGCAACTGCGTCGGACTCGCAATTGAGCCGAAAACTAAAGCGCTATGGTGCGCGACGAACGAACGCGACGGTATGGGGGACGATCTGCCGCCCGACTATGCCACGAGCGTCCAGCCGGGCGCATTCTACGGCTGGCCCTGGTACTACATCGGCAGCCACGAGGATCCGCGCCATTGCGAGGAGCGGCCGGATCTGGCTGGGCACGTCGCGCTGCCAGACGTGCTGCTGCAACCGCATTCGGCACCGCTCGGCATTACCTTCCTCGACGGACCTGGCTTGCCGTCGGACTACGCTGGGGACGGTTTGGTGACGTTGCACGGCAGTTGGAACCGGGCACGCCGCACCGGCTACAAGGTCGTCCGCCTGCGCATGCACGATGGCGTGCCAACGGGCGAGTACGTGGATTTCATGACGGGCTTCGTCGCCGATGACGACGCCGTCTGGGGTCGGCCAGTGGGAGTGACGGTCCTGCATGACGGCTCCGTGTTGGTCAGTGAGGATGCGAACGGCACGATTTGGCGGGTGTCGCACTGAGCGGCGAACCGAGGGCTTTGCCGAACGCTTGTAGCGCTCACAAGGAGAGCGCCATGTCCACCAACCCGCTAGAAGATGACCCGGCTCGCGATCAACGCATCCGCGAGCGCGCCTATGAGTTGTGGGAGGCCGACGGCAGCCCGCATGGCGGCGATCTCGAGTATTGGGAGCGGGCCAGAGAGCTCGTGGGAATGTCCGAGAGCGGGCAGACGGCTCAGTTGGATGTACCGGATGCCGATGATCCGGCCGTAATGGCTGGACAGCCCATCGAGGAAGCCTCGATCCAACAGAATCTGGGCGAGTTTCCGGACCGCCTATCAGACCAGGGAGAGCACGCGCAATATCCCGACCCAGCGCTTCGTAAGCAGTAACTGGCAGCTATTTGGGGACAACCGTCGGGTTGTTCCCGCCAGTGCCAGGGGGCGGGACGACGGGAGTGACGCCGGTAGTGGGCGGCATGATGGTCATCCCCGGATCCGGGTTTCCAGGATGGATCACCGCAGGCGCCGGTGATGTCGAGATGCCGTTATCCTGCCTCGGTATCGGGCTGGAGCCGCCGCTACCGGCAGCGTTGGGTGGGTTGAGAGCGGAGGTACTCTGCGCGAGAGCAGAGCCGGCCAATAATGTCAGGCCTACAGCAATAGTGACACGCTTCATCGGTCGGTCTCCATGGTGGCAAGCAGATGCAGTGAGAACATCCTGGCATCGTCGGTCCAAACAGCCTCGGACAGCCAACCAGCCGGACGGGCGATGGCGAGGAAGCCTTCAATCGTGTGCTTGTAGCTGCTTTCGGTATGGATCCACTCGCCCGAGGCAAACTCGATCGGATGGCCAGCAAGCTTGACCGTTTGCGGGTGGAGGCTGACCAAGTGCATCTCGATCCGCCCACTTGCCTCATTCCACACGGCGCGATGGGCAAAGCTCTGTGGATCGAAAGCAGACCCGGTAATGCGGTTCAGATGTACGAGGAGGTTGCGGTTGAAAGCTGCCGTCACCCCCTGCGCATCGTCATAGGCCGGTACGAGGATTGCGGGGTCCTTTCGCAGATCCACCCCGATGAGGAACTTGGCTCCCGAGCCAAGCGTGTCATGCGCCTGATGCAGGAAGCGGCCGGCGGCGGCCGGGTCCAGGTTCCCGACCGTAGAGCCGGGGAAGAACCCGAACTTGGGTTGGTGGGCGACCGGGGCCGGCAGCGCGAAGGGTTGAAGGAAATCCGTCGCGATGGGCCTGACCATAAGGTCCGGCCGCGACACGCGTAGCCGGTCGCTCATGCCCTGCAAGGCGTCGCCCGCAATGTCGATCGGAACGTACGTAGAAGCGCCGACTTGGTCGAGCAACAAAAGCGCCTTCGCCTCGTCACTGCCGCCATACTCGATCAGAGCGGTTCCAGGGCGACGCGGAAGCTCCCGCACGATATTGGCTAACAGGCTGCGTTCCGTGCGGGTCACATAGTATTCCGGCAAGCGCGTGATCTCGCCAAACAGGCGGCACCCCTCGGGATCATAGAAAAGCTTCGCCGGGAGGGTCTTCTGCGCCTGGTGGAGGCCTTTCAACACCTCGTCCAAAACCGAAGGCGTCGACGACTGGGTGCTGTCGAGCACGCTAAACTACCGTGGCCAGGCGAAGGCCGGTGAACTGCCAGCGGCGGTCCGGGTGGAAGAAGTTCCGGTATGTCGTGCGCGTGTGCCCCGGAGGTGTCGCCATGGAGCCACCACGGAGGACCATCTGGTTGATCATGAACTTCCCATTGTACTCACCGATCGCCCCGCCTGGCGGGCTAAAGCCCGGATACGGAAGGTAGGCGCTACCCGTCCATTGCCAAACGTGCTCGGAAAGTTCGTGCAGATCAGGGCTCGTGCTGGCTGCTTCCCACTCGAATTCCGTCGGCAGCCGTGCGCCGGCCCAGCGGGCGAAGGCGTCCGCCTCATACCAGCTGATGTGGCGAACGGGCTGCGCCGGATCGACCGCCGTCTCGCCGGCAGGAGTGAAGATCGTCCATACGCCATCCCGCTCGCGCCAGTGCAGGGGTGATATCCACGCCTCATCAAGGACCGCGGCCCAGCCCTCGGACATCCACAACGTTGGGGTCGTATAGCCTCCGTCGGCCATGAATTCGAGCCAGGCCTGGTTGCGGACGAGCCGGTTGCCAAGCCCGTATGGCTGTAGAAGCACTTGGTGTGCAGGCGACTCGTTGTCGAACGCGAAGCCAGGCCCGGTGTGGCCGATGGAGACAATGCCCCCCTCGAACGAGACATACTGGTCGGCTGCCTCGGCCGGAGCGGGCGGCTTCCAACCGGGAATCATCGCGGGGCTGAGCGGGTTCTGACTGAAACCGTGCAGCATGTCGGTCAACAGCAATTCCTGATGCTGCTGCTCATGCTGCAGGCCGAGCGCCAGCAGGTCACCGATGTCGGCACCGCTTGCGAGCAGCTCGGCCATGGCCGCGTCCACGTGCCCGCGGTAGTCGGTTACCTCGGCCGCACCCGGCCGCGTGATCATACCACGGGCGAAGCGCGGATGCCGGGCGCCGATCGATTCGTAGTAGGAATTGAAAAGGTAGCTGAATTCGGCGCTGAATGGCACATAGCCCGGCACAGTCGGCTGCAAGATGAACTGCTCGAAAAACCAGGTCGTGTGCGCACGGTGCCACTTGGCCGGGCTCGCGTCGGGCATCGACTGGATGATCTGATCTTCTGCCGTCAGATGGTCGCACAGCCGTTCCGTATGGCGCCGCACCGTCCAGAATGCGCCGAGCGCCGTGTTCCCGATCAGTCCCATATGCCCCTCCAGCGACGGAACGAGGCGCGGTCCGTGCCGGTTTCCTGCACCGTCAACTCTTCCACTGCAAAGTCTGCTCGGCCAGCGGGTTGGTGAAGCTCCGTCCCTCCGCCTGGCTGGACAGGTATTCGCGCTTCAACCGGATCATCCATGCGATCTGGGTGTCGGCGTCACCGACGAACAGCATGGGCGGCGTAGTCTGCCCGTGGGCCAGCTTGGCCGCCATGTCGAGGTCCTGGCGCAAGAAGTCGCGCGCCCAGAAAGCGGCCAGCGGGCGGAGCGGGGCCAGCCAGGGGACAGTCCAGTAGACGCAGTAGTGGACGTCGGTGAGCATCTCGGTGACGGGGGTGACGGCGGCGAGCACGCACGCAGCATGGCGGCTGCCGCGGATGTGCTCGATACGCAGGCCGGGCAGGCTGAGGGTGACGTCCACGCTGACATCGGTGCCGAGCAGGCGATAGGGACGGGCGCCGCCACTCAGCTTGTGGGTCTTCATGCGGAAGCCGTGCTCGACAGGCTCGAACGCCTTGGTCTTGGGGCGGAGCTTCAGGCCGGCTTTGGATTTCCACCAGCGCGACGTGTGGACGAAGGCCGGATGCGCCGGGTCACAGAAACCATACGCAGCGATATCGGCGTTGGATGGGAAGCGCATCGTGGTGGAGATCTGCGGCGCTTGGCCATCGAAGCCGGGCACGGTGGGGACGGGCGGCAGCATGTCCGGGATAGCGCGGCCATGCGGGATATAGACCCAAATGTTGCCCTGCACCTCCCGGCACGGAAAGCCGCGCAGGCGGAAGCGGCCAGGCGGGGTGGGATCGGTCTCGGCCAAGGCGGGAATGTGGCTGCAAGCGCCGTCCGTGGCGGAGAAGGCCCAGCCGTGGTAGCAGCACTGGAGATTGCACCCATCGAACGTGCCGTGCCGCAGCGGCATGCCACGATGCGGGCACTTGTCAGCGTAGGCGAACACGGCACCGCTATTGTCGCGGCCGATCACCAGCTCTTCGTTCATTACGGTCGTTGGCTTGGTCTTGCCCTTTGGCAGCGCGCGCCCCTGGGCGGCGATGTACCAAAATCCGCGGAGCATCCCCGCTTCAGTATGTGCCATGGGGCGTGACGTAGCCGCTTACAGGCGGGCGCGGAAGTGGGGGGGAATGGGCCAGAGCTCACCGGCATTGAGGCCGAGGTCGATGATGAACGTCTCACCGGCCTGGGCTTCAACGCTGCCCGCGGTCCGCTCCAGCCAGTCCCGCAAGGGAGGCTGCCCGGGATCAAGGAGGATGTCCGCCTGGCGCGGAAGGTTCGCCATGCCGTGGAACAGCGTGAGCCATGCGGTGTCGCCGACGCGCTGATGACCTCCAAAGCTGTCCCCTGCCCAGGGCATGTGCCGGGTCTTCTGCAGGCGTTTCAGGCCAAGGGATAAATCGGCCCAGTGGAGGTGGAACAGGTAGAGGCCGCCGAAGGCCAGCCCCTGGTCGGAGCAGTGGAAGCCCGGCGACCAGTTCAGCTTCTGGCGGGTGAGCACCGGCTTGCACATGGCACTGGTGAAACGGACCCAGCCACGCTGGGAGCCGATCGGGCGCGCCACCTCGAGTGCGGCTTCCAGATCGGGGACATGCTGGACGTCAAAGCCGATCGCCGTAACCGTGTCCGTGGTGCCGAGGGAGGCGCAGAAGCTCGGCAGGTCCTTGAACCGGTCGGGGTCGGCGAGGACCAGCTCGTCGACGTCGGTGTAGAGGACCCAGTCGTAGTAGCCCAGCAACCCGGCAGTCAGGGTCGAGATGAAGGCTGCCCGGCGGGCATCATCATGCGGCGACCTTGGCAAGCGCAAGACGTTCATGCCGGGTGGCAAGTCCAGCCTGTCGGTCGAGCCGTGGTCGACGACGTAGCAGTGGTCCGAGCCGACCTGCCGGGCGTAATGCCGCGCCCAGATGGGGAGGATCGCGGCCTCGTTATAGACCATGGTGATCGCAGCGACTTTAGGCGGCATCCTGGGTTCGCTTCTGCCCGCTTGCTTAACTAGGCCGAGCCGCGCCCTGAGTGCAACCGAGTCACGCGAGGGCTGGCCGGGTTTGCGGCTTGCCGATGAACGTCACCATGATACTGGCCGCCAGGCATAGCGCGCCGGCGGACATGAAGGCGCTCATGTAGTCGCCGGTCGTCGAGCGGAGCACGCCTGCCATCCAGGCGGCGAAAGCGGCGCCGAGCTGGTGGGTCGCTGCGATCCAGCCGAAATACACGGCTACACCCTGCTCGCCGAAGGTCTGGGCCGTGAGGCGGACGGTGGGTGGCACCGTGGCGATCCAGTCAAGCCCGTAGAACACGGCAAACAGGGAAAGACCGTAGAAAGAATATTGGAAGGTGAAAGGGAGGCAGATGAGGGACAAGCCGCGTAGGCCGTAGTACCAGGCGAGCAGCTTGCGGCCATCGACCCGGTCGGAAAGCCAGCCGGAGAGGGTGGTTCCGAAGAAATCGAAGATCCCCATGGCGGCGAGCAGGCTCGCGCCAGCCACTTCGGTGATGCCGTGATCGAGGCATGCCGGAATGAGATGGGTGCCGATCAGGCCGTTGGTGGACGCGCCACAGATGAAGAAGCTGCCACTCAACAGCCAGAAGTTCCGGTAGCCGAGTGCCTCCCGCAACGCGGCGAAGGCACGGCGGACCGGGTTGGGGGTGAGTGGCGGGGCCGGGAGGATGACGGCGCCGCCATACGGTGGCAGGCCGAGGTCCGCGGGGCGGTCGCGCATGAAGAATGCGACTGGGATGATCATGAGGGCGGCGACCGCGGCAATGGTGATCGAGACCGAACGCCAGCCATAGGATTCGAGAAGCGAGGCGAACAGCGGTAGGAAGACGAGCTGGCCGGTGGCGGTGCTCGCGGTGAGCACGCCGACGACCAGGCCGCGTTGACTCTGGAACCAGCGCGCGGCGACGGTGGCGCCGAGGACCAGGGCGGTGACGCCGCTCCCAGATCCCACGACCACGCCCCACAGCAACACCAGTTGCCAGGACTGCTGCATCAGCGGCGTGAGGGCGACGCCAGTGGCAATGATCGCCAGCGCAGCTATGATCGTCCGGCGCAAGCCGAAGCGTTCGATCACGGCCGCGGCAAAAGGGCCGGCAAGCCCGAACAGGAAGATGTTGACCGCCACCGCGAAGGAGATCGTAGAGCGCGACCAGCCGAATTCGGTCTCGAGCGGGACCATCAGCACGCCGGGTGTCGAGCGGACACCGGCCGCCGTGAGCAGGACGGCGAACGTGACCGCAGCGATCACCCAGGCGTAATGGACCCGACTGACTTTCATCTTGCACCTCACTTCTGCCAAAGCTAGGTGCAAACCGTTATCGTGGCAACGTGCCCTGGGCAGGGCGGTGTGCGTCAGCCGAATGCGAGGGCGGCGGTGATGCAGCCCAGCATGGCAAGCATGCTGGTACTGAGCAGGAGGCGGGTGATGAGGACGCGGTTGGACATGTCGCTCGCTCCTTGAACTCGGGGTTGTATAACGCCCGCCCGCCGGGTTGTGTGTGGTTTCGTGTGGTGAAGTGTAACCGCGCTATTTGCCGGCTTGGGCAAGCCGGTCGTCCTTGCGGGCGCTGCCGGCGCTGCTGCCGACCCAGTAGCTGACGACGGAGGTCGCCATTGCGGCGAGCGTGCCGAGCAGCATGTTGGATGCCGTCTCGGCACCCGCGGGCATACCGTAAAGCAGGACTAGGGCCATGACGGCCCCGAACGTGATTAGAACCACACCGGAGATGACGGGAGCGGACCAGGTGACCGTGGCCCTCTGTGTCGTGAGCGCGACCGTCTGGGCGCGGGCGTCCGCGGTGTCCCGCAAGGTTGCCGCGAGCAGGTCGATGTCGGCGGTGCGCGCGGCCTGCTCGTGTTCGGCGGCGATGCGTGCGAGCTGCAGGCGGAGCTGGATGGCGGCAGCCGGATCTTGCTGGAGCTTGGCGGTGGCCGCGTCGGCGTCGGCGGTGCCGGTCACGGTTTCAACGGCGGCCGCGACGGCGGCGGCAGTCTTCTCGGCCCCATCACCGAACAGCCATTTCGAGATCTCGGGCGCAATGGTCAGGGCAAGCGGGATCAGGGCACCCATTAGAAGCCTCCGTAGGTGAGGGACAAGTAGGGAAGTCGGCATAGGCGGCGCGCCCAACCGAGGCCGAAGGCGCGCCAGGATGGCAGGTCGGCCATCCATGCCACGCGCTGTGCTTGGAATTCAGCGCACAGGCCGTCACCGTCGCCGGCCTTGGCCTGAATGGCGGTGAATGTCTGTGGCCCGATGATGCCGTCCACGCGGCATCCGGCAGCGGTCTGCAGCCAGGTGATAGCGCGGCTCACGCCACAATTCACGGCGGCGTCGAACACCAGGAGGGCAAGGGGTTGCGGCAGTGTGTCGGCGTGGACAGGGGACCAGTAGGTGTCCCGGTATATGGCCTGGGCGTGATCGAGGGTCAGGCTGGCGATGTCGAGATCCGGGTGGGCCGATGCGGCGATGCCGTATTTCGTTCCGCGACAGATGCCTCTGCCGCAGGCGCCACCCGTCCAGTTCCCCGGGTCGGCCGGATTGGTGGAAAGGCCGCCTTCCTCGCCGATCACGACGGCGAACGCGGCTTCAAAGAGGCTCATGGTGCCTCGCTGGTGATGCGGACGGGTATGTCGCTGCTTTCCCGGATGGTGGAGCGGAAGAAGCTCGGCAGGAAGGAGCAGTGTTCGATCGTCTTGGACCAGTAGAACCACTCGCCGGGCCATACGCCCGGTGGAACGGGAATGCTGAGGATGAAGCGTTGGTTGCGGCCGATGTCGCTGAGCGTGGTCGTCGTGTTCACCAGGGGATAGAACTGCTTGATGCGTTCCCCGTCGTGGTCGACCCAGGTCCACAGCCAGCGCGACGTCTCGGCGGGGCAATCGCGGTTGCGGTCCAAGTCGACATAGAGTTCGAGGTGGCCATTGCGGGGTGCGATGCCATCGATCTCATGGACCTCGTGCACCACGACCGGTGTCACGTGGTTGGTCCAGAGAATGAGGGCGCAGCCGACGAGGCTGCCGATCAGAAGGCCGGCGAGCCCGGCGATGAGGTTCTGGCGCCAGATGCGGTGACGGAAGAGCACGAACATGCCTTTCATGGCTGATGCCTCGCAACGGTCAGGAGCCACGTGAGCATGCTGACGAGCATGCCGACGATGCCGCCGACCGCCGCGGTGACGGCGGATTTGGTCGCTTCGGTGCGGCGGGTCTCGTTGGTCTGACGTTGGCGGCGCACGAAGCGGAAATCGTCTCGCAGATCGTTCAGGTCATTCATTTCGGTGATGTCGATGCCGAGAAGGCGAAACGTGTCGGTGATGGAGCGGAGGGCGGCGCGCTCGGCCATCTGTTGCGCGGCCTGGTCGGGGGTGGACTTGCTGTCGTCGTGCATGAGGGCTCGGTTCTCTCCGGTTCAGGCGATGGCGAACCATCCGTGTGAGTCGGTGCCGGTTTGCTTGATCCAGAGGGTTTGCCCAGCGCCGCCATCGAGGTTGCGGAAGTCGGAGCCGGGAGGGGCGGTGACGATGCCATTGGGCGATCCATGCCCGGTGGCGGCGATATAGCCGGCGGGATCGGCGTCGGTGGTGATCCGCAGATGGCCGGCAGCAGCTGGGCGCAGGCTGAGATCCGCGTTGGGCTGGGTGCGCAGGACGAGGCTGCCGTCGCCGGGCGGCGCGATGTAGTCGGCAAGCGGCGAGGTGTCGGCGCGCCAGGAGCCGAAGATGCCCTCGAAGGTGACAGACGCGTTGGCGGGGACGGTCATGCTGGCGAGGGTCCAATTGTCCTGGAAAGGGACCGAGCCGGCACGGGCGAAGGTGGTGGCGGTGTTGCAGGCGATGCGGATGCGACGGCCCTCAAGGATGGGGAGGCCGACGGAGACGGTGGCGGTGGCGCCAGTGCCGTCGCCGGTGATGGTGGCGGTGGCAGCAGACCCCGGGGCGCCGTAGCCGGACCCGGGGTTGTTGAGCGCGATGCCGATAACGGCGCCGTTCGAGACGTAGGCGGTCGCGGTGGCGCCGGTGCCGGTGCCGGTGATCGTGACGGCAGCATGGGTGTAGGAGCTGCCGCCGGAAGCGACCTTGATGAAGCCGACCTGGCCGTAGGTGGCGAGTTGGCGCTGGGTCTGGATTGACTGGACGCCGGACGGGACCGTGCTGAGCATGACCTCATCGGCGATGTCGGGCAGGGCGACCGTCTGCAGGCCGGCGACCGCCGTCGGGTTGGCGAAGAGGCGCTGGGTGTTGTTCCAGCGGTTGCCCTCGATGACGGCGCTGTCCGTGTGGGCGTAGAGGCACTGGCCGATCGTGGCGCCGTTCGAGCCATAGAAGCTGTTGCGGGCGACGATGACGGTCTGGGGCGCGTCTATCAGACAGATGCCGCCACCACCGGCTGAGGAGATGCCTATCGTATTGCCTGTCAGCGCGGCGTTGGTTGTGGCGAGGCCGAAATTGTTGCCGGCACCGTCGGTCTCGACGTTGTAGACGAGGATGGCCCAGCCATTGTCCTGCAGGTTGTTGGCGGTGACACTTACCCCCTGGCTGCCGCCGGGGTTGATACCGACCGCGGCGCCGGAGACGTGGTTGCCGACAACGTCGAGCGCGATGCTGCCACCGCAATCAATGCCGAACTGGGCGGCGCCGGTGACGGTGTTCCCGGCGATGCGGGAAGAGGCGCAGTTGGCGAGGATGCCGGCGCCGCCATTGGCGACGGTGCCGTTATTGCTGAGCAGGTTGCCCTCTACCAGTAACGAGCGTCCGGAGACGGCGATCCCGTAGGTACGGTTGTCGTGGCAGATGTTGCCGGTGACGACGACACCGATCGCGTCCGGGTTGGCGTTGCCCCAGGTGGGCGGCTGCAGGTTGGTGGCATTGAAGTTGCCGACCGCGATGCCGCGTGCGTTGTTCCGGCAGGCATTATTGGCGACGATGGCGAGGCGGACGGCCTGTTTGAA
>CAXSEG010000116.1:0-13000 GCA_964235545.1 uncultured Acetobacteraceae bacterium
CCTGCTGGCCGTAGCCGGCGCTGTGGCGGGGCCGGGCGATGTCGCGGAGCGGCTGGAGGGCCTGCGCGCCCGGACGGAGAGTGCCGTGCTGGTCACGGCCGGGTATGCCGGGCTGAACGGGCTGGTGGCGGTGCAGTGGGCGCCGGTGCTGCATTTGCCGCGCCCGCTGGCGCAGATCACGCTGATGGTGGTGGATCCGGATGAGCGCCGTCACGGTATCGGGCGCTTGCTGCTGAAGGCGGCCTCCCAGGCGGCGCGGTCGGCCGGGTGCGACCGGCTCGAGGTAGCGGCCGGAGGCGAGGGAATGGACGCGTTCTGCCGTGCAGCCGGGTTCACCGAGGCCGGCATGACGTTCGGGCGGTCGCTGCGCAAGCGCGGCGCTGAGGGGTAGGTCACCAGTCCCGCACCGTCCGCCGCTTCAGGTAGCCGAGCAGCTTGGTCACT
Organism: uncultured Acetobacteraceae bacterium; assembly: GCA_964235545.1. Lineage (GTDB taxonomy): Bacteria > Pseudomonadota > Alphaproteobacteria > Acetobacterales > Acetobacteraceae > LMUY01. The sequence continues at coordinate 445 of CAXSEG010000116.1, forward strand.
CGCAGGATCAGCATTTTGCGCCGCCATTCTACCGCGGTGAACGCGCGGATGGGACCATCGGCGTAGAACCAGAACGCCTTGTGCGCCGGGTCCGGCTGGTAGCCGGTAATGGCGTCCCGGATGTAGTTGCGGACCCATGGCTTGGCGAATACCATCGCGTGTGACATGATGTTCGCCGATGGGAACGCGTCCATCGCCTCCACACCCAGCACGCAGAACGGCGTGTCGGTTGCCATCACGGCGGCGTTCAGCAGGTCCTGATCCATCTTCGCGTATTCGGGCTTGCCGGTCCGGTTGATCATCCGGCCCATATCCGCCCCGTCCGCGGCGTAGGTATCGAGCAACGTCTCCCATGCCTGGAGGAATCCGAGTGCCTTCGCCGAGACGCCGACGCAGCCACCGTTCATGTAGCCAGACACCTCGCGGTAGCCGAGGCCGGCGCGCGCGCCAAGGGCGCGCCACTCGCGGCGGAAGGAATGGTTGGGCGGCATGAACGTTTCCGCCATGTCCAGCACCAGCACGAGCCCCGCCTCGGACCAGCGGGCAAATGCGTCCCAGTGTGTCTTCAGCACGATGTCCACGTCGAAATACCAGAGGCTTGCGAGGTCCGGGTGAAGCTCCGCCGCGACCCGGCGCAGGAAGTGCGGCTTCTGGTTGCTGAGATGCCAGGGATTGGTCACGGCGAGGAACTGAATGTCCACCCCGGCGGTGAGGGCTTGAGCCGGGCCCGGCCGGGGGATGACCGGTCCCTCCCAGGCCGGCAACTCACCGCGGTAGCCCACGACGATGTGCCCGGCGAAGCCGTTGCGCACCAGCGAGTTCGCCATCGCCGCCACGCCGCGGAAGTAGCTGCCCTCAGCCAGAAGGCAGACCACGTGCGGCCTGCCGGGGCTGGTCGTTTCAATTGTCACATCGTTATCCTTCGCATGCCATTCTGGCCTAGGCCAGCCATCGCCGTGGACGGCCCTGCCACCCCTCTATACGAATCCCGGGTTCATGAATCGTTTACAACGCCGCCGGACCACCCCGCCGCATCGCTCTGCCAGGCCTGGCCCGTGAGGTTCGCCCTCTCCCTCGCCGAGCAGGGCTTTGGCTCCTTGCTCACGTTCGGGGTCAATCTGTGGTTGATCCGCAACGGGGCCGCCGTCGCCTACGGCACCTACGTGTTCTGGCTCTCGGTCGCCTTCGCCGGGGGCGTGGTGGAGGGTACGCTCGTTCTGGCCCACCTTTCCCGCCTGCCCTCTGCGAAGGACCGTATGGAGGATCGGCGCGCGCCGGAACGCTTCATGCTGACGGTGACCCTCGTCGTGCTCTCCTTGGTGACGTTGGCCGTGGCGGGCGGGGAGCAGTTGCTGGCCTCCACCGGGTCGGAGCTCGCGACGCCATCCGCGATCCTGTTCATCCCCGCGTTCCTGCTTTTCCACTACGTCCGCACCTACGCCTTCTCGCGGCAGCGCCCGGCCCTGGCGGCGGGTCTCTCCGGCACGATCCTGCTCGTCACCATCGTGGCCCTCGGGATCGATTTCGCGTTGGGCAGCAAGCCGAACGCCAGCCGGGTGCTGCTGCTGACGGGGGCGGCGTTCGGCGGCACCTCGCTCTCCGTCCTGCTCGTGCTGCTGCGTGGCATGGGCCCGATGTGGCGTTGGACGGATCTGCGGCAGCAGGTCAGCATCGTCCATGGCTTCGGTTGGCTGATGCTGGGCGCCGGGTCGAACGAGGTGACGGGCCGGCTCTATAGCTTCGTCACCGTCGGGCGGTTCGGCACGGAGGCGCTGGCGATGCTGTCGGCGGTGCAGGTACTGATCCGCCCGGCCTGGCTGCTCTCCTCCGCCTGGTCCTCGATCGGGTTCCCGGAGATGGCGGGGCGATGGTCCAAACACGACCGGGGCGGGGTGGTGCGCACCATGGCGGTGGGGGCGGCCGTCACGGCACTCGGCAGCCTGGTGTGGTCGGCGATCGTGCTGGCGGGCTGGCCCTGGATATCGGGCGTGTTGTATCACGGGCGTTACGCCGAGGTGGGGCCGCTGATCTACCTGTGGGGTGCCAATGTCGTGCTCGGCAGCGTCTGCACGGCGCTGAACACGGGCATGCTGGCGATTGGGGAGTTCCGGCGCCTCGCCTTGGTGGACCTTGCGGGCGCCGTGGTCACGGTGGCCGCACTCGGCGTGCTGGTGCCGCTGTTCAGCTATCCCTACGCGATCGTCGCGACGATCCTGGGGCAGGCGATGCAGCTGGCGCTCATGGCGACGCTGCTGCACCGCCGGCTGCGGACGCCCGCACTCGCGGGCGCCGTGGCCCAGCCGGGTTAGGGTGGTGCGATCCAATGGGCCGAGCGGTCGCCAGGCGCCACTTGTTCAGATCGAGGGTGGTGAAAAGGAAGGCCACGACGAGGGTGGAGTTGTTGGAGAACAGGTTCGATTCGGTAAAGTTGTGCACGAGCAATCCCACCAGCAGCGTCATGTGGAACACCGCCGTGGGGTGTGCCATTCGCCCGGTTCGCCAGGCCGATGCCGTCGGCTCGGCACGGCCCACGGCCCGCGCGGCGATGCCGATGCTGCGGAACACCACGGCGAGCGCGCCCACCAGGCCCACGACCCCGCTCATCGCCAGCAGGTCGAGGTAGCCGTCATGCGCCTCGTTGATGATCGCGTAGGTGCCGAACCACTGGTCGCTCGTGAGGCTGGGCTGCACCGCCGGATTGATGGCCCAGAACGAGCCGTAGCCCGACCCGAGCCAAGGCCGCTTCTTGATCTCGTCCAGCACGAACCACCAGATGTCGGTTCGGCTGGTGAACGTCATCTCCGCGAACGGCGCATGCCAGTCAGCCCCGGTGTAGCCGCACCAGGCAAGGTAGCCGAACCCGCCGGCGACCAGCACGGACAGGATGCAGGTCACGATCGCCCACGCGCCGAACTTGGTCATGCGGGCGAACAGCAGCATCGCCGCGACCACGGCCGGCGTCATCAGCACGACCGATTGGCTCGTGGTGGAGCGCGACGCGACCAACAGCCCGGCCATGATCATAACGCTGCCGACGATGCAGATCCGCAGCTTGCGTTCTTGCACCAGGAAATACGCTGTGCCAGCCGACAGGCAGCCGTACATCATCAGCAGCCCGGTCAGGTTCTTCTGCAGCTGCAGCCCGGCAAACCCATCATCGGCCATCGCGTAGCCCGGCGCCACCACCCAGCTCAGCAGATCCGCCACTGCACCGGCGGCGCAGATGAGGCCGATCAGCAGATGCAGCGTGGCCGCGCGCCGCAACCCCGAGAGCAGGATGACGCCCAGCAGCAATTGGATCACCGTCAGCAGCCAGCGCCGGAATGCAACGTCCGGATCCAACGCCCAGGTGATGCTGAGGCCGAAATAGGCGTAGAGCAGCAACAGCGGCCAGCTTGCCAGCAGCAGCCCGGCCGACTGCCGCCAACGCACTGCGGCGACCGGCAGGGCGGCGGCGAACAGCACGATCCAGGCGAAGCGATGCAGCGGGTCCACGGCGTCGGTTTGCAGATCCGCGTCCTGGGTCCGGTGGAAATCCGGGATGCCGATGATGACGTAGACCAGCACCAGCACCAGCAACACGATTGTCAGCCGGTTAACCCAAGCCGGTGTATCGCTCGGCGTGTCGCCATCCCGCGTCCTGCCACTCATGTCCGCCTCCAATACCGTAGTCTCTGTCCGCCGCCGTCCAGGAGCAAGCCGTGACCGGTCCCACGATCAGCGTCGTCATCCCCTGCTACGACCGCCTGGCCCTGCTGGAGCGGACCCTGCAGGCCTGCTTTACCCAAGTGATCGATGCCGCGTGGGAGATCGTGGTGGCGGATAATCACCCCGAACGCCTTGCCAGAACGTTGCTGGCCGGGTTGGCCTCGCCCGTTCCGCTGCGCCACGTGGCGGCGGGCGAGCGCAATATCGCCACGGCCCGCAACCGCGGCATTGCGGCGGCGCAGGGGGCGCTGATCGCCTTCGTCGACGATGACGAAGCGCCGGAGCCGGGCTGGCTGGCGGCCCACGCCGCGTGCCTGGAGCGCACGGGGGCGGATGGCAGCTTCGGGCCGAAATACCCGGTCTTCGAGGGCGGCACCGCCCCGGGCTGGGACCCGACGGGCTCGTTCTACACCACCGATTTTGGGTTGCCGCCGGATGCGGATATTCGACCGCTTGATTGGTGGCCGCCACAGGCGCGCGGCCTCGGCACCGGCAACTCGATGCTGCGCCGGGCCACCTGCCTGGCCGGCCCGGCCCCATTCGACGAGGTGTTCGGCCGTTCGGGCGGCGAGGACACGATGCTGCTGCTGAGCTTGGCGAAGGCAGGTCGGCGCTACGTGTGGTGCCCGGACGCGAAGGTGATGGAATTCAACGAGACCGGACGGCTTTCGGTCGCCTACATGGCCAAGCGCGTGCAACGCAGCGCCCGCCACTCGGCTGCGGTGCGCCTGGCGATCAGCAACCGCCGGCTGGTCACGCGGCTCGGCACGGCGGCCGTCGGACTGGCCCAATTCGGGGTCTACGGCCCGCTATGGGCGGCGACCCGGCGGCCCACGCATTGGATGAAGCTGAACAAGGGGCTCGGCAAGCTCGGGGCGGGAGAGTTCGAGTTCGTGCCTGAGAAGCGGAGGGCCGGGAGTGGTTAGAAGGCGGGTTCCGATTTCATGCCGGGAAAGGTCCCAACCTGACTGACCCCTCCCTCGAGGGGGGATGGTCTTCGCCACAGCCTTTGGTGGCTGTGGCGATACCATTGTCTCGAGAGAGAAGCTTCTAAAGTGTCAGCCGTTGTGGCCGGCTTGGGTTGGGGTGGTAGCGGGCTGGGCGAGTTGGGTCTTGACGGGGGTGAGGCCGCGGGAGGCCCAGTAGTGCTGCATGCCTTGAGTGCGGGCGTAGGCTTGAGTGCCTTCGAGGGCGCCGTGGGGGACGGAGTTGGCGGTCTGGACGCTGCCTTCGTTTCCGGTTTGCGGGGCCATGGCGTTCATGTCGAGCGAGCTGACGGCCTGGTCGGGACTGCGATACTGAAACGGGTCGGTGAGTGTCGAATGACCGACCATCTTGCCGAATAGCGTCGAGATACGAGGAGCTTGGAAGGGGAACGGGTCGCCCGAGCCTTCACCCTCGGCAAAGGCGCTGCCGATGGGCAGGCTGACGGCCATCACGAGTGCGACAATAGAAAGGTTGTTCATAATCTTCACCGTATCATCCCCGGCCTGCTTGCTGCGGGCCGTTGCGCTTCACTAGCGCCCTGGCCGCTTTGATTGTAATGCCCAAGTCGGCGCATATGGCTTATGTAGAATGGTAATAGATGCGGAGTTGTCTTTGTCTTCGTCCGGTTAAGGGCGGGCGGTCGGGTCCAGTATCGGGCCACGTCTCGACCGGTGGTGCAGTCAGCTGGCCAGCAGGTCACGGATACGCCGGGTCAGCTCCTCTATGGCGAAGGGCTTGGTAAGGACCTGCATGCCAGGTTCGAGTTGGCTGCCGCCGAGGGCTGCCTTTTCCGCGTAGCCGGTGATGAACAGGACGCGCAGGCCGTGGCGGAGGGCGCGGCCGGCGTCGGCGACCTGGCGGCCGTTCATACCGCCGGGTAGGCCGACATCGGTGACCAGCAGGTCGATGCGGCGGGCGGAGCGGAGCACCTCCAGGCCGGCGGCGCCGTCCTCGGCTTCGATGGTGGCGTAGCCGAGGTCCCCGAGGATTTCAGTCACCAGCATGCGAACGGTCGGCTCGTCGTCCACCACCAGGACGGTCTCGCCGTCGCCAGCGAGCAACACGCCGCCGGCAGCTTGGGCCTCCTCCGTGACGGCAGCGGCGCCGTGGCGGGGGAGGTAGAGGCAGACCGTGGTGCCGTCGCCGGGTTGGGAGTGAATGCGGACCTGGCCGCCGGATTGCCGGACGAAGCCGTAGACCATCGACAGGCCGAGCCCGGTGCCCTGGCCAAGCGGCTTGGTGGTGAAGAACGGGTCAAAGGCGCGGGCGATGATCTCGGGCGGCATGCCGGTGCCGGTGTCGGTGACGCAGAGGCTGACGTAGCTGCCGGCGGCGAGGTCCCGCATGCGGCCGCCGCGCTCGTCCAGCACGCGGTTGGCAGTCTCGATGGTGAGCTGGCCGCCGTGGGGCATGGCGTCGCGGGCGTTGATGCAGAGATTGAGGAGGGCGTTCTCCAGCTGGTTGGCGTCCACCAGGGTGGGCCAGATGTCGGGGGCGGCGACGACGGCCAGGCGGATGGCGGGGCCGGCGGTGCGGCCGAGCAGTTCTTGCAGGCCACCGACCAGGCGGTTGGCGTCGACCGGCTTGGGTTCAAGGGTCTGCCGGCGGGAGAAGGCGAGCAGGCGATGGGTGAGGGCGGCAGCGCGCTTGGCCGCCCCCTGGGCGGCGGCGATGTAGCGGCCGGCGTCGGCGGTGCGGCCCTGCGCGAGGCGGGTCTCCAGTAACTCCAGCCCGCCGGTGATGCCGGTGAGCAGGTTGTTGAAGTCGTGCGCGAGGCCGCCGGTGAGTTGGCCGACCGCTTCCATCTTCTGGCTCTGGCGCAGTTCCTCCTCAAGGCGCTTGCGGTCGGTGACGTCCCGCCCGACGGCGACGAAGACGTCCTGCTGGGCGTTGGCGGTCCAGTTGAAGCTGCGATAGCTGCCGTCCTTGGCGCGGAGCCGGACGTCCAGGTCGCGGACCGGTTCGCCGGCGCGCAGGTTGGTGAAGCAGGCGCGTGCCGCCGCGAGGTCGTCCGGGTGGCCCAGCAGATCGAAGCGCTGGCCGGTGACGTCCTCGGCGGTGTAGCCGAGCACCTCGGTCCAGGCGGGGTTGCAACTGCGGTAGAAGCCGTCGAAGCCGCAGACGACGATGAGGTCCATGGTGGCGCGCCAGACCATGTCGCGCTCCAGCGTGCGCTTGGCAAAGCGAGCCTCAAGGTCCTCGTTGAGGCCGCGCAGGACCTGGTTGACCCGGCGCAATTCGGCCTCGCTGGTGGCCAGGCGCTCCTCGGCCAAGGCGCGCTCGGTCTCGTCCTCGGCAACGCCGACGATGCGGTAAACCTCGCCGGACGCCGGGTCCCGCAGCGGCCAGGCACGGTCCCACATGCGGCGCTCGGTGCCGTCGGCTCGGACGACGCGGTAGCGCTGCTCGGTCTGCTCGCCGCGGGCCTGGCGGGCCATGGCGGCCTGAACGCCGGGTCGGTCGTGGGGGTGGATGCCGTCGAGGAAGCTGCGGTGGTTGTCGTAGAGCTCGGCGGGCAGGCGGCCCCAGACCTGCTGGTAGGCAGGGCCGACGTATTCGACGCTGCCGGTGCGGGCATCCACGATGTAGAACACCTCGCGGATGGTGTCGGCAAGCTGGCGGAGGCGCTCCTCGCTGACCTGGAGGGCGCGGGTGCGGTCGGCGATCCTGGCGGTGAGGGCGGCGTTGGCGCCTTCCAGGTTGGCGAGGCGCTCGCGCTCCAAGGTCACGTCCACCTGGCTGGCCACGAAGTAGGCGAGGTCACCGGCGGCGTCGCGCACCGGCGCTATCATCAGGCGGTTCCAGAACGGCTCGCCATCCTTGCGGTGATTGCGGATGTCGATCTCGAGCGAGGTCTGATCGCGCACGGCCTGGCGGATGCGCGCGGTGGTCGCCGGGTCGGATCCGGCACCCTGCAGGAAGCGGCAGTTGCGGCCGACGATCTCGTCGCGGGCGTAGCCGGTCAGGCGGCAGAATGAGTCGTTGGTGAAGATGACGGGATTATCGTGCTGCCGCGGGTCGGTAACGATCATCGGCATGCGGGTGACGCGAACGGCGGCGGCGAAGGGATCGGTGCCGCTGTGGAGCCGGGCGAGTTCGGCGGTGATGCGCGCGGCGTCCTGGGCCAAGGCGGCTTGTTCCAGGAGTGGGCCGGCGGTCTGGTTCGGCATTGGAATCCTTCAACGGCAGCCGCAGCGCGCGGCCCGGGTCAGCCGCCGCGCCTCCGCCACTCCACAACGCCTACAGGTGCAAAGCGTTACGGAGGGTTATGACGCCTCGTCTTGCCGGCGTGCGATCACAGCCGCGTCAGGGCCGGGTCACGGTATGTGCAAGGTGGTGGCATGCAGGATCGTGCTGGCCGCATCGGCGAGGATGGTACAGCAAAGCGCCAGGTCGGAATCGGCCGTGTTCTCGGCCCAGTGGTGGCTGATGCCGCCGATGCTTGGGGTGAACAGCATGGCGGAGGGCATCACCTCCGCCAGCACCTGGGCGTCGTGCCCGGCGCCGCTCGGCATGCGCTGCCAGGCGCCGGGCACGACGCGTTCGGCGGCCGCTTCCAGGGCAGCCATGAAGCCGGGGTCGCAGAGTGCGGGGATGCTGCGACGGACGGCGTGGAGCGTGGTCTGGCAGCGTTCGCGACGGTTGCTCTCCTGGATAAGCGCGCGCAGGCAGCTTTCGAGGCGTTCGAGCGTGGCCCAGTCCACGTCGCGAAACTGGAACAGGATCTCGGCGCGGCCGGGGATGATGGAAGGGGCGCCGGGTTCCAGCTTGATCTGTCCCGTCGTCCAGGTGGTGCGCTCGCCCACCACGGCCGGAAAGGCGGCGTCGATGGCGGCCAGCAGGCGCACGGCGGTGAGGCCGGCATCGCGGCGTTCGGCCATGGTGGTGCCGCCGGCATGGTCCTGCATGCCATCGACGGTGATGCGGAACTGCCAGATGGCGACGATGCCGGTGACAATGGCCGCGTGCTGCCCGGCGCGTTCGAGGTGGGTGCCCTGCTCGATGTGGAGTTCGAGGTAGCCGCGGTAGCGCCCGGGTTCGTGGGTCATGCGCGGCAAGCCGGCGAGCCCGGCGGCGGCGAGGGCGTCCCGCAGGGGCGAGCCGTCGTTGCGGGAGCGGGCGCGGTCCATCTCCTCATCGGTGAGCTTGCCGATAAAGGAGCGGCTGCCGAGGAAGCCGCCCTCGAAGTGGCCCTCCTCGTCGGCGAAGGCCACCACGTCCACGGCCAGCCCGGTGCGGGCGAGGGCGAGGGCGGCGACCACGCCGAGCGCGCCATCCAGCCAGCCGGCCTGGTTTTGACTCTCGATATGGCTGCCGGCGAGGAGGTGGGGGCCAGGGCCGGGATGGCGGCCGAGCACGTTGCCGATGCCGTCGATACTGGGTTCGAGACCGCATTCTGTCATGCGCGCCATCAGCCAACGGCGGGACTCCATGTCCTGCGGCGAGAAGGTGGGGCGGTGCACACCAGTCTTGTAGGCGCCGATCTGGCGGAGCTCGTGCAGATCCCGGAGGAAGCGGGCGGTGTCGATAGCGGGCATGGCGAGGCTCCGGGCCGGACGGTGAGGTTGCATGCCGCCATCGCGGTGGCCGAGCGTCAAGGGTTGCGGTGGATATTACGCGGCGACGGTGTGCGTCCGACGACCCTCATCCCGGCCCTCTCCCGTAAAAGACGGGAGAGGGAGAAGAAAGGTCAAGCACGTTTGCGGGTCTTCTTCTGCGGCAGCAAGGGTGCCAGGAAGCGGCCGGTGTGGCTTTCGGCCGTTGCAGCCACCTGCTCCGGCGTGCCGGCGGCGACGATGCGGCCGCCGCCTTCGCCGCCTTCGGGGCCGAGGTCGAGGACCCAATCGGCGGTCTTGATCACCTCGAGATTGTGCTCGATCACGATGACCGAGTTGCCTTGGTCCACCAGGGCGTGCAGCACTTCGAGCAGCTTGCGGACGTCCTCGAAATGCAGCCCGGTTGTGGGCTCGTCCAGAATATACAGCGTGCGGCCGGTGGCGCGGCGGGCGAGTTCCTTGCTGAGCTTGATGCGCTGCGCCTCGCCGCCGGAGAGCGTGGTGGCCTGCTGGCCCAGCTTCACGTAGCCCAGGCCTACGCGTTGCAGGATGCTGAGGCGGTCGCGGATGCGGGGCTGGGCGCTGAAATAGGCCACGGCTTCGTCGATCGTCATGTCCAGCACCTCGGCGATCGATTTGCCGCGGAACTTAATATCAAGCGTCTCGCGGTTGTACCTTGCCCCCTTGCAGGTGTCGCAGGTGACGAAGACGTCCGGCAGGAAGTGCATCTCGATCTTCAGCACGCCGTCGCCCTGGCAGGCCTCGCAACGGCCCCCCTTCACGTTGAAGCTGAAGCGGCCGGATTTGTAGCCGCGGGCCCGGCTTTCCGGCAACTCGGCGAACCAGTCGCGGATCGGGGCGAACAGGTCGGTGTAGGTGGCGGGGTTGGAGCGCGGGGTGCGGCCGATCGGCGACTGGTCGATGTCGATGATCTTGTCCAGCTGATCCAGCCCCTCGATGCGCTCGTGCGGCGCCGGCACCTGGCCGCTGCCCATCAGGCGGCGGCTCGCGGCCTTCCACAGCGTATCGATCACCAGGGTGGACTTGCCGCCGCCGGACACCCCGCTGATGCAGCAGAACGTGCCGAGCGGGAACTCCGCCGTCACGTCCTGCAGGTTGTTGCCGCGGGCGCCCACCACCCGGATCATGCGCTTAGGATCAACCTTGCGGCGCTGCGCCGGGATCTCGATGCGGCGGCGGCCGGACAGGTAGTCGCCGGTGAGGGAGGCCGGGTTGGCGGCGACCTCCTCCGGCGTGCCCTGGGCGATGATGTGGCCGCCGAGCGTGCCGGCGGCGGGGCCCATGTCGATCAGATGGTCGGCAGCGCGGATCGCGTCCTCGTCGTGTTCCACCACCAGCACGGTGTTGCCCAGCGCCTTCAGCCGCCGCAGGGTGCCGAGCAGGCGCTCGTTGTCACGCTGGTGCAAGCCGATGGAAGGTTCGTCCAACACGTACAGCACGCCGGTGAGCCCGCTGCCGATCTGGCTGGCGAGGCGGATACGTTGGCTCTCGCCGCCGGACAGCGTGGTGGAGCCGCGGGAGAGCGTGAGGTATTCAAGCCCTACGTCGTCCAGGAACTGCAGCCGCTCCACGATCTCCTTCAGGATGCGGCCAGCGATCGCGGCGCGCTGCGGCGTGAGTGTCGCCTCCACGCCGGCGAACCAGGTGAGGGCCCGGCGGATGGAGAGGTCGCTCGCGGCAGCGATGTGCTCGCCGCCAACGCGCACCGCCAGCGCCTCGGGCTTGAGGCGCGCGCCACGGCAGACGGCGCAGGGCTTCTCCGCCTGGTAGCGGCTCATCTCCTCGCGCACCCAGGCGCTGTCGGTCTCCTGCCAGCGGCGTTGCAAATTGTGCAGCACGCCCTCGAACGGCTTGGTGACGCTGTAGGCGCGCATGCCGTCCTTGTAGGTGAACTCGATCGGGTCCTTGCCGCCGTGCAGGATCACGGCGCGCACCGCTTCCGGCAGCTCGTCCCACGGCTTGCGCGTGGTGACCTTGTAGTGCCGGCAGATGGAGCCGAGCGTCTGGTCGTAATACTCGCTCTTGGCCCCGGCCCAGGGGGCGACGGCGCCCTCGGCGATGCTGGCGCGTTCGTCGGGCACGACCAAGGACGGGTCGAAGAAGGTCTCCACGCCGAGGCCGTCGCAGGCCGGGCAGGCGCCGTGCGGCGAGTTGAAGGAGAACAGCCGCGGCTCGATCTCCTCGATGGTGAAGCCGCTGACCGGGCATGCGAAGCGGGAGGAGAACACCGTGCGCTCCGCCTTTTCGTCTGCGGTCTCGGCGTAAACGATGCCGTCGGCCATGGCCAAGGCGGTCTCGAAGCTGTCGGCCAGGCGGCTTTCCATGCCCGGACGGACAACGATGCGGTCGATCACCGCCTCGATGTCGTGCTTGATCTTCTTGCTCAGCGTGGGGACGTCGGCGATCTCGTACAGCGTGCCGTCCACCTTGGCGCGGGTGAAGCCGCGTCGCTGCAGCTCGGCCAGTTCCTTGCGGCCTTCGCCCTTGCGGTCCCGCAGCACCGGGGCCAGCAGCAGCAGCCGCGTGCCCTCCGGCATCGCCATCACGCGGTCGACCATCTGGCTGACCGTCTGCGCCTCGATCGGCAGCCCGGTGGCCGGGGAGTAGGGCACGCCGGCCCGCGCCCAGAGCAGGCGCATGTAGTCGTGGATCTCGGTGACTGTGCCGACGGTGGAGCGCGGGTTGCGGCTGGTGGTCTTCTGCTCGATGGAGATCGCGGGGGACAGGCCCTCAATGCTGTCCACGTCGGGCTTGCCCATCAGCTCCAGGAACTGCCGGGCATAGGCGGAGAGCGATTCGACGTAGCGGCGCTGGCCCTCGGCATAGATCGTGTCGAATGCCAGCGAGGACTTGCCGCTGCCGGACAGCCCCGTGATGACGGTCAGCTGGTCGCGCGGAATCTGGACGTCGATGTTTTTGAGGTTGTGCTCGCGCGCGCCCCGCACGGTGATGAAGCCGGTAGCCGTCCTGCTCGGGGGTGGCATCGATCCGTCCATGCGATCTCCAACGTTGCATAGCGTGCACACCCGCCATTGTGTTCACGCCCTGTTCTGTTCTATATGGGTTGTTGCGAGCGCACGGGAAGCGTCTTTCCGCCCCGTCTGGCCCAACCCTCCTCACCGGGTCGCTCGTCTCCTCCCCCCGATCCAGGTGTTTGGCATGAAGCGCGTCCCCCGTCCAAAGTTGTCCCGAACCGTTTTCACGTGCTTCGCCTTGATGGTGCCGGCACTGGTGCCTTTTGGGGCGCGGGCGCAGGTGCCGGTCTCCTCCACCTACGCCACGCG
>CAXSEG010000117.1:0-12980 GCA_964235545.1 uncultured Acetobacteraceae bacterium
GTGATCCAGCGGGCGCTAGAGGTGGAGGGCCAGCTCACTTTGCTCCACCAGAACAAGGTGATCCGGCCGCACCGCTCCTTCCGCCTGTTCTCCACGGCGAACACCGTTGGCCTCGGCGATACGACCGGCCTGTATCATGGCACGCAGCAGATCAACCAGGGCCAGATGGACCGCTGGAGCATCGTCGCCACCCTGAACTACCTGCCGCATCGGCAGGAAACCGAGATCGTCATGGCCAAGATGGGCCTCGACATGAAGGATACACCCGCCCGAAAGCGCACCGAGTCCATGGTGGCCCTGGCGGATCTGACGCGCGCCGGCTTCATCAACGGTGACATCTCCACCGTCATGTCCCCGCGCACCGTGATTACCTGGGCCGAGAACGCCAAGATCTTCAGCGATATCGGCTTCGCCTTCCGCGTCACCTTTCTTAATAAGTGCGATGAGGCGGAGCGCTCGACCGTGGCCGAGTATTACCAACGCTGCTTCAACGAGGACATCCCGACGGGGGTGCCCACCCGCAAGGTGATGTAGGCGTGAGCGGAACCAAGGATACTGGCCGGGCGGACGACTTCAAGCGCGCCACGGCCGGCGTGTTACGGGCGGTCGCCCAGGCGCCGGACGTGCAAGTCGCATTTCAGCCGGGCCCTTCCGGCGTGGTGGGTCGGCGTGCCCGTCTGCCGCTGCCAACCCGTGCCTTGCCACCGGCCGAGATGGCTAAGCTCCGGGGCGCTGCGGACAGTGTAGCCCTGCGGCTGCGCCACCACGACGAGGGCGTGCACGCCGCCCGCTCGCCGGGCCAGCGCGAGGCGAAGGACGTCTACGACGCGTTGGAGCAGGCCCGGGTCGAGACGGTCGGCGCCGAGCACATGGTGGGCGTCGCCGCCAACCTCCAGGCCCGCCTCGCCGACGAGTGCGAGGCCGAGGGCTACGACCGGATGACCCGGCGTGACCAACTGCCTCTGCCTGCCGCCCTCTCCCTCCTGGCTCGCGAGCGCATGAGCGGCCAGGCCTCCCCCGAAGCCGCCAGCCGGATCCTTGCCGCCTGGCGCGACACGCTGGGCCCGGGCGCCGATGCCGCGATGGCGGCCATGGCCGAGGCTCGTGGCGATCAGGCCGAGTTCACTCGTGCCGCCCGCAAGCTGCTGGCCGTGCTCAACCTCGCGGAAGCCGAGGTGGAGGCCGAGCCCGACGACTCCCAGGAGGAGGGCGAGGACGGCGGCGAGCAGGCCGGCGCACAGGACAACAGCCAGGACAGCCAAGGCGAGAGCCAGTCCGAGCAGGACAGCACGCTGGGCCAGCAGCCCGAGCAGATGCAGGGCGAAGCCACCGAGGACGAAGGCGAGCAGGCCGAGGAAGAGGACGCCGCGGCGGCCGAAGGGGACGAGAAGCCAGGCGGCCCGCAGCAGCGCCGCGAGCGGCCGATGACGGACGACACCTCGACCTACCGCGCCTTCAGCCGCGCCAACGACGAGGAGGTCCACGCCGACGACCTCTGCGATGCGGACGAACTGGCCCGGCTGCGCCAGCAACTGGATCAGCAGCTGCAACATTTGCAGGGCGTGGTCAGCAAGCTCGCCAACCGGTTGCAGCGCCGGCTGATGGCGCAGCAGACCCGCGCCTGGGAGTTCGACCTCGAGGAGGGCATGCTGGATGCCGGGCGCCTGGCCCGCATCATCGTGAACCCGCTATTGTCGCTCTCCTACAAGCGGGAGCGGGAGACCGAATTCCGCGACACGGTCGTGACGCTGCTGATCGACAATAGCGGCTCCATGCGGGGCCGTCCGATCACCGTTGCGGCGATGTGCGGCGACATCCTGGCCCGCACGCTGGAGCGCTGCTCCGTCAAGGTCGAGATCCTGGGGTTCACCACCCGCGCCTGGAAGGGCGGCCACTCGCGCGAGCGTTGGGTGGGGGAGGGCAAGCCGCGCAACCCGGGCCGGCTCAATGATCTGCGGCACATCATCTACAAGCCCGCTGACGCCCCCTGGCGCCGGGCCCGCAAGAATCTCGGCCTGATGCTGCGCGAGGGTCTGCTGAAGGAGAACATCGACGGCGAGGCGCTGCTCTGGGCCTATCGCCGCCTCGTCGGCCGGCCGGAGCGTCGCCGCATCCTGATGGTGATCAGCGACGGTGCGCCGGTGGACGACAGCACGCTCTCGGTCAACCCGGGCAACTACCTCGAGCGCCACCTTCGCGAAGTGATCCGGGAGATCGAGAGCCGGGATCACGTCGAACTGATCGCCATCGGCATCGGCCATGACGTGACGCGCTATTACCGCCGTGCCGTGACGATCGTCGACGCCGAGGAACTGGGTGGCACGGTGATGAAGAAGCTGGCCGAGTTGTTCGACGAGGACATGGCGGCGCAGTGGGCCCGGACGGCCGCCGAGCGGGCGCCGCTCGTCGCCTGACGCCTCTGGGTTCGACCCAGTGCTGATGCAACCCCTTCTACCCGGCCGCACCGGCCGCCTCGTGCCACGCCGGCCAGGGCGTAGGCGCCTGCTGCGGTTGATGTTGGCTGGGTCGGTGGCCGTCCATCTGCTCGCCCTAGTGGCGCTATGGTGGGTCCAGCCGTCCGCCACGGAGCAGGAGCCGGCGGCAGCGGCAAACGAAGTCTCCATGGTATTCGAGGCACCCGGCAGCACACAGGTGTCCATCCCCTCGCCGAACCCGGCACCGGCCCCCGCTGTGGCGCAGGGCAATCCCAACTCGACCAACACGCAGCCCAGCCAGGAGACGACGGCGCCGTCGAACGCACCGCCTCCCCCGCCGGATCCGTTGCCGCCCACGCCACCGGCGCAGGTCGCCAGCCTGGAGCAGGCGCCGCCCCAACCGGAGCCGCCGGCCGCGGCCGAGCAACCGCCCCAGCCCTTGCAGCCCCCGGCCGAGCCGCCCCAGCCAATCCCGACCCCGAGCCAGGAGCCGCCCTCGGTCTATTTGCACGAGGACACGGCGCCAGCCCTTCGGCCCCTGCCACGCTTCGTGATGCCGCAGCCGCCGCCCCCGCTCCCAGCCCTGCCGCCGGCACCTCGCCCAGCCCCGCCGCGGCGCTTTGCCCGGCCCACGCCCTCGCCACAGAACCCGTTCGCGGCGCCTCAAGACTGGTCATTGAACGCGGGCCCACCATCCTCCGCGCCGTCACGCTCGGCGCGTGGCTTCGATCTCTCAACCTCCCCGACCGGCAGTCAGTCCAGTTCCAACTTCTCGTATGTCGCCGGCGCCCGCCCGACCGGGGACTGGCTGAGCGCATTCCGCCGCTGGGCGCAGGCCCGGGTCTACTACCCGGAGGAAGCGGCGCGGGAGGGACAGGACGGCGTCGCCGTGGTGATGGTGGAGGTCGAGCGGTCCGGGCATGTCCGCTCAGTCAGGCTGGAAAGCTCGGCCCGCTCACCTTTCCTGGATGGCGCGCTGGTGGACCTGTTCCGCAATGCAAACGTGCCACCCGTCACGTCGGACATGCCGGACCCCGTGACCATGATGCGCGTGCAGCTGACCTACCACCTGATCCGGCACTGATCGCGCCGGTTCGGCGACGTGACTGCTGCAGCGCTTCCAAGGGAAGCATCCATACTCGCCAGACACGGAGCAGGGTGGGCTTCACCCCACCAGCCAGGAGCAAGGTGGTGGGATGAAGCCACCCTACTCAGCACGGCGAAAGATGACGTAGCGCGGCTTCGCTCCGTCCGACTCTAGTGGCGTTAGGCGGCAGCCTTCTTAGCCTGCGCGCGGACGATCCGGCGCTTTAGGACCTGCGCCTCGACCGGCAGGTTGCGGTTCGGCGTGGTCAGCAGGAACGCGTCCAACCCGCCATTGTGCTCGATCGTGCGCAGCGCGTGCGTCGTAAGGCGGACGCGGATGGAGGCGCCCAGTACGTCCGACAGCAACGACTGCTCCTGCAGGTTGGGCAGGAAGCGGCGGCGGCTCTTGTTGTTGGCGTGGCTGACGTTGTTGCCGGTCAGCACGCCCTTGCCGGAAATCTCGCAATGGCGCGACATCGTCTGGGATCCTCGAACGCGGGGCAGGGAGCGGGGGGTATGGCGAAACGCCCGGCTCGCGTCAACACTGGCACTAAGCCAGGGCGCCGAGCGGTGGCGGACCGATTGGCGGGCGGGCCTGGGTTGGCCTCTAGCAGCCCCGACTCGTTCTCGCGCACCCGGCGGCACGTGACCCAAGCGGCTGCCACCTCATCCCAGGCCAGCCAGGAACCCGTCCGTCGCCGCCAGGCCCGCCGCCAGATCCGCCTGGCCGAGGCTGATCCGTACTTGCCCGCCCGGCACCGCCCCCAGCTTGGTGCGCCACAACCCGGACGGCAGCACCAGCGTGCCCGTGGCCGCTGCCAGCCGGGCCGCAAATGCGTCCGCACCCTCGGCTCCACGATAATGCGGAAAGGCGAAGGCCAGGCTCTGCCCCGCATCCGCCTCGAACAGCGTAGGATGGCGCGCCAGCCAAGCATCCAGCACGGCCCGGTTCGTCGCTCCCAGGGCGCGGGCATGCTCGATCAGCCGCGGCGCCTCCCGCAGCGCGATCTGCGCCAGCACCTCCGCCGGGGCCGCCAGGCAGCTGGACAGCGCCGCTTTCGCCGTCCCGATCCGTGCCAGCAACGCCCGGTCCCGGCACGCCACCCACCCGACCCGCAACCCAGGCAGGCCGAACCCCTTGGACAGCGCGCTGACCGACACGCCCCGCTCGTATGCGACCGCGGCCGGCGGCGGCAGCGCCTCCAGGTCGAGCGCGGTCTCGCGGTATACCTCGTCGTTCACCAGCCACAACCCGTGGGCCCGGCACAGCTCCACCAAGGCCGCCTGCGCCGCCGGGTCCAGCACGGCGCCGGTCGGGCTGTTGGGCATGTTGAGCAGCACCAGCCGCGTCGCCGGCCGCACCGCCGCAGCCACGCGGGCGATGTCGAGCGTGCCGTCCGCCTCCAGTGTCACCCCGGTCGCGTGCACCCGGTCGGTCACGGCCCAGGCGAGCGGCTGATACAGCGGGATCACCACGATAGCGTGGTCACCCGCGTCCAGCAGCGCGCGCGCGGTGCAAGCCATGCTTTCCTGCGCGCCGGCACAGCAGATCACGTCCTCGGCGTCCAACCCGGCGTAGCGCCCCGCCACGCGTGCGCGCAGCGGGGCGGCACCCCGGGGCGAGGCGTAATCCAGCTGCACCTGCTCCCATTGCTCCCGCTCTCCCGGCGTGGCCAGGCCGATCAGGGCGGCGAGGGAAAGCGTCTGCGAGTGGGACGCCGTGAGATCCTGCCGCGCCGATGCGTGCCAATGGTGCAGGAAGGCGCCGAGATGGAACGGCTCGTCAACCGGCGCTGGCGTTGGAGCCGGGGGCGCACGAGTAAGCACGCAAGGAAGGCTGCCTGCCACGCTGTCTCCGAACGGTAGGGCCAGCGCCGACGCGCCGGCCATGTGCAACGGACCTGCCCGGTGGCCTCGCCGCAAGCCCCGGCCGGATCAACTTGGTTTACCAAGCGATCGTGGCAGGGCTGAGGCATGCCGTGGGTGGCCCGCTTGCCTGATGCACACCGGGTGCCACAATGCCGTGATGCAGCAGCGCCAGACAGGGCTCGCCTGGAGCGTGATCCTGCGCAAGCGAGTACGCCTACTCCGCCGCCAGCGCCCGCCCGCCCTGCATCTCCGCCCAAACCGCATCCAGCCCGCGCCCGAACCGCCGGCACAACTCCCCGGCCTCGCCCGCCGTCAGGATCAGCGGCGGCGTGAACGCGATCCGGTCACCGATCGCGCGCACGATCAGCCCTTCTTGCTCGCACGCCGTCTGCACCCGCAAACCCACGGTGTCGGTCGCAGCGAAGGGCGCGCGGCTGGCCTTGTCCGCCATCAGCTCCACGCCGGCGATCAGCCCCACGCCGCGCACGTCCCCCACCAGCGGATGGTCCCGGAACGCCGCCAGCCCGTCCAGGAAGACCGGCGCCACGTCCTGCACCTGGGCCACGATGTCCCGCTCCTCGTAGATCTTCAGCGTCTCGATCGCGACGGCGCAGGCGACGGGGTGGCCGCCATAGGTGAAGCCGTGGCCGAAGCTGCCATGAATCCGGCTGCCCTCCAGCAGCGCGTCGTGGATGTGCGCGCCGATCATCAGGGCGGAGATCGGCTGGTAGGCGGCGGAGAGTTGCTTGGCGCAGCTGATCATGTCGGGCTGCAACTCGTAGGTCTGCGACCCCCACATGTGCCCGGTACGCCCGAAGCCGCAGATCACCTCGTCGGCCACGAACAGGATGCCATGGCGCTGCAGCACCGCCTGGATCGCCGCCCAGTAACCGCGCGGCGGGGTGATGGCGCCGCCGCCGCCCTGCACCGGCTCGCCGAAGAACGCGGCGATCGTCTCCGGCCCCTCGCGCTGGATCAGCGCCTCCAGCTCGGCGGCCATGCGGGCGCTGAACGCCTCCTCCGTCTCGCCGTCCGAGTGGAAGCGGTAGTAGTTCGGGTTCTCGGTGTGCAGGAAGCCGGGCAGCGGCAGGCCGAAGCCGGCATACATGTGCGCCTGGCCGGACAGGCTGGCGGTGGCGACCGTGTTGCCGTGGTAGCCGCGCACCCGGCCGATCATCTTGCGCCGCGCCGGCTCGCCGCGCACGCTCCAATACTGCCAGGCGAGCTTGATCGCGGCGTCGTTCGCCTCGGACCCGCTGCACTGGAACAACACCCGCGCCATCCCCGCCGGCGCGATCGCCAGCAGCCGCTCCGCCAGTTCCACCGCTGGCTCATGGCCCTTGCCGAAGAAGGTATGGTAGTACGGCAGCTCCAGCATCTGCCGGTGCGCCGCATCCGCCAGCCGCCGCTCGCTGAAGCCGAGGCTCGCACACCACAGGCCGGCCATCGCCTCGATATACTCACGCCCCTCGGTGTCCCACACCCGGCAACCCTCGCCGCGCGCGATGATCACGCCGCCCTCCTGCGCGTGATGGTGCAGGTTGGTCTGCTGATGCACGAGGGAGGCGATGTCGCGGGCTTGGAGGGAGTTGGGGGTCATGCGTTCGTCCTAAAAAGGTCTCTCCCTCTGGGAGAGGGAGAAGAATGGGGAGAGATAGTCAATGCTCGTCGCCCATCGACCAGATCAGCGACAAGACCTCCTCGCGCGCCGCCACGAAATCCGGACGGCTCTTCACCTGCCGGATCCCCTCGGCCGCATGCTCCCGCGCGAACGGCATCGGCAGGCGCTGCACGATGCGGCCGGGGCGCGGGGACATCACCACGACTTCCGTGCCGAGATACACCGCTTCCTCGACGCTGTGGGTGATGAACACCACCGTCATGCCGGTGCGGCGCCACACAGCGTGCAGCTCCTCCTGCATGCGCTCGCGGGTCAGGGCGTCCAGTGCGCCGAACGGCTCGTCCATCAGCAGCACCTTGGGCTCGTTGCACAGGGCGCGCGCGATGGCCAGGCGCTGCTGCATGCCGCCGGACAGCTCGTAGGGATAGCGGTCCCGGAACTCCCACAGCCCGGTCGTGCGCAGCCATTGCTCCACCCGGCTAGCCGTTGCCGTCCGTGCCGTGCCCGTCATGCGGGGGCCGAACCCGGCATTGGCGGCGACCGTCAGCCACGGGAACAGCGCCGGCTGCTGGAACACCACGCCACGCTCCGGCCCTGGCCCGGTCACCGCCACGCCATCCACGCTCACCACCCCCATCGTGGGCGGCAGGAACCCGGCGAGCGTCTGCATCATGGTCGTCTTGCCGCAGCCGGACGGCCCCACGACGCAGACGAAATCCCCCCGTGCGAAGGTCAGGTTCGCCCGCTCCAGCGCCCGCACCGCGGTCGCCCCGGTACCGTAATGCACCGAGACGTCGTCGAACTGGACGAATGCCGTCAAGCGAGCGCCTTTTGCAGGTACATCGTGTTGGTCGCCTTCTGGAACGCGTCCAGGCCGGGTGCGCTCTTGATGCTCTTCTGCTCCACCAGGAAGTCCGCCGTGCCCTTCAGCACATGGGCGAACTTGCCCGGATCCTGCGGCGTGCCGCCCAGCCAGGCCGGCGTCGCCTGCTCGGCGAGCGGCACGAAATCGTACTCCTTCATGTCCGCCAAGGCGACGGGCGGCGCCACGCCCGCTTCCTTGGCGACGAGGACCGCCGTCTGGTCCGGGTCCGACCGATACATCGCCAGCGCCTTGCCGTAGGCCTTGAGGAAACCGGTCACCGCCTCCGGGTATTGCTGGGCGAAGCCGGTGCGCACAACGATCAGGTCGGCGATCACGTAGCCGGCCTTGTCCAGCGCGTCATAGGTCGGGAACACGGTGCCACCATCGGCCAGTATCTTGCTTTTGGCCGGCGCCCACACGTAGGCGGCGTCGATATCGCCGCGGCTCCAGGCCGCGACGATAGCGGGGGCCTTCATGTCCAGCACCGTCACGTCCCGCTGGGTTAGACCGTTGGTCTTGAGGAAGCCGAGCAGACGGAAATGGCTGGTGGAGCCGAACGGGGTCGCGACCTTCTTGCCCTTGAAGTCGGCCGGCGTCTTGATGTTGGCGGCGGTGCGGACCGTCATCTCCTCCGCCGGGCCGATATTGTCCACCATGCCGATCAACTGGAACGGCAGCCCCTGGCTGATCCCGGCGGCGGTCGCGGCCGACCCGGTTGCCAGCCCGAGGTCACAGCTGCCGGCGGTGATGGCCGTGTTGATGTCGGCCCCGCTGCCCATCTCCGTCCAGCTCAGCTTGCCGCCGGTCCCGGCCTCGAACCAGCCCTGGCCCTTGGCGAGCATGGTGGGCTTGGTCTCGGTGAAGAAGCCGATATTGACCGCGCCCGGCGTGGCGGCGCGGGACCGGCTGGCTAGGCCGAACGTCGCGGCCCCAGCGGCGGCAAGGGCCAGGCGGCGGGTGATCATGGTGTTGGACATTGGCTTCCGTTCCTCGTTCGTTGCTGAAATGCTTCCTCAGGTCGTGCCAGGCCTTGAGCCTGGTATCCATGGCATCCCGCGCACACCGGCCTGCCCGGGGTGCGCACGGCAGCGCCAAGTCACCGGCTGACGTGTCTTGCCCGGCGCCGTGGATGCCAGGCTCGAGGCCTGGCATGACGGTGGCGACGTCACTTCCCCGCCCAATGCACGGCACGGCGTTCCAGCAGCAGCAGCAGGCGGTCGATCGTGATCCCGGCCAGCCCGATCATCACGATGCCGGCGAACACGTAATCCGACCGCAGGAAGCGCCCCGCATCCATGATCATCCAGCCAATCCCGCTCGACCCGGCGATGATCTCCGCCGCGATCAGCGTGCCATACACGATGCCCGCCGCCAGCCGCGCCCCCACCAGGATCTCCGGCAGCGCGGAGGGCATGATCACGTGGCGGAACACCTGCCATTGGCTCGCTCCCAGCGCCAGCGCCACCCGGATCCGCTCCGGCGGCACGTTGGCAACACCGTCCCGTGCCGCGATCGCGGAGACGGGGAGGGCCGCCAGGAACAGCATGGTGACCTTGCTGGTCTCGCCAATGCCCAGCCAGATGATCAGCAGCACCAGGTAGGCCAGCTGCGGCAGCGGGCGCAGGAACTCCACGAACGGTGCCGCCAGCGCGTTCGCCCGCGGCCAATGGCCCATCGCCAGGCCCAGCAGCGTGCCCGCCAGCGCCCCCGTCAGGAACCCGGTCAGCACGCGGAACAGGCTCATCTCCACGTGCAGCAACAGCGGACGGCCGCGGTAGCCGTCATCCACCAGCTCCATGAACCCGTCCCACAGATCGGACGGGCCGGGCAGGAACAGGTCCCGCACCAGGCCACCGCTGGTAATGCCGATCCACACCGCCAGCACGAGCAGCATGGACAGGCCGGTGATCGCCCAGAGCGGAACACCGCGCCTCATTCCCGGCCGCGCCAGTGCACCAGCCGCCGGTCCGCCGTGCGCAGCAGCGCCGCCAGGCCGATGCCCAGTCCGCCCAGCACCAGGATGCACAGGATGATGATGTCGTTGCGCAGGAACGTGCTGGCCGAGATCACCATCCAGCCCAGCCCATCGGTTGACGCCAGCAACTCGGCCGACACCACGGTGGAGAACGCCGCGGCCAGCGCGATCTGCAACCCCGTCAGGATCATCGGCGCAGCGGAGGGCAGGATCACGTGGCGGAACACGGCCCACCGGTTGGCGCCCAGCGCCAGCGCCACCTGGATGCGCTGCCGCTTCACCCCCCGCACCCCGGCCGCCGCGGACGCCACCACGATCGGGAAGGCGGTCAGGAACAGCAGCATGCCCTTCGAGAGGTCCCCCGTGCCGAGCCAGAGGATCAGCAATATCATGTAGGACAGCGGCGGCAGCGGGCGCATGAACTGGATCACCCACTCCAGCGCCGCGTTCGCAGCCCGGTTGGACCCCATCCACAGGCCGAGCGGCACGCCCAGCAGCGTCGCCGCCCCGAACCCGCCGAGTAGCCGGCCGAGCGTGGCGGCGGCGTTGCCCCACAGCGTCGTGCCGCGATAGCCCTGCGTCGTCACCTCCACCAGCGCGTTCCACACCGCCACCGGTGAGGGCAGCAGGTCCGCCCGCACGGCGCCGGTCGCGGCAAGGCCCCACCAGAGCGCGACCATGGCGCTGACCGAGAGCAGGCTTAGGCCCAGCCGGCCGCCGCGCAGCCGCCATACGGGGCGGGGCCGCCGGGCCAGCTCCAGCCCGGGCACGCTCGTGGCGGCAATCAGGGTCGCGGGTGAGCTCGTGGCCATGCCGGGTCAAAGCAAGGCATGTGCCAGCCACGGTTGCAGTAGGCAGCAACGACCTCACCCGTCCCCGGCAGCCTCCAGCAGCGCCGCGACGCGTGCGGCTAGGTGGGAGGCCCCTCACCGGTTTGCGCACAGCGACAGCGCGCCGCCCACGGCGATCTCCGCCGCGTTGGTGGCATGGCCGGTGAGCAGGATCGCGGGCAGCCCGCCCAGCGCAGTTGCGCCTTCCGGATCAGCGCCAGGCCGTCCATACCCGGCATCGGCAGGTCGGTGATCAACAGGTCCACCGGCTCCTACCCGGGGGTTCAGGACCGGCGGTAGCGCGTCGCCAGGGAGGCGCCGATCCGCTCGTTCTGCATCTCCGTCGTGCCATCCACGGAGGCGGCAATCCGGGCAGCCACCAAATGGCGGCCGAGCGGATGATCGCGCCGCAGCCCGGCCCCGCCCATCGCCTGCATGCACGCGAGGATTCCGCTCGTTGCCGTCCCAACCGTGAATTTCTTGGCGAAGGCGGCTTCGACGCGGGTGTCCTTCCCCGCCGCGAACAGGTCCGCCGCCCGCGCCGTCAGCAGCTCTGCCGCCTCCAGCCCCGTCGCCACGTCCACCAACTGCCAGCGCAGGCCCTGATGCGCCAGCAAGGGTTGCCCGAAGCTACGCCGGGTGCCGCCATACGCCACCGCCAGGCCGAGCGCGCTCCGCAGCGTCGCGCACAGCATGGAAGCGACGTGGATGCGTGCGCCGGTCACTCCGGTCAGCGCCCGCCGGAACGCCTGGCCCGGTGCGGCGAACAGGTCGGCATCGGGCAAGCGCACGCCACTCAGCCGGATGCCGGCCGCACCGATCGCCGAGCCGCCGATCAGCTCCTCCGGCGGGAGCCGCTCGATGCCGGGCGCGTGCAGGTCCACGATGAAGCTGGCGATCCCGTCTGCGCCGTCTCCAGGGCTGGTCTGCGCGTATAGGATCACTTGGTCGGCGAACGCGCCGTTGGTGATCCAGGCCTTCTCGCCCTCCAGCACCCAGCCACCCGGGACCTTGCCCGCACGGGTGGCAATCGCGCCGAAATCGCTGCCGGCGCCGGGCTCGCTCAGCGACGGTGCGCCGATGATCGTGCCCGCCATCAGCGCCGGCAGGTAGCGCGCGACCTGGTCCGGCGAGCCCTCGCGCTCCATCCGGGTCACATGGCCCTGCATGTTGGTGAACGCGAAGGCGCTGGCGAAGCACTCGGCCGCGAGTGCCCGCGCGACCAGCAGCTTGGCGTGGTAGCCGCCACCCCCGCCGCCCCGCTCGGCACTGACCTGCAGCGTGTGCAGGCCGAGCGCCACCCACTCGTCCACCGCCGCCCGCGGCAGCGCCAAGCCAGCGGCGTCCCAGGCCGGCGCGCCGGGGGCGATCACGCGCCGGGCAAACGCCTCGGCGGCCGTCACCAGCCCGGCCTCGCGCGGCGTGAGCGGTCCGTTACCCATGCGCCTAGCCGCCGGGCGCGGCGTCCGGGAACATGGCCCGCTCCACCAGGCCGCACACGACGTGCCCGGCCGTGATGTGGATCTGCTGGACCACCGCCGTCCGCGTCGAAGGGGCGGCCAGCACCGTGTCCGCATGCCCGGCCATTGGCTCCGGTTCCGCGCCGCAGAACCCCAGCGTGACCATCCCGCTCGCCCGCGCCGCCGCGAAAGCCGCCAGCACGTTCGGCGACCGGCCCGAGGTGGAGAGCCCGAGGAACACGTCCCCGGGCCGCCCGAGGGCACGGACTTGCCGCTCGAACACGGCCAAGTAGCCGTAATCGTTGGCCAGCGCCGTCATCACGGAGCTGTCGGTGGTGAGTGCGATGGCCGCGAGCGGCGCACGGTCGAAGATCAGGCGGCCGACGAACTCCCCCGCGATATGCTGCGCGTCCCCGGCGCTGCCGCCGTTGCCTGCGATCAGCAGCTTGCCGCCGACGCGCAGCGACGCCTCGATCCGCGCCGCCATGTCCGCCAGCACGCCGCGATAGGCAGGGCCGGAACAGAACGCCTGCATCGAGGCCAGCGAGTCGCGCAGGTAGACGTCCATCCAGGAACCGCTCATGCGCTCCCTCCCCCAGCCCGGCGCACCCTGCACAGGCAAGGCCAGCCTGTCCAGGCTGGTTGCGGATCGGGTTGCATTGCCCGTGGCAGGCGCGCTACCTGCCGGCTACGATACCCTCTGCTGGCCTCGAAGCCGGTCGCAACGGCTGGCGGTTTGGCCAGAACATTCTAGGACGGTCCACAACAGGCCCGACGCTCGCCACGATGAAGTTCCGCTCCGCTGCCGAAGCCCGTGCGCTCGGCGCCCCGCTCGTCCG
>CAXSEG010000118.1:0-12907 GCA_964235545.1 uncultured Acetobacteraceae bacterium
AACATGGATCTATAAAGCGTAATGACTTACGCTTCCAAAGACCTAACCCCATGTTCACTTCACCTCTAGCTCGGGCAGCCTGCGGCTGTGACGCCGACAACCGCGTCGAGTCAGGCTCAACCAGGCAGCATGCCCCCGCCGAGCGCCTGACCCATCGCCCGCGCATCCGCGATCTTCGCGTGGAATGCAGACCAATCGTCAGACGCGGCGATTGGCGCCCAGATCGCCTCGACCTCATCGATCAGCAGGGTGCACGGCGCGTCCTGGCGGAAATACGCCTGATCCGGCCGGCTCGGCGTCGTGTACTCGGTGAGCGCCGCGCGCACCGGATCAAACGGCGCCCCGAACGCCGCACCCAACACGCCGCCATACGCGCCGAAGAATGCCGCCTCGAACCCCATCTGCGAGTCCGCGAGAGCCCGCCACCAGGCATGGGCCAACGCCCCGTCCGCCTCCGGCCCGGCCGAGGGCACGCCCAGGCGGTGCAGCGTGGCGTCATCGTACTCGGCGCGGAACGCGGGGGCGAAGCTCTGCAGCGCGTCGACCAGCGCCTCCTTCTCGGCGAAGGGCAGCAGGCACTCGGCTAGCCGGGTCAGGTTCCACATCAGCGTCTCGGGCTGCCGGCCGTAAGCATATAGGCCGCTCTCGTCGAAATAGGCGGCGGTGAACGCCGGGTCGTAGGTGGGCAGCCAGCGCCAGGGGCCGTAGTCGAAGCTCTCGCCGGTGATGTTGATGTTGTCCGTGTTCAGCACGCCGTGGACGAAGCCGGCGGCCATCCACTGCGCGCCCATCCGCGCCACCCGGGCGCACACGGCGTGCAGGAAGGCCACTGCCTGCTCTGCCTCATCCTCCCGCCGCGCTTCCGGGATGTAGGTCTGCACCGAGTACGCCAGCAGCCGGCGCAGCGCGTCCTCCTCGCCCAGCGCGGCCTGCCGCTGGAACGTGCCGATGCGGATATGGCCGTGGCTGAGCCGCACGAGCACGGCGCCGCGGGTGGGGGAGGGCTCGTCGTGCCGCACCAGGTCCTCCCCCGTCTCGACCAGGCTCAGGGATTTGGAGGTGTAGACGCCCTGCGCCTCCAGCAATTCGGTCGCCAGCACCTCGCGCACGCCGCCCTTCAGCGTCAGCCGCCCATCCCCGGCGCGGGACCACGGCGTCGTGCCGCTGCCCTTGGTGCCAAGGTCCAGCAGGCGGCCATCCTGCAGGTCGTGCAGCTGGGCAAACAGGAAGCCCCGCCCGTCGCCGAGGTCGGGGTTGTAGTTGCGGAACTGGTGGCCGTGATACCGCAGCGCGAGCGGCTGTCCGAAGCTGCCCGGTAACGGCTCGAACCGGGCCAGGTGCGCGACCCACTCGGCATCGCTCAGCGTGTCCAGCCCGATGCGCGCCGCCCAGCGATCGTCGCGGTGGCGCAGGATGGCCTGCGGGAACCGTGCGGCATCCACGGGATCGAAGAACAGCTCGCCCAACCCGGCATGGGCGGTGGACGGGCGGAAGGCGGGAGAGAGCGGCATCAGCCTGGACCAGTCATGATGTTGGGCCGACCGCGCCGGCTATCGCGTTCGTAACACCAATTCAGAGGGCAGGATGCTGGACGCCGTTCAGTCCGGCGTGATGCCGTCAGCATCAATCATACGATTGTGTGAAGATATGCGGCGGCACGAAGACGTGAGCGCCCCGCCGGGTGGTCCAGCGGGGCGCCTAACCCCCGAGGCTGGCGGGGCCGTTTCGTCAGAAGGAGAGAACGATGCCAATAACCATCGTGATCGACTTTTGGGTCAGAGGCTGGTCGGTGAGCTTCCTGCTCACCTTCACCCTTTAACCTGGGGGCGGGGGCTGTTAGCGCAGCCTCCGCCTACTGGCGACATTGCAACTCCAGGCGGCGATCCGTCAAGGATCGCGACCGATCCCCAACGACCTGCTCAGTTCTTCGTCTTGTCCACCAGCGCGTTCTGCTTGATCCATGGCATCATGCCGCGCAGCGTCTCGCCCACCTTCTCGATCGGGTGTTCGGCCATCCGGCGCCGGGTCGCCTTGAAGCTGGATTGATTCACCCGGTTCTCCAGCATCCAGTCGCGCGCGAACCGGCCGGACTGTATGTCCGTCAGCACGCGCTTCATCTCTGCCTTGGTCTCCGGCGTGATGATGCGCGGCCCGCTGACGTACTCGCCGTACTCTGCCGTGTTGGAGATGGAGTAGTTCATGTTCGCGATGCCGCCCTCGTAGATCAGGTCCACGATCAGCTTCACCTCGTGCAGGCACTCGAAATACGCCATCTCCGGCGCGTAGCCGGCTTCCACCAGCGTCTCGAACCCGCCCTTGATCAGTTCCACCAGGCCGCCGCACAGCACGACCTGCTCGCCGAACAGGTCGGTCTCGCACTCTTCCTTGAACGTCGTCTCGATGATGCCGGCCCGGCCGCCGCCGATGGCGCTGGCGTAGGACAGCGCAATCTCCAGCGCGTTGCCGGACGGGTCTTGCGACACCGCGACCAGACAGGGCACGCCGCCGCCGCGCTGGTATTCGCTGCGCACCGTGTGCCCGGGACCCTTCGGCGCGATCATGAACACGTCAATGTCCGGCCGCGGGTCCAGCAGGTTGAAGTGCACGTTCAGCCCGTGTGCGAACGCCAGCGCCGCCCCGGGCTTCATGTTGGGGCCGAGCTTCTCGCGGTACAGGTCGCCTTGGATCTCGTCCGGGGTGAGCACCATAACCACGTCCGCCTGCCGGGCGGCATCCGCCGGGTCCATGACGGTCAGGCCGACCGCCTCCGCCTTCTTCACCCCGACCGACCCGGCGCGCAGCCCGACGATCACGTTGGGGACGCCGCTGTCGTGCAGGTTCTGGGCATGGGCATGGCCCTGGCTGCCGAAGCCGATGATCGCGACGGTCTTGGCCTTGATCAGGCTGACATCGGCGTCTCGGTCGTAATAAACGCGCATTCGTGTTTGCTCCTAGACTGATGGCATCCGGTCAAGGCGGATGGCGCAAGCGCTTATCCGCCCTACGCCGGACTGTTAAAGCGTCTGCGTGCCTCGGCTGATCGCGGCGACGCCGGTGCGGGACACCTCGGCCAGACCCAGCGGACGCATCAGCGCGATGAAGGCGTCGATCTTGTCGGTGCTGCCGGTCATCTCGAACACGAAGCTCTCGGCCGAGGCATCCACCACGCGGGCCCGCAGCGCCTCGGCGATGCGTAGGCTGTCGCTACGGTCGTTGCCGGCTGCCACCACCTTCACCAAGGCCAACTCCCGCGCGATGTGCGGCCCGTCCCTCGTCAGGTCCGCAACTCTGTACACCGGCACTAGGCGATCCAACTGAGCCTTTATCTGGGCGATCACCATCGCGGTGCCGTTGGTCACGATGTTGATCCGGCTGCGGCTACGGCCGTCATCCACCGGCGCCACCGTCAGGCTGTCGATGTTGTAGCCGCGCCCGCTGAACAAGCCGATCACCCGCGCCAGCACGCCCGACTCGTTCTCTACCAGCACGGAGATGGTCGCGGTCTGCAGGTCCTGGTCCATCAGACGAGCATCAGCCCCTCTTGCGTCAGACCGGCCGCACGCGCCTCGCCGCCCGAGCCCAGGATCATTTGGTTATGCGCCGCACCGGACGGGATCATCGGGTACACGTTCTCCGTCTCGTCCACGCAGATATCAGCGATCACCGGGCCCGGCGTGGCCAGCATGCGCTCGATCACGCCGTCCAACTCGCCCAGCCTGGTCGCGCGCAGCCCCGTGGCATGGAACGCCTCGGCCAGCTTGACGAAGTCCGGCAGCGCCTCGCTGTAGCTTTCGCTGTAGCGGCTGCCGTGCAGCAGCTCCTGCCACTGCCGCACCATGCCAAGATACTGGTTGTTCAGGATGAACACCTTCACCGGCAGCCGATACTGCACCAGCGTCGCCATCTCCTGGATGTTCATCAGAATGGACGCCTCGCCCGCGACGTCGATGCACAGCGCGTCCGGATACGCGACCTGCACGCCCATCGCGGCTGGCAGCCCATAGCCCATCGTGCCAAGGCCGCCGGACGTCATCCAGCGGTTCGGCTTGTTGAACCCGAAATGCTGTGCCGTCCACATCTGATGCTGGCCGACCTCGGTAGCGATGAACGTATCCCGCCCGGCGCAGGCGGCATGCAGCCGGCGGATCGCATGCTGCGGCTTGATCACCGCGCCTGGCGACCTATCCTGCTGGTAAGCCATGCAATCCTGGCCCCGCCAAACCTCGATCTGCCGCCACCAGCTCGCCAGCGCCTGCCGATCCTGTTCCTGCCGATCCTCGCGCCATGCCGCGACCATCGCGCGCAACGCCAGCCCGACATCGCCCACCACGGCGAGATCGACCTTGACGTTCTTGTTAATTGAGGACGGGTCGATGTCGCAGTGGATGATCGTGGCATGCGGCGCGAAGGCGTTCAGCCGGCCGGTCACCCGGTCATCGAACCGGGCACCCAGGTTCAGCATCACGTCGCATCCATGCATGGCGAGGTTCGCCTCGTACGTGCCGTGCATCCCGAGCATGCCGAGGAATTGCGGGTCGGACGCGGGGTAGGCACCCAGGCCCATCAGCGTCGACGTGCAGGGCGCGCCGGTCAGCCGCACGAACTCGCACAACGTGTCCGAAGCGTTCGCGTTGATCACACCGCCGCCGGTGTAGATCACCGGACGGGCCGCTCCCTTAAGGTGCCGCACCGCCTCGCGGATCGCCGCCGAATCCGGCTCGGTGCGCGGGCGGTAGGACCGGTGCGGCTCCGTGGATGGGGCGGTGTAGGGCGCCGGCGCGATCAGCACATCCTTCGGCAGGTCGATCAGCACCGGGCCGGGCCGTCCCCCCGCGGCGATTGCGAACGCCTCGTGCACCACACGGGCCAGGTCCTCGCCGCGCTTGACCAGGTAGTTGTGCTTGGTCGCCTGCCGGGTGATCCCCGTGGTGTCCGCCTCCTGGAACGCGTCGTTGCCGATCAGGTGCGTCGGCACCTGGCCCGTCAGGCAAACGATCGGGATGCTGTCCATCAGCGCGTCCACCAGCCCGGTCACGGTGTTGGTGGCACCCGGACCGCTGGTGACGAGCACCACGCCCACCTTGCCGGTGGACCGGGCATAACCCTCCGCGGCATGCACCGCCGCCTGCTCGTGGCGGACCATGATGTGGCGGATCGCGTTCTGCTTGAAGATCGCGTCATAGATCGGCAGCACGGCACCGCCCGGGTAGCCGAACACGACTTCGACACCCTGGTCCTTGAGGGCCTGGAGGAGGATTTCGGCGCCGGGGCGGCGGTCGGGGCTGATATGCGTCATGCCCGTGATCTACGAGCCTGACCCCACAGGGTCAATCGCAGCTATGCAGAAACTGATGCATACCAGCCATCCATGTTTCTGAAAGTTGCGTAGAATTGCTGTATCGCGCATTAATCTTCTCCGCGCGCCCTGGGTCCGCGACCGGCTGGTGGCGGAACCAGGTTGCCTGCCGCTTGGTGTACTGCACCGTTGCGAGCACGGCGCGCCGCTCCGCCTCCGCCAGCGTAGCCTCCCCGCGCAGGGTCGCACCGAGCTCCGGCACGCCATGGGCGCGCAATGCGGGCACCGCCGGGTCGAGCCCCAGGGCGAGCAGGGCGGCCACCTCCTCAAGGGCGCCGTTGTCCAGCATGGCGGCGAACCGGGCGGCGATGGCGGCGCGCAGCTCGGCGCGCGACGGGTCCAACAGGATCGCGGCGAACCGCCATGGCGGTGCCGACGGTGCGGCACGCTGCCACGCCGCCAGGCCGCGCCCGGTGCCGCGCCACACCTCCCAGGCGCGGGCGATGCGCTGGCCGTCGCCGGGGCGCAGGGTGGCGGCCGTCTCGGGATCCGCCTCGCGCAGGCGGGCGTGCAGGGAGGGAGCGCCCTGCTCGTCAAGCAGCGTGCGCGCCTCGTGCCGGGCTTCGGTGCCGGGGTCGGGGATGTCCGCCAGCCCGGCCGTCAATGCGCGCAGATACAGCCCCGTACCGCCACACAGGATCGGCAGCCGGGCGGCGTCCATCGCCGCCAGCGCCGCTCCCCGCCACCATGCGGCGCTGCCCGGCTCGGCGGCGGGGCGGACGCCATACAGGCAATGCGGCGCCGCTGCCTCGTCCTCCGGGCTGGGCCGGGCGGTGACGATCCGCAGCTCCCGGTAGACCTGCATCGAATCGGCGTTGATCACCGTGCCGCCCCAGCGCCGTGCCAGGTGCAGCGCCAGGGCCGATTTGCCGCTGCAAGTCGGGCCCGCCACGATCAGGGCGGGGCGCTGCTGCTTGTGGGTGCCCCCGGTTGGTGCCATGCCGGCACGACCATGCCCCATATCGTGACCCTCGTCGCCGCCCGGGAGGCCGCCCCGCTGCACGCGGCTACCATCGGCCGTGTGCGGGACGCCGTGCGGGGCGGCGCAGCGGTCCCGCTCTCCCCCGGCGAGGCGGTGGATATCTTCTGCCCAGCCAAGCCCGACATGGACGCCGTCCGGTGCGCCCTGGCGGGCGAGGCGGTGGACGCGTTGGCAGTGCACAGCCGGGGACGGCGCAAGGGCCTGCTGGTGGCGGACATGGACAGCACGATCGTCACCGGCGAGACGCTGGACGAACTGGCCGCGATCGCCGGCGTGGGCGAGCACGTCGCCGCGGTCACCAAACGCTCGATGAACGGCGAGATCGACTTCGCCGACGCCTTGCGCGAGCGGGTGGGACTGTTGCGCGGGCTCGACCTGGCGGCGCTGGAGCAGACCTGGGCCGGCGTGCGGCTGACGCCGGGTGCCAAGGTGCTGGTGGCCACGATGCGGAGCCATAACGCCACGACCGCCCTGGTCTCTGGTGGCTTCACCTTCTTCACGGAGCGTGTGGCGGCGCTGTGCGGCTTCGACGTGCACCGCGCCAACACGCTGATGGACGACACCACGGCGCTCACCGGCGAAGTGGGCGAACCGGTGCTGGACCGCGAGGCCAAGCTCGCCGTGCTGCAGGAACTGGCCGAGGCGCGCGGCTTGCGCCTGTCCGCTACGCTCGCGGTGGGCGATGGCGCCAACGACCTGGCAATGGTGACGGCCGCCGGCATGGGCGTCGCCTACCATGCCAAGCCCGTCGTCGCGGCCGCGGCGCGATACCGCGTGGACCACGCCGATTTACGAGCGCTGCTGTTCGCCCAGGGCTACCCGGCCAGCGCCTTCGCCGGCGAATAGCCTACGTGCCCGGCGCGATCGGCTGCGGCGTGGGTGGGGGCAACGGCGCGGCCTGTACCGCCGCCGGCTCAGGCGTCTTCGCTTCGGTCTTGGGTTCGGGCGGCGCCGGGTCAAGCTGGACGGTGTAGTCGGCCACGATGCGGGCCTGGTTGCCGGCGATCACCAGCACGTTCTGGCCGATTTCGAGCGCCTGCTTGTCCTGCTGCGTCACGGAGAGCAGGTCGCCATTCGCTTTGCGGACCACATACTCGTAGGCATGGGTCGCGCCCGTGGTCTTCTCGACCGCGCTGCCCACTAGCCCGCCAACCACGCTGCCGCCCAACGCGCCGAACGCGGAGGTGACGCCGTTGCCGACCTGCGACCCGGCGATCCCGCCGGCCGCCCCGCCGGTGACCGCCCCAACCGTGCCGCCACTGGTGACGCCCACCAGGCGGCGGCCGATCACCACGCCCTGATCGACCTTGTTGGCCTGCTGGACCGCCGCGCTGGTGTACGAGTTGGCCGAGTAATCCGGCTTGCACGCGGCGAGCGCCAGCAAGCCGCAGAGAACGAGGGTTCGTGACAAGGAACCGCTCCACCGCTGTTCGCCACCTGTTTAGAAACCGCGGCGACGCGGGACAAGGTGCGAGGACCCGAAGACCTCCCCCTCCCACAAGGGGAGGGGGACGAGAGCCTTATTGCGGTGTCGCGTCGTCCGTCCGCGCCGGGCGCTGGCGGCGGTCGGCCATGAACTGCTCGAACTCCTGCCGGTCCCGCGCCTGACGCAGGCGGTCGAGGTATTCGACAAACTCCTTCTGCTCATCCTCCAGGCGGCGCAGCGTCTCCGAACGGTATTCGTCGAAGGCGCGGTTGCCCGAGGGCGGGGCGAACGAGAAGCCGCGTGCGGTGCGGCTCATCATCTCGGGGAACTGCCACTGGCCGCCCCGGGCGAACCGATCGCCATAACGCTTCGTGGACAGGCGGTAGGCCAGGATGGCGAGGCCGAACGGCCACCAGAAGTAGAAGCCGAGCAGGATCGCAAAGATCCAGATCGGGCGCGGCACCGCCATCATCATGCGCGGGGGGGCAAAGCTCATAGTCTGGCTCCGAGAGTGAATGTTAATCACATTCACATACATGCTCCTGGCGAGACGGCGCGTAAAGTATCTCATGATTTTATTTATCCTCCGAGTCCGAGTGAGCGCAGGTAGACCAGCAAACCCGCCTCCAGCAGGTCTTCCGGGGTCATGGGCAACGGCCGGCGCCCCGGCGAGGGCGGCCCGGTGAACAGGGACGCCGTGCCGTGGCACAGCGACCAGACATGCAACGCCACCATCAAGGCCGGCGGCCGACCTTGCGCCGGCGCGGCGGCACAGGCGGCCTCCGACGCGCGGCGGATGACGGCGAATGCCGCATCGGCCGCACCCCGCACGGCCGGCTCGGTTTCGCCCTGTACGCCGTCGAACATGGCAGCATAGGCGGCCGGATCGCGCCGGGCGAAGGCGAGGTAGGTCCGCCCGCACCGCTCGATCGCAGCCGCCGGGTCCGGCAGGCCGTTATTCCAAGCGGCCAGCAGGTCGTCCGCCAGCCGCTCGAATCCCTGCCGAGCCAGCTCGGCCACCAGCGCCCCCCGGTCCCGGAAATGGCGGTACGGCGCAGCCGGGCTGACCCCGGCGGCGCGCGCCAGCTCGGCGAAGGCGAAACCGCCCAACCCCCGCTCGGCGATCAGCCGGCGTGCAGCCTCGACCAGCGCCTCGCGCAGGTTGCCGTGATGGTAGCTGTCGCGGGAGAAAGCCATGTGAAGGCGGCTTACATCAGCGCGGCCTGCAGGGACAGGCCCGAGTTCTAGCGCGCCCGGCTAGCGCTCCCCAGCGGCGACGCCAATCCCGCGGCCGGTTCACCGCGCTGACCATCACGTAGCTGATCAGCATCAGCAAGAGAGGCAGGCGTAGCCCTGCTTGATGCCGAAGCGGACGCCAGCAGCGGCCACTGGCGCGCGCTGCTGGTCAGGCGGCGATCCGGTCGAGCCCGGCCATGTAGGGGCGCAACACATCGGGCACGGTGATCGAGCCGTCCGGCCGCTGGTAAGTCTCCATCACCGCGATCAGCGCCCGGCCCACTGCCACGCCCGAGCCGTTCAGCGTGTGCACAAATTCCGGCTTGCCCTCCGCCGGGCGATACCGCGCGTTCATCCGCCGCGCCTGAAATGCCCGCGTGTTGGAGCAGGAGCTGATCTCCCGGTATGTCCCCTGGCCCGGCAGCCAAACCTCCAGGTCGTATGTCTTGGCGGCGCCGAACCCGGTATCCCCGGCGCAGAGCAGCATTCGACGGTACGCCAGCCCCAGCCGCTCCAGCACCGTCTCGGCGCACCGCGTCATCCGCTCGTGCTCCGCCTCCGAGTTCTGCGGGCGGGTGATCGACACCAGCTCCACCTTGCGGAACTGGTGCTGCCGCAGCATCCCGCGTGTATCCCGCCCCGCGGACCCGGCCTCCGATCGGAAGCAGTCGGTCAGTGCCACCATGCGCCAGGGCAGGCGGGTTTCCGGCAGGATCTCGCCGGCGACCATGTTGGTCAGCGGCACCTCGGCGGTCGGGATCAGCCAGCGGCCGTCGGTGGTGCGGAACATGTCATCCACGAATTTCGGCAGCTGGTTGGAGCCATAGGCGGTGGCATCGTTCACCAGCAACGGGACCGCGGTTTCCTCGTAGCCGTGCTCGGCCGTGTGCAGATCGATCATGAACTGCCCCAGCGCCCGCTCCAGCCGCGCGAGCGGCCCGCGCAGCACCGTGAACCGGGACCCGGCGAGCCGGGTCGCGGCCGCAAAATCCATCAGCCCGAGCGCCTCGCCCAGCTCAAAATGTTGCTGCGCCGGCGTGAGCGCGGCGGGGTGGCCGACCTGCTTCTCCTCGACATTCGCCGCTTCGTCGGCGCCGTCCGGCACGTCGGGGTCGAGCACGTTCGGCAGCCCCGCGAGACAAGCCTCGACCTCGGTGCCAGCCTCGGCGGCGCGGGCTTCGAGCGCCGTCATCGTGTCCCGCAGCGCGGCGGCCTCGGCCTCAAGCGCCGCGGTGTCGGCACCGCTGCGCTTCATCGGGCCGATCTGCTTGGCCAACGCGTTGCGCCGCGCCTGCCGCTCGCCAAGATCCGTCAGCGCCGCGCGCCGCTCGGCATCGAGGCTGACGATCCCCGCCGCCAGCGGGTTTAGGCCCCGCCGCACCATGGCACGGTCGAACAGCTCAGGGTCGTCCCGGATCGCCCGTATATCGTGCATGTCTCGCCCATTCGCGTGGTGGCCAGGCCATCCGCCAGCCCCGCGCTATGAACCCAGCCGGATGCACCGGGTCAAGACCGGACCATTGGTTCCGCGGTCTGACAGTGCCATGGTGTCGCTAGCCATGCCGCTGACCGACGACCAGGAATTCCTGTAACACTTGATGAGGGTGGAGCTGAGGACGGTCCAGACCGAACACTTCGAGACGCAGGTCAAGTGGGAACCCTGGAAAGCCATGGCCGTCGCGACCGGGGCGGGAGCAGGACTTATGGCAGCGATGATTGGTGGTATGACGCTGTTGCTGCGCGCGACCGGCCCTTAATCCGTTAGGGTGGGATGCGTTGGGGCATCCCACCACCCACGCACGATGGTGGGATGCCAAA
Source organism: uncultured Acetobacteraceae bacterium (assembly GCA_964235545.1). GTDB lineage: Bacteria > Pseudomonadota > Alphaproteobacteria > Acetobacterales > Acetobacteraceae > LMUY01. The sequence goes on from CAXSEG010000118.1 coordinate 10,819, forward strand.
GTGCATCCCATCCTACAGCGGGACCGGTGGCTAACCTCGCTAAACCGGAGGCGCCACCCCGACAAACTTGTATTGGTGGATGACATCTCCCGCCGGGTAAGCCTCGTCCCGCCTGATCTGGAAGATGCTCACCGTGCGGGACGTCATGTCGCCGTTCTCGTCGAACGCCACTTCGCCCTGGAACGTCTTCACCTTCGCATTCGCGATGGCGGCCCGCATCGCCGCGCGCGTCACCGGACCGGCGTTCGCCACCCGCCCCAGCGCGTCGGCGATGACCGTCACCCCGTCATACGCCGTGATCGCGTAGTCGGACGGCTGGCGGCCGAACTTGTCCTGGAACGACTTCAACCAGGGCTCGACATCCTTGTCCTCCGTCACGTGCGGGGTGGCGATCGTCGCGTACCAGCCCTGCGCCGCCGGGAAGCCGCCAGCCGCCAGGAGTTCCGGCCCGAAGAAGCCGTCGCCGCCGCCCTTCACCATGTCCGGCATGATCTCGTAAGTCTGCTTCATCAGCTTCACCCCGGCCTGCGCATCGCCGCCGGTGTAGAGTGCATCCGGAGCAAGCGCCTTGATCTTGGTGAGGATCGCCGAGTAATCCGCCTGCTTCGGATCGAGCCGGTCGCGGCCTTGCACCTGCAACCCCTTCGCGCGCGCCTGCCGCTCGAACGCGTCCGCCAACCCCACCCCGTACGCGCCGCTGTCGTCGAGGATGTACACCGATTTCAGCTTCAGCGTCTCGAGGTAGAAATTGGCCATGCTCGGGCCCTGGAACGCATCCGTGGTGACGGTGCGGAAAAACACGAGTTGCCCGGCCGGGCGATAGATCTGGACGAACTTGGGCGAGGTCAGGTCCGGGTTGGTGGCGCTGGGCGTGATCGTCGCCAGCCCACCCTGGCTCAGGATCGGCGTCATCGCCTTGGCGGCACCACTGTTCATCGGGCCGATCGCCGCCATCACGCCCGGGTCGGACACCATCTTGCGCGCGTTGGTGGCCGCTAGCGCCGGGTCATATTGGCCGGAGGTCGCTGTGCCGTCGTCCAAGGTCAGCACCGACAGCTTGTAGCCCGCGACGCCGCCTTTCGCGTTGAGGTCATCGATGGCACTCTGCACGCCGTAGCGCACCAGGGTCGCGGTGTCCGCCTGCGCCCCGGTCAACGGCAGATCGAGCCCGATGACGAAGGTCTTCTCCTGCGCCGCAGCCCGACCGATGCAGGGAACGAAAGCTGAACCGGATAGCAGGCCGAGTGTGGAACGGCGGGTTAGTCGCAACATCGGCAAGTCCTCCGGATCCTTCCGGCCACAGGTGCAAATGCCATGCCGTTAGCTGCAAACGCCATGCCTTTCTGATCTCCTCATGGAGACGGTCCCAACCGGTGTCGATGCCAGGCTCAAGGCTTGGCACGACGCGTCATCTCGGACCGCAACACCGACCATGCCGGCAGCCCCGGCCTCATCGGACAGGCTTAGGCGTCCACCGGCTTTTTCTCGACGAACCGCGCGGCAACGATGGAAATCTCGTAGAGGATGATCAGCGGCAGCGCCAAGCCGCATTGCGTGATCACGTCCGGCGGCGTCAGCACCGCGGCGACCACGAACATGCCGACATAGGCGTAGCGCCGCATCTTCTTCAGGCTGCGGGAGGATACGATGCCGACCTTGGCCAGCAGCGTCAGCAACACCGGCAACTGGAACGCGATGCCGAACGCGAAGATCAGCTTCATCACCAGGTCGAGGTATTCGCCCACCTTCGCCTGCAACTCGATCGGCATTCCGCCAGCGCCGTTCGGGTTTTCGAAGCCCAAGAAGAAGCGCCAGGCAACCGGGAAGACGAAGTAGTAGGCCAGCGCCGCGCCCATCACGAACAGTACGGGAGTAGCAATCAGAAACGGCAGGAAAGCCTTTTTCTCACTGCGATACAGGCCGGGTGCCACGAACATATAGACTTGGCTCGCGATCACCGGGAAGCCCAGGAACGCACCGCCGAAGACAGCAACTTTTATGTAGGTGAAAAAGGCCTCGTAAAGCGCCGTGTAGATCATCCGCCGGTCCTGCCCGGTGCGGGATTGCAGGATGTCCGCCAACGGCTTTG